>JAHEZH010000142.1 GCA_023251155.1 Flammeovirgaceae bacterium | reverse complement strand
CAATACCTTTCAGAACCTTCATCACTACTATAACTTAATGCTACCACGGTTTAGTAATAATCCTCTTGATCTAAGAGGCCGATCACAGAATGATCAGGCCTCTTTTTCCTATACGCATCCATCCTATTGCTGATAGGTAGCTGGAAACGACAAATCTATTGAACAATGAAGTTAAGGGTTTCAACCTGGCTCCGGTTTCCAAGATAGTCTACTGCGCTGATCTTTACTTTCTTTGCGCCTTTTGCCGTAAATTTAATGGGCTGACCAAACACTGATTCGGGCTGATCATTTATTGAGTAGTAAATTGCTTTTGTCCCCACTACATTATCAGTTGCCGCTAGATAAAGCGAGGTTCCATTTGCATACATGGGAATACCCTCTTTGCTTCCCATCTTTTCAAGACTAAAATGATAAAATACTTTTGGAGCCATATTATCTACTACCACCAAAAAATTCTTTGCAACAGAGTTGTCGACTTTATCTATGCCAGTATACACCACTTTATGTTTACCATCGGAAGGAATTTGTATGGCTTGTCCTTGTGAATAAGTTCCCACACCGCCATTATCCACTTGATAATCTATTCGAGCCGATCCAGATTCCAAATCGACAGATGATAACGTTATTTTAGAGTCTTTAGTGATGAAAAGAGTATCACGTGTGAAAACTTTCGGGTGACTAATTTGGTGGGAAATCAGTGGAGGAGTGTCATCGACAAACAGGTTACCCACAGTATTATCCGAAATGAACGGACCTTTGTTGTTTACATTGTCAATACCTCTAAACTTCACAACATAGGCTCCTTGTCTTTGTGGCAATTTGAAAGGAGAGGAATACAAAATTGGGGGACCACCGTTGATGGTATAATAGACCTCCTTTACACCCGCTTTATTATCTGTAGCAGAAAGTTGAATCGTCGAAGTCTTAGCGAGGTACATTCTGCCATGGACTTTAACAAAGTGGGCATCTATGGCCGAAGAAATTACCGGAGCCATCTTATCCAAATAAAAGGTGAATTCGTTACCGGTCTCCTCATTACTAACTTTGTCGATAGCGAAATATTTGAGAACATGGTCTCCATCGGACAACGCTGCTAGATTAATTTTACCTAAATAAAAACTCAGAGGATTACCATCAAATGCATAGGTAGTCTTTTTCACACCGGATAAGTTATCAGTGCTTGAAAGCGCAACGGTCGATCTAGAGGAAAGTATCTTTCCTTCCACATGATCAGTTGCCACTTCATGAGTTGTGGCGGGCGGGGTAATATCCACAGTGAACACTTTTAATTTAGGAACTTCCGTGTTCCCCACGCGGTCAAGAGAAAAGAATTTAACTGTGTATTCCTTTTCCTCAGAAAAGGAAAAATCTGTTTTGTATTCAGAATAGGGAGCCCCGTTGATCGAAAAATGAGTAGCCGCTACTTTAGACATATCGTCGGTTGCAGTGAGAATTCCTGCAAGTCCCTTACCAAAATATAATTTAGAGGCTGTATAGGCTGGGGCGCCGTGAAGCTTAAGTAAAGTGGTTGGTGCTTGACCGTCAACGTATACCGGAAAAGCAATTTCACCCTCTTTCAATCGAGGGTTTTTATTATCAAAGTGGCGTACATAATGAATACCAGGGCCGTCCCATCTCATAGGAAAACCCGCCTCCTTCATACTTTCATCTTTTACCTCACTTAAGGCAACCGCATCCTTCGTATCCGGCTTTGAGTTGAGCTGCAGGTAGACGGGTAACGATAACGGCCAATAAACTTTTCCGTCTGGGTCTTTGATCACTTTTTGTTCGAAGACAGGTTGATCTTGGCCAAAACATAACGTCAATCCAAAACAAAATAACAGAGATAAATAAAAGCATCGCATAGTAGTTTCTTGGTTTTTATTTCATTGTAAATTCTTACTCTTAACATTAGAATTGCTGTCAATTAGTACACAAATAACATTCTGCAAGATTTCGATCGGAATACAGTGATCACTATGGTACATTGCAACACTTCACATTGTGTACTATTAAATTAGTACGACCCGCTCTACTGGGATCGTTCATTTGGATTCAAAAGCTTATTTTTTTCTATAAACTACCGGGCGTTCTATTTTCAGTAAAGCTAATCCTGAGAGCAAAATTTAATTTTTGGTATATCTGACTAGATATCTATACTGTTTTTACATAGTAATCTCCGTACATTTACCTATTAGAAAGTATTTTAGTTTCTAATGTGTTTTATAATTCCGAACGAGAGAAAAAACATAGTAATAAAATCTGCCGGCATCAGGTGAATTTTCCGTCGCTAGAGAATGGCATGCCGAGGTGGATGGTTCTGAACGGCTCTTCAAGGAAATATCTTCAAACGTGTATAATCAAATAAAATCTGGTCAAGCACTAAGCCTTTTAAATACGTGCTATCATCTGTTGTAGTTCTTTTAGTACCACTATTGTGTTCTGATATTTTTCTGAGCGATGCTTTTACAAGGGCTGCCCTACTTGCGCCAGATTTATTTTAATGAGCGAAAACATCAGGCTACCTGTTTATACTGTGTCGGAGGATCCTTATGCCAGAGGCGAATATCACTGGATCCCCATAGTACAAAGTAGATGTAGAGATCTGCTTTTTTTACGCACTTTACATTCCAATGATTGTAGCGACTTTCATTAAAATACTTTTCCAGCCTGGTTGTTCGTAACGCAAAACGCTTGTGCTATCGCACACCAAATTCGCTCTCTCCGTAAAAAAACGGATATGCTTCTCCGTATATGTTCGGTTTTTTAGTAAATGAATTCTATTTTCTTTTGCAAACATAAAGTGTTGCTACTTTTTTAAGGTACAGCATCTCTTATGGGGTTAGTTTGAGAAAGCAAGGTCTCGGCCTTGCTTCTCTTACTCATTTATTCTTGTGCTGACAGGCTTGGAAAATTATTCATTACGCTGATCAGCTATTCACAGTTGGAAAGTAAAAAAGCAGGAAGAAAATCATTTATGATAGCTTCCTTAGATATCTTCACTCGTCAGTTAAAATTCCCTCGTCCCTATAGGGTTCAGCACTCAATACCACAGGGAAGACTGCATTTAACCCTTGTATCAATATGATAAGAGGCAAACTACCATCCATACTCATTTTAATTCTCTGTTTTAGCTGTTCAAATAATTCCGGAGAAGAAAAGACTGAATACCTTACTATCTATACTATTCATCAATCCGGAGACCATCAAAAAAGTAGGGCGATGATTGAGGAGTACGTAAAAAAATATCCTCTCAGCTATAAAGGATGGGCATTTTACGGGGTCGTGCTTTTAGAGGAAGAACACGATTCAATTGCCGAAATGGCCTTCAACAAAGCGCTGGAGATAAATCCACGAATCAAACAAGCGCTGACTGGTTTAGGTGTAATCAACAGAAGAAAAGGGAATTATCTGGAAGCTGAGGGATTATATAAAAAGGCACTTGAAATTGATCCTGAATTTCCGGAAGCTTATTCCAGCTTAATGATTATTGAACTCATTCGGAAAGACTTCCACCAAGCGGTTACCGTTGGACAAAAAGCCTGGAATCTGGATGCCAAGAGTGGAGTGATCGCAGCTAACCTATCAATCGCCTATCATTTCGAGGGAAACTTTGAATCAAGAGACAAGTTTTTTAATCATGCAAAACAATTGGGATATGATGAACTCGATGCGTTGGAACGCGTCTATGAAGGGAAAATAACATTAAAGGAATTACTTGGAATCAAGCCAGAACAATAAGCTGAATTGCAGGCTCATGGTCGTGTTTGATTCGATGTACCCTTTTTCATCAAAATGAGAAGCATTTTACTACCCGGAAATCACATTTCACGTAGAAACTCCTGACTCTTTTGATTTGCTTTGGTGACACGCGGAATGGACAGAAGACTACGATCGAATCAATCGATCTGTTTTGTGGCACAGCATCCAACGGTCTGCAATTAGGCGTACGTACCCCTCTCGCTCAGAAGCACCGGGAGAACTGGACAACCCGGACATTTGTTTCAAAATGCAAATTTGATGAGCTACCTCAGCACCGTTATGTTTGACCGGTAAAAAGTTGTTTACAAAAAAAATCAAGTGCGTTCAACTTTGCGAAGTCACTCCACCTTTAGAACTTGGATAGTACTTTTTTAATTTGAATTCGGTTTGAATAACAATAATTACAAATAGGAATACCCATATACAGGCCGCAGAGAACAGGGCGACCTTCCCTCCAAAGTAATACAACACCACCATTTCGATCACCCCACATCCAACCGAATAATTAAAAAGAAGATTCGATGAATATTTATTTGCAAAACTCCAGGCCTGCTTTGATGACATGGACCTTTTTGTCCTATAACCTATAAAGGAGTTGATATCACCATGGTAACTGTTTTTCAGGGAATAGGAAACGGAAATAGATACAACAATAAAAATCAGATTATAGAAGAAAAAAAGCAGGGTTGTCATCGTTTTAAAAATTCATCGGCGTTCGTCAACAAAAAGTCTTTTCCCGGCAGGCCTTTAATCAATTGACCTGCCGACCTTTTTTAAGTTCCTCAAGAGCGGAGTGAAGTTCTTCTATCGTCTGTTTCATAGAAGATTCGCGCTCATGAAATTCCCTGGTAATGGCCTGGCTATCGGCAAGTAACCTTTCGGTTATCATCATCGCATCATTTCCAATTTTAGCCGATGCTATAAGTGAACCGCACTTTTCTATAAAGTCGATCTGGAATTTATGAAGGCGATGGAAGCTGGCTAGCTCAATAACACCTTCAATTTTATCATCGTATTTTAAAGGAGTTGCTATGATATAAGTTGGTAGCGCCTCGCCCAAGCCGGAGGAAATATGAATGTAATTTTTAGGGATATCAGTAAGCTCCTGAGTATTTCCTTCAAGAAAAATCTGACCAACGATACCCTCTCCTACCTCTATTCGCTTGTCAAAATATTTTTTTCTCCCAAATGCATAGCAAGCAGTCATCTCCAGATAGACTTCCCCCTCGGCTAGGTTCTTAATGAAAATAGCACCTTGTTGCATGTTCAGGTGCTTGCAAAGAAATGACAAAGCATTGAATGAAAGAACATCCAGCTTCGTGTTATTCCTCCTTATTAAGTCAGAAAACTGCGTTAGCCCTTCATTTACCCAGGCCCGCTGATTTTCCCTTGTCCGAAGGTTCTTCAAGTGATTTCGCATAATTGTAAGCCTGCCTGCCAGATTATTTTCATTTAGAGTTTTATTTTGCTCAGTAAGCCCTTCCCAGTCCTTTTCGTAATCTTCATTTGTAATGGCGCCAACAAATTCATTGGCTCTCCGGAACAAATCGATAAAGGTGTAAAGAGTGGAGTCGGTCTCTTCTTTAGAGTTTGAAACTCCCGGATCAAATACCAGCTCCCTATTACTTTTTTCAATGGATGCTAGTACTTGTGTTCTTGCTTTTGATTCCCTTCTCAGTTGACGTATGACAAAGAAGGTAGACGGAACACTAATCAGTACAACCAACCATTGCAGAATTTCATTGGCCTTAGTAGCATTAGCGTAATTATTTGTGGCGGACTCAATTAATCTATCTTCAAATGCAAAAAGAGGTTCATAAAAACTTTGGTATTGTTTCCAGACGGCAAAGCCTCTGTCCTCGCTCAGGTACCTATCAAAGGTTACCATATCACCTCGCTCAGCGATAGCAATCAATTGATTGGAAAATGCAAGATAGTCATCAACGACCACCTTTAACTTTTGAAAATCCGCGATGGCTGGATAATCGTGCTTACGCAAAAGAGCATAAATGCCCTTATAAATAGAATCCTTTTTAGTCAAGATAATGGCGAGAGGTTCAGCTAGTTTTTGGTTCTTTGTTAAAGCAAAGCCACGTACAGAAAGATCTGCACCATGGATAATATCGCCTATGATTTTCTCGGTTCTTTCTTTGACTTCTTCACTTTCTTTCTTGAGAATATTATTCTCGGCGATAACATATCCATCATAAATCTGAAGCGCCAGGGCTGAAACAACCAAAAGAATGTTTATAATTAAAGGAACTTCTATCAACTTGATCTTCATCTTCTTCTACGCAACACTAGTTGCTGGTGTAAAAGTGAACCCTTTATTCCTTGAAGAAAATGCAAAAAATGCAGATCCAAAACTACGTATTCTTACTTAGCACCTTGTGTTGATTACCCGCTTGTGTAAACTCATTAAAGAATCGTTTGTCGTTGTCTATCCTAACAATGAAGTAGCCGATCACAGCTAGAATAATTCTCTACCCTACTTATTCGCTTTGAATGAAAAAAGGGTATAAGAATCTTATTCGATCCTTATACCCACAGTTGTTGTTGGTCTTTCGTTTTTACTCCAAAAGTTTCACCAGTGCGTCACCTAGACTTGCCGCAGACTGTGGATTTTGACCGGTTACTAACCGACCATCAATGACTACCTTTTTTGACCAATTGGGTGAAGATTGATGCAATGCTCCGTGATTTATCAAAGCCGTTTCCAAAAGAAAGGGAACCACATTAGTTGATTGCACTTCTTCCTCCTCGTCATTGGTAAATGCAGCTATTTTTTTTCCGTTTATTAAATAAGCTCCATCACTCAATTTTACATTTACCAGGGCAGCAGGACCATGACAAACTGCCGATACCACCTTGCCAGATTCATAAAACTGAGGTACTAATTTTAATACGGATGGAGCATTGGGAAAATCCCACATCGTACCGTGCCCACCAGCAAAGAAGATAGCATCAAAATCAGCTACCTGTGTATCTTCCAATCTTACTGTGTTTGCTATGGCTTTACGGAATTTATCGCTTCCCATATATTTTGCAATAACAGGGTCGTTCATATCTTCCAAACCATCAGTAGGTGCTGCTCCGCCTTTTATTGAGGCAATGGTAACATCAATATGATTCGCTTCTAATTTTTCTAAGGGATGAGTTACCTCGGCTAAATTAAAACCTGTAGGGATTCCAGTATCGCCTTTTACATTGCAACTGGTTACTACAAATAATACTCTTTTCATTTTATAACCTTTCCTTAGAAATTTTGTTCCACTACTGAATACTCAATTTGATTAAAGTGAGGATAAAGAGGGAAAGAACGAACTGTTTCTTTCGTTTTATCCAAAGACAAACCTTCAAATACTAACACGGCACCAGTATTTCCTTCTTTTACGTAAAGGCTTTTTAATACACCTTCCGCTTTTAGTGCTTCTACTTTTGCAAATTCAACAGGTAAAAATTCCTGAATGTTTTCTACTTTACCCAGCACGGTGCTTACGATTACCTTACTCATTTTTTTACTTTTTTTTTGTGAAACAATTTATTTTGAATCACAAAGATGCTACCGACGAAAGCCTAAATTATTGTACAAAACGGCTATTTGACTATTCCGGACTAAACTATTGTCGCTGACAACGAAACTGATTTCAATTTTTAAACAGCCATGTTGTTTCAGCTATTCTTTCCACCTATTCAGATCGCTGGCCTTCTTTTGTTATTGGATTATTATGGTCTTGCGTAGAATGGGGAACGAAGATCAACTTCATCGCATACATCCCCAAAAAAACTACGTCAGTGCGCAGAAGTAGGCAGGCTGAAATAAAAAGTACTTCCTTGATTCAACGTGCTTTCCGCCCATATCTTTCCGCCATTGTCTTTGGTCAGCTCATAACACAGTAACAAACCTATCCCTGTTCCTTTTTCGTTGGCCGTACCCGTTGTTGTTGCATTTAGAGATCCATCAAAAAGAGTTTGCAGCCGATCGGATGGTATTCCTACACCATTATCCGCAATGGACACTACCGTTTCCCTATCACTATACCAGGCAGAGATCACAATTGTGCCGCTCGCGTTTGAAAATTTAATTGCATTGGTAATCAGGTTGCGCAGCACGATATTAATCATGTTCCGGTCACCGCATACCATGGTTGGATGGGTGATCGCATTGACAATCGATACTCCTTTGCTATCCGAACGGGGATGAACAAGCTGAGTATTTTCCTTTACCAGCTCGCCAATATCAAAGGTGCTCTTTTCGATTTTCAATCCCGCCATCTGCGCACCGCCCCAGGTAAGCAGATCATCGGTCATTTCCAGCGTAGCAGAAAGATTCTTATCGATTTGCTCAAGTGTATGCGATGTCTGTTCTTTCGTGAGTGCATCATATTTGAGAAGCTGTATAAAGCCACGAAGTGTATTGATGGGGCTTCTGAAATCGTGACTGATAATCGAAATAATTCGATCCTTGACAGCATTGAGTCGTTCTACATTCGCCTTTTGCTGAGTAATCGTTTCCTTTTGCTCCTGAATCACCGCATTTCTTTCCAACATTATGCGATTGTAAGCTCTCCATCGTGAATTAGAAACAGCCAGGTAGATAACCAGAAGCGTGAGCACAATTGCTCCTCCGCCATAGACCGTTCGCAGCAATGACGACCGCGTTATCTCCTTTTGCTGTAGCTTATTATCTTTTTCAAGCAATTGGATTTGAAACTCCTTTCGTTCCAGATTGTATTGATTGATAAGATCATTGGCTTGTCGCTCCTTTTCCATATCGTAGAGCTTTTCCTTTATCCTGATTTCCTCATTACGATAGTGAAGTGCACGTTCTGCATTTCCAATTCCGTCATAACACTGGTACAACAGGTGATAGACATTCATGAGCAGATCATCATCATCTACGTGTCTTAAATTGATCAGGCTCTTTTCGGCCAGCGCGAGGCCTTGATGGTAATTCTTCCTGCCAATCATGATCTCGGAAAGCGAATTCAGGCAGTACGACACACCTGCATAATCCTGAATTCGTGTTGAAATCTGAGTAGCGGCCTGCAGATACCATTGGGCACTGTCCATCTGGCTGGTCCTTTTATGAATCGTACTGATATTAAAAAGAGCGATAGCCAGATTGGAAGAGTCTGACTCATCCTGGCTTATCCGAAGTGCCCGATGCGCATACTTGCTGGCGACCCCATATTGACCGAGGTCCGTATACAGATCGGACAAGTTGATCAGAGGACCACACGTGGCCGCTCTTCCATACTTTTCAGAAATGTGAAGCGCTTTCTGAAAGAAATCAATGGCCTTGCGCCGATCACCATGACTAGAATAAATGATCGCAATATTAGTATACGTATTACCGGAAAGCCCTTCCAGGTGGAGTTCTTCACTAAGTTTGAGTGTCTCAAAGTAATAGGTCAATGCTTCCGGATAATTACCTTTGTTGGACCAGGCAACACCCATGGAGAGGCAATTGAGTGCCTTCCCTTTTTTGAAATGGATAGAATCGGCCAGCGCGGCTCCTCGTCCTGCCATCAGCAATACACTATCGAAATCCTTGCCCCAATAGCGTTTTGAAATGGAGTAGTAAAGGTTTACCCTGACGGTGTCGTGCGGAGCAGACTTAAGCTGTTGAAATAAAGTAGAAATGGCGTCTCCCTGCGCATGAGCTGACAAAACAGTTTGGAATACAAAGAGTGTAACGAAAATCCTTTTCGTCAGCATAATTTAGCTATCGATTAAAGACCAAAAACGACTTAAAGCCCTGTGCTTCAATGTGCAATAATAAGTCAATAAAAGCTATCTGTAAGTAAAATTTGATCAAAGCCGAGGTACAGAAAGCATACTGCGCGTGAGACGACCCTCTTACCTATCCAATCAGAACAAGTCATACCACATCGGTCTACCAAAATTGATTGCCCAACCTCTTGAACTGATAGGTTCAACGGCAGTGTCGAGTTCTCATCCACCTCACCTACCGATTTAAGTGATTTTTCGGAGTCTACGGCATACATCTTGGAGTTGTGTTGGAGGAATTCAGAAGCATCGCCACTCTATTACTGAAAGTCATCCTGGATCGCCGGGCGAGTTCGCCGTTTAATATGCGCCATTCAGAGATAAATTCACGTCATTCGGCAATAATTCTCCTATTGGCAGCCGGTTGCTTCGCACATTCGGGAAACCATTTGAATTGATGGCAAACTGCTCATTCCACCTACTTTGTTTGGATGGCAGGACAGATTGTATTAATTAGGCAGCGATGACGGAGATCACAAACTGGAGGTTTTCATTACGACAGGCTATCTATCTTGCGTTGACCGTACTTGCTATTTACTACCCGATCACCATTTATGTCAACATCCCGCGTGAACGAATACTGGAGGCATCCACTTTTCTCATTTACCCTACCCTCTTCAATTTCATTTTTTATGTTCTGCTCATTTTGGCCACGGACCGCCTGATTGATTGGTCTGAAAAAATTGCCGGCAAGAAGATCATCACTGAATTTAGTTTCTCTACCCTACTACTTTCTATACCGTTCGCTGTACTGGTCACCTTCTTTGGCCACCTGATTATCACTTTCATTCTGCGACCTTCTGAGCCGGATATCAAAAATGGCCTGATGGCAGAAATGACGCCACAGCAATTTGAAACATTTCGCAGAACGAACAACGGGTTGACCTTAATGACCGTTCTGGGAATACTCTACCTGATCATCAACCGGAAAGCAAACATCCAGATGAAAGACTTGGAGGTGGAAGCGCAACGTCTTGTTAAAGAACATGCGCTGGCGCAATACGAAGCATTGAAAAATCAGGTAAGTCCGCACTTTCTTTTTAATAGTCTGAGCATACTTTCTTCCCTGGTTCGGGTCAACCCGGAACTTTCCGAACAATTTATTGAACAGCTCTCGAAAGCCTACCGGTATATTCTGGAACAGAAAGACAAGGATAGTATCTCGTTAAAAACAGAACTGGATTTCATTTTATCATATGCCTTTCTGCTGAAGATCCGCTTTGCAAAGAAGTTTGATCTGAAGATTTCCATCAAGGATTCGGATGCCGAGAAGTATCTGATTGCACCGTTAACTTTACAACTATTGGTAGAAAATGCGGTGAAACATAACCGCATGTCATCCAAAGATCCGTTGCATGTATCTATCCTTATTGAAAACAACTACCTTATTGTGCTGAATCCCATACGAACCCGTAATGAAAACGACCGAGCCGTATCCACCGGTATCGGATTAAGTAACATCAAAAATCGTTATGCCTTGCTGACCAGCCAACCAGTGGAAGTCAGTACCAATCATGGCACATTCATCGTTAAAATTCCACTTATATGAATGTAATTATTATCGAAGACGAGGTATTGACTGCCGAACGGCTTGTATCTCTTCTGGAAAAATATGACCGCAGCATACACGTTATTGCACAACTGGAATCCGTTGAGGATACCCTTTCCTGGTTTAGTGAGAACAAGGCAAGCGCCGAAAGACTAGATCTTATCTTTATGGATATTCACCTGGAGGATGGTGACAGCTTTCAGATCATTAAGGAACTCCAATTAAAAACACCCGTGATATTCACCACGGCCTATGATGAATACACCATCAAAGCATTCAAGGTTAACAGTATCGATTATTTATTGAAGCCTGTCACCTACGAGGAGCTCGCGGGCGCCATCGATAAATTTAAATCGTTAAAGGCAATGCTGGGTGGCTCCAATACCTTAGTAGCTAACGAAGGTTTACTTAAACTCAATCAGTTTTTATCCGAAGCAGAGAAACCACCGGCAGGACGGTACCGAGAACGGTTCATGATTACGGTAGGAACAAAAATAAGAAGCATCAAAACAGCCGATATTGCTTTTTTCTTCCTCGAAGAAAAAACAGTCCTCTTGACTACGTTCGACAATACCACTTTACCCGTCGATTACAGCCTTGACAAGCTCATTCAAACCATCGATCCGAGGGATTTTTTCCGGATCAACCGGCAGTTCATCGTCTCTCTGAATAGCATCCAATTGGTGCATACCTACTCGGCAGGAAAATTGAAACTTGATTTAAAACCCAAACCGCGGCAGGAGGTTTTCGTGAGTGGTGACCGCATTACGGAGTTCAAAGAATGGCTGGGTAAGTGATGATCCATGCGGTGGGCTGAAAATTTCAGGGGCAGAAAACAGGCATTCAAAAATCAAATTCAGGCATTCCCCTCTTAACTTTATTTCTACGTCTGGCCAGGTGGAATCTTTGAGGTATATGTATCTCAAATGAAAACGCTAACGCACACTCACTGGTCCGCTCCTGTTCGAAATCCACTATCAAAAGGTCTGGTCGTATTTCTTTTCTTCCTGGCCCGCTTCCCGGTATGGAGTCAGGCACAACAGGATGCCTTGCAACTCAGGGATGCCATACAGGTGACACTTAAAAATCATCCTTCCAGTACAATCGCACGAAATAATGCAGTCATTGCCGGTCATAAGGTAACTGAAGCCCGGGCATCTTTTCTTCCTTCGGTCAATGCGTCCACAAATGTCGATTACAACATCAAACTTCAAACCTCTGTTATTCCAGCAGGTGTTTTTGGTGATACACAAACCCGTTTGCAAATGGGTAACAAATTCAGCACGGGTGCTTTGGTACAGGCTGATCTGAATTTGATCGACCGTTCCTCCCGCCTGAATGTTCAATCGGTCAAAGTGGATAAAGACATCGCCGACCTTAATGTGCTCAAAGAAAACGAAACGCTTATTTATAATACAGGCGTAGCTTACTATGAAGTGCTATCACTTGCCCAAAAGGCAAAGCTTCTCAAAGAGAATGAAAATCAGAACCAGCAGTTGTTATCTATTCTGAAGCTACGTTTTGAGCAGGGAGTCGCTAAGAAAAGTGAATACGATAGAGCACGGGTTAATCTCAACAACACTCAATCTGAACTGGCCATGAATCAAAACAGGTACGAACTCGCATTGAATAAATTAAAGAATGCAATGGGAGTCGATTTGTCAGCTAGGGTGACCGTAATTGATACGATCAATTACGCTGTTCCCTCCCAGGCTCCTCAGATTACAGGAATGAATTCCTCTCAGTTATTGTCCTATCAGATTGATCAGAAGAACGTATTACTAAAGCAATATGATATCCGGAAAAAACAGGCCGCGTATCTTCCCACCCTGGCCATATATGCCAAATACGGAGCCAATGCATATGGAAGCGAGTTTTCATCTGCCCTTAACCATTGGTTTGACTATTCGGCACTGGGGGTAAAGCTGAGTATTCCGATTTTTAATGGGTTCAAGAGAAACAGCCAATTGGCTCAAAGCAGAATCAGTGAACAAAATCAGCTTCTTACTGAGAAGCTGAACATGAATACCTATAACCTGGATTATCAAAATGCGTCCACGGAATACACGAATTCGTATCGGACATTAATCAACAATAAAGAGAACCTGGAGTTAGCCAGAGAAGTAGTGGATGCGACTACCATCGAATACCGCGAAGGCACCACCGACCTTTCGTCCTTGTTGGATGCCGATGCTTCCTACAAAGAAGCGCAAACGAATTACATCACTTCCCTGCTCGACTTTCTCACTTCGCAATTGTCGTTTGAAAAATCCAGGGGAACATTAACTCAATACATTTCCAATCTATAACTAATTGAACGAATGAAACGGATCATCACTATTGGTGTAGTTGTTCTGGTCATACTGGCTATCCTATTCACACTGATTAAAAACAAAAAGACACTTGATTCAAAAAACGTGGTTACTGACCGCTCTGCTGTTCCGGTGGCGGTGACACTCATCCAGGTCGCGCAGCAAGCCATCACCGAGCAGATCAACATACCGGCCACACTCATTGCGCAGGAAGAAGCCAGTATTGTGGTCTCTTCCTCCGGCAGAATAGTCAGTCTGTCTTTCAAGCTGGGAAGTGTAGTCAGGAAAGGCCAGGTAATTGGTCATCTGGATGTGGATGAATTGAAACTGAAGCTTCAGTCTGCTGAAGTATCCATTGCAAAACTGACCAAGGATCTGGAGCGAAATAAAATATTAGTGGAAGGGAATGCCACCAATGCTAAAACCGTTCAGGACAGCCAGTTCGATCTGGATTCCAAACGACTGGAAGCGGATCAGCTGCGTAAACAGATTTCCAATGGCGTTATACAAGCACCGATTTCCGGGATCATCAGTGAAAAGCAAAAGGAAGCAGGCGAATATGTAGGCAATAATGAAATGATCGGCAAGGTGGTGAACACGAACTCACTAAAGGCACGCGTATATGTGTCAGAGAATAACGTATTCAAACTAAAAAACGGACAACGGGCCACCATCACCACCGAAGTTTTTCCTACCGAAACATTTAACGGGATCATCTCCTTCATCAGTCCGCAGGGTGATGACAATCACAATTACCTGGTGGAGCTGGCAGTGGACAACAATAAATCCTCCCGCCTGAAAGCAGGAATGTATGCCATGATCAACTTCAATGAATCCGGAACGTCCACTGCATTGCAAATACCGAAGTCGGCATTGGTGGATGGCATAAAAAATCCATACGTATATGTGGCCGACGGGAACAAAGCCGTGGAGAAAAAAATAATTATCGGTCGTGAATGGGGCAATAAGGTGGAAGTGATCAGTGGCCTTCAGGAAGGTGACCAGATCATTATGTCCGGCCAGATCAATATCGTGAACGGTTCAACCATTAAAGCTATCGCCAGCAACTAAGACTATGTCTATTACCGAAGTATCCATCAAAAGACCGTTGCTTATTACGGTTATCTTTTTCACGTTGATCCTGTTTGGAGTACTCAGCTACCAAACACTTAACTATAATTTACTGCCTAAGTTTGAGACCAACAGTCTCTCGGTCAGCACCACGTATGTAGGAGCTTCTCCTGAAGAAGTACAGACCAGTGTAACCAAACCGATTGAAGATGCAGTGGCAGCCATTGAAGGGGTAGACCAGATCTCGTCCACCTCGCAGGAAGGACAGTCCAGTGTCACCATTACTTTGAAAAATGACATCGATACGAAGGAAGCACAACTGGAAGCGGAAAGGAAGATTGATCAGATGCGTGCTTCCCTTCCCCAGGGAGTAGATGACCCGGTGGTCAGTCGGTTTAGCAGTGATGATGCGGCCATTATGAAAATCAGCGTTACCTCTTCATTATCGGGAACGAAGTTATACGATTTCATTGACCTGCAGGTAAAGCCGCTGCTGACCAATATTACCGGTGTGGCGCAGGTGAATGTAATTGGGGGCACAGCACGCGAAATAAAAGTATCGCTCGATAATGATAAGCTAAAGGCGTATCACATTTCCGTTACTGAAATTAATCAGGCGGTAGCCTACAGCGGTGCATCTTTCCCTGCGGGTGCGGTGGAAAGCCCGCAGGCACGCTTTGCCATCGATCTGAGTGCAAAAGTAAAAACAGTAGACGAGCTGCGCGGTGTGGTGGTGCGTGAAAACAAGGATGGCAGCCGTCTACTTCTCAGTGACATTGCTTACGTGTCGGATTCACAGGAAGAGGCTGCCACACTTAACCGCATCAATGGAGAAAGTGCTATCGGTCTGGAAATCAAAAAACAATCCGATGCGAATGCCGTCAACGTCAGCAGGCTGATGAGAGAAAAGTTAATAGCAATTAAGAGCACCTATGCCTCTACCGATTTCAATTACAAAATTGCTTCCGATCAATCGATCTACACCCTGCAATCCGCCGA
>JAHEZH010000028.1 GCA_023251155.1 Flammeovirgaceae bacterium | reverse complement strand
GGGTAACTTTACCGGCAAGGTCTTTTTCATTCAGAAATTTATCAACACACAAACTAGTGTGATCATTTTAGGTATGATGGTCCTTATTGGATTGGCGGCTGGTTCTTATCCTTCGTTTGTGCTCTCCTCTTTTAATCCTGTGAAAGTTCTAAAAGGAAT
The DNA here is from genome assembly GCA_023251155.1 of Flammeovirgaceae bacterium. Taxonomy (GTDB): domain Bacteria; phylum Bacteroidota; class Bacteroidia; order Cytophagales; family Cyclobacteriaceae; genus ELB16-189. The sequence continues at coordinate 46,465 of JAHEZH010000028.1, read as the reverse complement.
GTCGAAGTCGGGAAGGAGCGGGACCAATCTGAGACGAGTACTGGTTGTTTTTCAATTCAGTCTTTCCATTGCATTGATAGCAGGAACGCTCATCGTGTATTTTCAGATGAATCATGTTCTCGATAAGAATCTTGGCTTTGATAAAGAACGACAGTTAATTCTGGACTACAATTATGATGGAGCGGTGAATGATAAACGAGAAGCACTGAGAACCGAAATGGGAGCTATTCCTTCGGTGGTGTCATCGGCTTTCACACGTAGTGTTCCCGGAGGTTATTTCCCCAATGCAGGGACCGGAATAGAAACAGCTGATGGTGAGTTCAAATATTTCGGACAGGCGATTTTTCAGGTAGGAAAAGATTTTATTCCTCACTTTAATCTGAAACTGGTGGCAGGCAGGTCGTATTCCGCGGAGCATCCTACAGATACTACGGGAGGAATAGTAATCAATGAAGCTACCGCAAAACAATACGGCTATAAAAATCCATCTGACATTATTGGTAAGCGATATGAACAGTGGGGCCGCAAAGGAGAAGTGATTGGAGTAGTAGCGGATTTTAATTTTACTTCATTGCATAACAAGGTAGAGCCATTGACTCTACCAATGTCGCCTTACGATTGTCGTTTCATGACACTCAAGATCAAATCGAATAACATAGCAGCGACCATTGAGCAGGTCGAACAAGTTTGGAATAGACTTGCGCCACATCGTCCTTTCATTTATAGTTTTCTGGATGATGATTTCAATCGTCAGTACAAAACGGATTTCACTTTCCGTCAACTATTCACCACGTTTTCCTGTCTGGCAATTTTAATAGCATCTCTTGGATTGCTGGGGCTGGCTACTTACACCGCAGAGCAACGCACCAAAGAGATCGGTATCAGAAAAGTGCTGGGCGCGAATGTGAACAGCATTGTGGCGCTGTTGTCCAAAGACTTTGTCCTACTGGTACTTGTCTCCATGCTCATCGCTACTCCGCCAGCGTGGTATGTCATGAATAAATGGCTGGAAGGTTTTGCCTACCATTTGGAGATTCAGCCGTGGATTTTTGTATTGGCAGGATTAGCTGCGCTATCCATTGCGATCGGCACCATCAGTTATCAATCCATCCGTGCGGCACTGGTTAATCCGGTGAATTCGTTGAGAAGCGAATAACTGATCAGAGAAAGATGAATCAATTGAATCCAGCTCCACCGAAATGGCCGCTTCGGTTTCTTCGGTTCTTCCTGAAAGAAGAATACCTCGAAGAAATCGAAGGAGATATGGAAGAAGTCTTCCTGGACAACGCAGCACAGGTGTCTTTGCGCAAAGCAAGACGAATGTACGCCTGGGAAGCACTCCGGCTATTACGGTTTTCACTGCTACGAAACGGCAATATAAAGCTATCATTAAATCAATTCACGATGATCAGAAATTACTCCAAGACTTCCCTGCGGAACCTGATGAAGAATCCGCTGAGTTCCTTTATCAATATCTTCGGACTGGCGGTAGCCATCGGTATCTGCCTGGTTGTCTATACCTTTCTTGAATTTGATTATAGTATCGATCGCTTTCATCAAAACAAAGACAACGTGTACCTCGTCACCTGCATGGCCGATCTGGATGGGAAAGAGGAACAGTATGGTACTACCCCCCGGCCGCTGGGCGAAATGCTGAAAGCGGATTTTACATCGATCAGTAAGGTGTGTCGCGTGGTAGATGGAAATGTGATTATGAAATACAACGATAATGTGTTTCACGAAAGTGTGCGCTTCACGGATCCGCAGTTTTTAGAAGTGTTTACTTTCCCGATGAAGTGGGGGAGTGCTGCTTCTTTGAATGATCTTAATAGTATGATCCTCAGTGAGGAAATGTCCATCAAATATTTCGGTACGGATAATTCCATCGGAAGAGAAATGCTGGTAAAGTTCAATGATAAGCGGGAGAAACTATTTAAAGTAACGGGCGTAGCGGAGGCATTCCCTAAAGCACATGCCATTGAGTTTGGATTTCTGGTTAATTTCGACAATGTACGTGTGGCCCATCCGGATTACGATGCGCACGACTGGCGTACATCGGTCAATGCCACCCTCATTCAGGTGAATAACCCTGCGGATATTCCTGCCATTACGCGAGGCATGGAGAAGTACAAGCAACTGCAAAACGAAGTAGAGCGTGATCGGGCTATTTCTTCGTTTGCATTGGAGCCGCTGGCTTCGTTGCACGAACGTTCAGGAGATATCCGGGATGATATTTCGTATGACGACAACCGCGAAGGGCGTATCGGTATGCCCATCATTGCGCTGTTCATGCTGGCACTGGCATGCTTCAATTACATCAACATTGCCATCGTTTCGGCAGCAAAGCGATTGAAGGAGATAGGAGTACGTAAAGTTATCGGTGCTAATCGCTTTCGCGTGGTCACACAATTTCTGGCTGAGAATATCGTGGTGACTTGTTTTGCTCTTGTGCTGGGATGCCTGATGGGAGTATTGATCTTTATCCCATGGTTTGTTCAGTTTTCCGGCTGGAATCTGGAAGTCAAACTGATGGACAAAAACCTCTGGATTTTTCTTACTGCCCTTTTACTTTTTACGGGCATAGTGTCGGGCATGTATCCCGCCTTTTACATTTCAAAGTTCGATACTGTATCCATTTTCAAAGGTTCAGTGCAGTTTGGGAAGAAGAACCCACTGACCAAACTTTTTCTTGGCATTCAGTTGGTGCTTGCCTGTGTCACGATTACAGCAGCCGTGGTGTTTACCCAGAACAATACCTATCAATACCACCTCAGTTGGGGATACAATCAAAAAGGTGCTTTATATGCGGATGTTCCCGACTATGCAGCCTACGAAAAACTGCATGCGGCCATGGTGCAGAATGCAGATGTGCTTTCTGTTTCCGGCTCAGCAGATCATCTTGGAAAACGTATTTCCACTGCGATACTCCACGCTCCTGATCTCAAACAATATGAAGTAAACCGTCTGGCAGTTGATGCTTCTTATTTCGAAACGATGGAGTTGAAACTTAAAGAAGGCCGCGTGTTTCGGGCGGATTCTGAAAATGACAGGCAATCACTGGTGGTGAATGAATTGTTTGTTACTCATCAGGGCATGGATCATCCGATCGGTACACTGTTCGAAATTGACAGCGTGCGTTATGAAATTATAGGTGTGCTGCATGATTTTCATACCAATAACTTTTTTCACGAAATGCAACCCACCATTTTTACGCTCACAGATAAGGAGGATTTTCGTTACTTCTCCATGAGAGTATCGGCCGGCAAAGAAAAGGAAGCGTATGTGGCACTTCAGGCACAGTGGCTGAAGTTGTTTCCCGAAATTCCTTTTCAGGGAGGATTGCAGGAAGATATCTGGGCCACGTATTTCTTCAGTGTCGATCGCTCAGAAAAATTCAATAAGGTCATCGCTTCTATTGCGGTGATGCTGGCGTGCCTGGGATTGTACGGGTTGGTTACGCTCAATGTATCGGGCCGGGTGCGGGAATTCAGTATACGTAAGACGCTGGGTGCGGGAATAAACAACATTACCTCACTCATCGTGAAACAATATGCATGGCTCACGGCAATTGCATTACTACTGGGAGCACCTGTTAGTTACGTCTTTACCAAAGCTTATCTGGATATGCTTTTTGCCTATCCCATGCCGATGGGATATTCCGGAGTTATTGTTTCGGTACTGCTATTGGTAGCTGTTTTGCTCGCAGTTATTTTAACACAGGTGAGGAAAGTACAGAAAACAAATCCGGTACATGGGTTGAAGGTGGAGTAACACGTGGCCGGGTTTTTATTCCATTGACGATTGTATTCAAAAACAGAATACAACCAACGATAGGAGATAATCTCTTTTTTGCCAAACTTTAGAGCGATGGTCACGTGAACCTGACCGATCGTTATCGCTATGGAGCAATATGAAAAAAGGTATCTCTATAAAAGAGTTGTCCAGGCAAAGCTCTTTATTGATCAGCACTATGCAGAGCATATCGATCTGAATAATATTGCGGATCAAGCCTCTTTCTCCAAATTCCATTTTATTCGTTTGTTCAAAACGATTTATGGAAAAACGCCTCACCATTACCTTACTCAGGTGCGCATCGACCAAGCACAATTGTTATTGATGAAGGCAGTTTCGATCTCAGAAGTTTGTTTCGCAGTCGGCTTTGGCAGTGTCACCTCGTTCACCGGACTTTTTAAAAAAGTGGTTGGCGTAGCTCCATCCACTTTTCAGCTCCATCAGAAGAAACGCCATGAGGCCATGCAGGTACATCCTTTACGATTTGTACCAAACTGTTTTTCGGAAATGCACGGTTGGAGTAAGAATAGCAATTCTCAAGAGATGGCCTTGTCCTCTTTTACTCACTTTTGAGTCATCAAAAAACAACATCTATGATTTCAAAACTGACACATGTGTGCGTTTACGTTCTTGATCAGGACAGCGCCTATGATTTTTATGTAAACAAACTGGGTTTCAAAGTGCATACCGATGCGCCCATGGGGCCAGGTAATCGGTGGCTGACAGTAACACCACCAGAGCAACCTGAGCTGGAAATCACATTATTCCTTGTGATCGAAGGAGGTATCTTTACGAAAGAAACAGTGAAGACCATGACCGAGCTGGTGAAGAACGGAACATTTGGTGCCGCTGTATTTACCTGCCATGATCTGCTGGCAACCTATGAAGAACTGAAAGCGAAAGGGGTGGTGTTCAAGAAAGCGCCTACCAAAGAATTTTACGGTTATGAAGCGTTGTTTGTGGATGACTCCGGCAATTTCTTTTCATTATCACAACCTGCCTGATCGATATGAAGACAGTATGGGATGTGCAGGTCAGGGAAGAGCTGGTTAACCGGATCACTTCATTAAAAGAAAACAGCCCGGCTCTATGGGGTAAGATGAGTGTAAATCAAATGCTGACACATTGTGCCCTGTGGGATGAAATGGTTCTTCGTAATAAACACTTCAAGCGACCACTGATCGGGATTTTATTGGGACGAATGTTTCTAAAAAAGGAACTGAAAGACGAAAGTCCCATGCGCCATAACAATCCTACCGTTCCTGATCTTATTGTAAAGGAAGCAGCTGCGGATGTTGCATCGTTGAAGAACCGTTGGATCACTTTAATCAATGAATACGGTGCCTATTCCCTTCCTGATCATAGTTTTGTTCATCCGTTTTTTGGAAAGATGACAAGAGCGCAGGTGGGCTATTTTGCGTATAAGCACATCGACCATCATTTGCGGCAATTCGGTAGTTAAGGAATGGGGCAGCCTACCAGTATTTAATTCCGGTAACTCCTTTCCACCCGTTTGTCTTTGAAGGGTTGAACGGTGTCTGTTTGTAACACAAATGGATGCACCGGGAGAAGTACTGAGCTGGCAAGCTGCTTGCGGAAGGCTGCACTTTTGAGTTGTAGCTGAAGCCTGAGCTTTTTGGCAATGCCAATTGATTTAGTTGCTCTGCTTCAGAATATACCCCACCCCTCTGATGTTCTCAATCTTCAGGTGCTGATCGCTGGCGAGGTATTTGCGCAATCGCGATACGAACACATCCATGCTGCGCGCTACAAAGAACCCATCGTCTTCCCAAACGGTTTTCAAAAACACCTCCCGCTCTACCACTTTGTTGATGTGACGGAAGAACAACTCCAGCAACTTACTTTCCTTATAGGTAAGCCGTGTAATCGCACCGTTGGCATTCAGTGTGAGGTTATGAATGTCCAGAGAGGATTGTGAGACGTGTACTATCGAAGATTTGTTGATCGCTGTGTCTTTGGCAGACGATCGCTTGAGAATGGCTTCAATCCGGTATTTGAATTCTTCCATGCTGAAGGGCTTGCATACGTAATCATCCGCACCAAGCTGAAACCCTTTGATGCGATCATCGGTTTGATTTTTAGCTGTTAGAAATACAATCGGAATACGCTGATCATACCGGCGTATCTCACTGGCCAGTTCAAAACCATCTTTGTGCGGAAGCATGATGTCAAGAATGCACAAATCAAACGAAGAATGATGAAAAGCGGAGAGGCCTTTCTCCCCGTTATTGTAAAGGCTTACTTCCCAGCCATTGCTGCCAAGGCTGTCTTTAAGAAGAAAGCCCAGACTTTCATCATCTTCCACCAGCATGATTTTATGAACTTCATGCATAGCTGGGCAATAGGATGCGCACCTCTGTTCCTTTATTCAGCTCGCTGAGCAAATCCACTTTGCCGCGATGGAATTGAACTACTTCCTTGACAAAGCTGAGTCCTAATCCAAAGCCTTTCACGGTATGGATATCTCCGGAACGGATGCGGAAGAATTTTTCAAAGACTTTGTTTTTCATATCGGGTGCTATTCCAATTCCGTTGTCCACAATATTGATTTCAATGCCGTTGCGTTGGTCCCGGGTCACTACTTTGATGTGAGGGGAATGAGGTGAATATTTTTCCGCATTATCGATGATGTTGTTAATGGCTTCGGTAAGCAGTTCGCGATCGGCCAGTATGGAGGAATGGGCGGCCTTAAACTCCAGCAGTAGTTTCCCCTGGCGTTGCTGCATTTTCAGATGAAAAGCTTCTGCACATTCTCTGATCAGTTGATGAACATCAATCCTCTCCAGCGCCGGTCTTTTTACCTGACCCACTGAAGAGCCAAGCAATACCTGGTCGATTTTCTTTTTCAGCTTGTCATTTTCTTTCAGCAGGATATCGATGTACACGTTTACATCTTCGGCAGTAGCAGCTTTGGCTACCTTGTTTTTTAACACTTCGCCTGCAATCTGGATATTGGTGACCGGAGTTTTAAACTCGTGTGTCATGTTGTTGATGAAATCATTTTTAAGGCTGGCAAACTTTCGTTCTTTCAGCAATGAATAAATGGCGAAAGCAAAAAAGCCCATCATGAGCAACAGCATAATGGTAGAGAAGATCCAGATGTTCAGTTGCGCCGCCACGTAGCTGCTCTTTTTGGGGAAATACACGGCAAAGTTTTTCTGAGTCGCACTTTGCTGATCGGCTTCCAGTTGTTCTTGGGTAAGGGGCGGACGTGTGGCCTGCACATAATGTCCGTATACCAACGTATCGTCATCCGCATTGTACACGCCCAGCTCGTAATCAATGTTCAGGCTTCGGATCTGAAACTCATCCCGGAGCAACTGATCCAGATGTTCATTGTCGAGTGAACTTTCGGTAGAAACAAAATAGAAATTGGATGACAGCCTGCTCACCTCCGAATCGTGTGATACCGAGTCGGCTACTTTCTTAAGCGCAACTTGCACAGAATGATCGAATTGACGCTCTCCCACATCAAAAGCTTTCTTGAACCAATACACCTGCACAATGAGAAGGCAGGCCAGCACCATCGTTCCGAAAAGCAGGATACGTCCCAGGTATTTGTTGCTCATGAATAAAACGGTTAGAAGACGGGATGAAGGTAATTCTTAAAACGGAATCCACCCTATTTCGGAAGGGGTTTAACGCTCCATTAACACTACTTTACCTTCCTTAACAGTTCACGGCAGATTTACGCAGTACACTTGTGCCGGGTTGGCAATCTGACCAACCGGTATTAAATCAAGCTGTGCTATGTTTACCAGAAAGGATTTTTCTTTTTTTGCGGCTTCGTTCGTAGTTGTCTTTACCGGCTTTTGCCTGATGGCATTGGATACAGCCGAGAGTGGCTTTGGAGTCCCTACTTTATGGATAGCGCCACCTTTGTTGCTGCTTGGGCTGCTATTGCCCGTTGCCGGAATAATGGGCACTCATTCTTTCCATTACTCCTCCCTGCAGTCCGCTTTCAGCGTGAACAAAGAAAAGCACCTCGCTGCTTTGTTTGCATTCATTGCTTCACTCACCGTTTACCTGATCACGATTGAGCCTACGGCCAGTCTTTGGGATTGCTCCGAGTTTATCGCCTCGGCGTATAAACTTCAGGTGCCACACACTCCCGGTAATCCGTTGTTACTATTGATTGGTCGCATCTTCGCCTTCTTTGCATTCGGTGACGTGAAACGCGTGGCGATCTGTATCAACGCCATGAGTGCGGTGTTCTCTGCATTGACAGTGTATGTGGTGTATTACCTTATTTATTTTTTTGGGGAACGATTGGTATCCAATAAGAACTCCTCTGTCAAATTTGTATTGATTGCTTCCTCGCTGTGTGGAAGTCTTTGCTTAACCTTTCTGGATACGTTCTGGTTCTCTGCCGTCGAAGCAGAGACATATGGTCCCGCTTGTTTTTTTCTTGTGCTTCAGTTGGCGCTGATTCTGAAGGGTAAAGCAATGGAAGAGCAGCAACGATCACGGTTGCTTATCCTTCTTTTTTATGTCGCGGGTCTTGCCTATTGCATTCACCCCATGTGCATACTCGTGTTGCCGGTATTGCCTTTTGCCTGGTATTTTCATAAACGTCACGTGAACCTATGGAATGGATCTGTGCTCCTGCTTACGGGCATGATTATCGTTTTTGTAATCAACCGTATTTTTTCAACGGGTGTGTTTGAACTTGCCTTTCATCTCGATCTGTTTCTGGTTAATGCAATCGGACTTCCTTTCTATTCCGGCGTGGGGGTGGTTGTGATTGTATTTGCAATGGTAATCGGGTACATCGTGATACGCTACAGGTCTTTGCACACGTATGCCTGGTCAGCGGTGTTTTTACTAGTGGGGTTTGTTCCTTACCTGTTGTTATTCATCCGCTCCAATCACAATCCACCCATTGATGAAAACAACCCTCAGGATCTGGCTTTGATCAAAGCGTACATGAATCGGGAGTCGTATCCTTCCAGTCCGCTGCTGTACGGGCCTTACTACGATGCGCAGCTCACTGAAATCAATGTGAAGAAGAAAATCTATTTTAAAGGAGAAACAAAGTATGAACTGGCAGGTACCATGCCCGAGTACGTTTATGATTCCAGGCGCAGCACCATTTTTCCCCGCATCTACAGCAGCGATGCCGATCATGTAGCTGCTTATCGTGCATGGACCGGTTTGAAAGAAGGCGAACAACCCGGCTTTTATGAAAATCTTCAGTTCTTGTTTACGTACCAGATCGGACACATGTATTTGCGGTACCTGCTTTGGAATTTTGCCGGAAGAGAAAGTGATCATCAGGATTGTGCCTGGCTGCGCCCATGGCAAAGTCTTCACCCCATGATTAATGCTGCAAACGAAAACAAAGCCCGCAATCAATACTGGATGATTCCACTGGCACTTGGGCTGATGGGTGCTGCCCTTCAATGGAAGCGGGATCGTAAGAATTTCTATTCGACCATGATCTTCTTTCTTCTCACGGGTTTGATACTGGTAGTGTATCTGAATTCATTTCCGGTGGAACCACGTGAACGTGACTACATCTATGTGGGGTCGTACATTGCGTTCTGTATCTGGATCGGACTGGGTACCTTGTTTATTGCCGATGTCATTCGTTCTCCACGATGGTCCATGGCCGCGGTTCTTTTGGTGAGCTTCGGTGTACCTCTGTGGATGGCGTACCAGAATTTTGATGATCACAATCGTGCAGGTCGTACTTTTCAAATAGATAATGCCCGCAACCAGTTGGCCGGATGTGCGAAGAATGCCATTCTGTTTACCGGAGGTGACAACGATACTTTTCCTTTTTGGTATTTACAAGATGTGGAAGGCTTTCGTACCGATGTGCGTGTGATGGTGGGCAGCTACATGAATACCGACTGGTACATCAATGAATTGCGAAACCAGTATTATGATTCCAGTCCGGTGAAACTCACGCTGACCGAAGACACCTATCGTCAGTATGGAGCAAATGATGTCCTTTACATACAGGACGTAATCAGGGAAGGAATTGATTTGCCCAACTACCTGCAATTACTGCGCGAAGGACATAAGGCACTCACCCGGGTTTCCGAAAGGGGTGAACCGTATTCCATTGTTCCCTCGCGGGTGATGAAATTGCAGGTGAATGCAGCTACAGGGAAAGATCAAAGCAGGATGCCGGACCGTGAGGTTGTATTTAAGCTCAAAGGCAACTATTTGTACAAAGGTACGCTCGCCATGTTGGACCTTATTGCCTCCAATCATTGGACACGCCCCGTGTATTTTAACTTCACCTCACTCCATACTGCCGATCTGGAATTGAATGCGTACGTGGTGCAGGAGGGAAATCTTTACCGGCTATTGCCCATCAATAATGAAGAAGGTGATGAGGTGAGGGTAGATACACAGCTCAGTTACCAAAACCTGGTTATCAATGCGGATTATCGCAATCTTCAGCATCCATCGATCAACTTTAACTATGAAGACTATCAGTTGCGTATTATCAATCCGGTTCGTCTTTCCCTGAATAACCTGGCTATCACATTTCTCAACGAAGGCAATCGGGCCATGGCTGGTGAAGTGATGAAGTTCGCAGTTGAAAAACTATATGCTCCACACTTGGCCCCTTCCGTAGCCAGCCTTCAGGCCGCAGGTATCTTCCGGGCACTTGATCAGGAAGATCAGGCAAAGACGTTGTGTAAATCGATATTTGATTTCCATTATGATCAGTACCAGTGTGGCATAAAAGACAAAGGCAAGGGAGACCGGGAAGATGCCTATTTCATGCAGCAATCGGCACAGTTGCTTGGCGATCTGGGTGATAAAACGTATATCACCTTGCTGGATAGTCTTGGTAGATAGTGCTGATCTGTAGGATGAGTTTGCATTACTTCCAATGAAGAACGATGACCGCGCGGGTAAAACCCTCCATCACGCGGTCATTTTATCGTTGAAGTTACTACTCAATTTTCTTCCCGGTAATCTTTTGTCCGCCCTGAAGCAGTGTTACACTTTCAACTACGCCTTTGTCATTTTTATTGAATACCAGTTGTGCCTCTACTACTTTATAGAAAAAGGTGTTTTCGGATTTGGCAAATACCGGCAACTTTCCCTGGCCGGTAGCCTGTGCACTCAGTTGATTTTCTTTTCGTGATACGGTTAAGATAAATCCGGGAGCGAGTTCATATTGACCAACATAGGTATCCAGAATAACAGGAGACACGTCAACATCGGATGTTGCCTCCGCTGCCTTTTTACGTTCATTAAGAGGAGATGAAGGATTTAAGATATGAACCCCGATATCATCAACACTTTCGGCCGAGCTGGTCAATACAACCACACCTTTATTCTCTCCTTTGATGAATCCGCAAAAACTGCGATAGCCTCCGGTGCCTCCGTTATGCCACACCATCTCTTTATTATCGGCCACGGGAGAAATGTGCCAGCCAAGTCCGACCATCGGAGTTTCTCCGGCCGCGCGTGTGTTTTTGTGTGATAGTTCCATAGCGGGATACACTTTACTTTTTATGCTACCCATGTTGGCACTTACGTATTTCAACATGTCCGCAGCGGTAGAACGAATACCTCCGGCACCGGCTACGGTAGAGGTGAAATCCCAGTTGGCTACTTCGCTTCCCTGGTCATGGCCTAGGGCTAAATTCTTTTGCATGTTGGGTGTGAGAACAATGCGTGTATCATTCAGTTCTAATGGCTTTGCAATGACATCAATCATTAACTGTTCGTACGATACCCCTTTTTGATTGGCCAGGATAAGCCCTAATAAACCAACGGCATAATTCGAATACGCATAGTTCGAACCAATATCCTGCGAAAGCGGGTAGCTATTCAAAAAGGCGTAGGTCTGTTTTTCGGTATAATCCACGTAGGGATTGGCAGCATCAGCCGGATGAAAATTGTCCGGCAGACGAGGGAGTGAAGAAGTGTGGTTGGACAAGTTCACCAGCTTGATTGCTGCTCCGTTACGGGTGGGGGCAGTCACGTCCTTAGGCAAATACTCCTGCAAAGGATCATCGAGCTTCATCTTTCCTTTAAGCACGGCGTCAGCCAATAGGATTCCGGTAAAGGTTTTGCTGATCGATCCGATTTCATAGACGGTGTGTTCGTCTACGGCCTCTTTGTTCTTCTCTGATTTTAGTCCATAGCTGTAATAAGCGGTGCCACTGGCATCGACCACACCCACTACGATGCTGAAGTGGATGCCTTTATCCACCCGCGATTTTACAGCGGCAACAACATCATCGGGCACTTTAGTTTGTGCGAGTGCTATTGTGGCAGGTAATAGAAGCAGGAAGGAGAGAATGATTCGTTTGTTAAACATTGCTTTGAATGGTTTGTGGATAAGAATGAGATTGCTGATGTTGGAGATCCTGATAGGATTACTATTCGATGGCTTGAAGTACAGCATCGATCTGTTCTAGTTTAGGGTCGAGCATTGTTCTTACTACATGTTTATTGAGGTAATAAATAATGACGGAGATGATAACGAAAACTACTTCTGCCTTAAGCAGTACAGCTATTTTTCCTGAATTCATGACAAAACCCAGGAGAAACAAATTACAACCTACCAAAAAAGGGAGTATGTACCACCATAAAACGGTGTTGAGCATCTGTCGTTGTGCCTGGAGGAATACCTTTGATTGGAGTAAGTAATCGCGATAGGAAGCGGATAGTGAACAGGGTTTGTTCTTTTTCGCTTGCTTTAACCGTATCAATACAAAAATACTCCATGCTACAATGAGAATGCAGGCAATCTTTGACAATAGAAACGGGATAAAGCAGGCCGTAATACCGAATGCAGGAATAATCGCCAGGCAAGCCATCAATTCGTGGCGGTCTCTTGCTTTGATAGCCATCTCTATCCGGGAAAGTCCGGATTGCACATCTACCATCAATCGTGATTTTTCAAATTTGATCACCTCCGTATTGGGCGATGATTGCCAGATCTTCACTAATTCATCCTCCATCATACTTGCTCGGTTATACAGTTCAGTAATTTACTCTTGATTCGCTTCAGCTTTACCGCCACATGATTTTCTGATAAGCCCGTAATGTTCGAGATTTGATGGTAGGGCAGCTCTTCCAGGTAAAGTGTGATCAATGCTTTGTCTGCATCATTCAGTCTTTTGATACAGTTGCGCAGCTTGACCACTTGTTCCTGCTCTTCCAGATTCACTTCTTCCGCTTTGAAGTGCCCAATGGTGATGCTGTCCATCTTACGGAAGCGGTCACGCTTCTTCAGCTCTTTGGATTGCAGACGAAGGCATACATTGAGCGTGATGTGAAACATCCAGGTGCTGATGGAAGCCTTCGCCTCAAACGAAGGCATCGACTGCCAGATGTGAATCAGCGATTCCTGAAACAGATCTTTTTTGTCATCGTCATCTACCGCATACACCGAACAGACCCGCAGCAGCTTGTGCTGGTTTTGTTCTATGGCGGCCAGAAAGGTAGCTTCAGGCGTATCGTTCATTCAGTCGTTGGTCTTCATGGGGTTAGTTACACCGGTATTCAAAATATGACAACGGATTCGATTATTTTTTCTACCGTGGGTGGATCACCATCGATGCGCTAACGAATCAAAGCGGTAGTGGAACGGATAAAAAACGAGTAATTAACACGGACATCATTATATTCGCGTTTTCATAAAACCCCATGCTGCGATTTATTATTTCCGCTATGCTGGTGCTTAGCAGCACCATTTCTTTTGCCCGCCAATCCATTGAATGGGATGGCATTTACCAGATCAAATTAGCTGATTTTCAATCTCCCTCCACGCAAATCGGAGAGGTAAACATGTACAGTCTGTATGCTGCCTCGGGGTTTGAGTTTTCTTTTCACATGAGTAGTGCCGAGTTCGCCTTTACCAAGAATTTCAATAGCAAAGTAAACTGTGTATTCCGGCCCTCTCTGGCATCACTGGTTGCCCCGGATACCCTTTCTGCACTGGGGCTGGTTGCCCTGGCCCGTTATGATTTTGACCTGAACGAACTGTATGCACGCAAATTCCGCAAGCAGTTGTATGAAAATAAAGGTGCGTTTTCCAGTCCCAGTTTCTTTCAGCCTTTGTACGATCAGATACAGAAAGAATTTCTGGAGCGAAGTGTAGCCGCCAATCAGGAAACACAGTTTGGTCAGGATAAAGAAAAGCTCAAGGAGCTGCATGATGCCGTGCTCAAGGAAGTGGAAGAGTTGTCTGATTTCTGTAAGGCCTGCAAGCCGATAAAGAAAAAAAATAGATAATCGATAAGTGTCATCCCCGGGGCAGGAACGGCATTTCATTGTTCAGTGAATTGGCGATAAAAGCGCATTCCGTTAACGGTATTTTCAAATCCTGGAAATTTTCAAATCATCACATCGAATTATTTACCATTTTTGAAAGTTGTAACTACTAAAAATCCTTTCGTATGCAGCAGTACCTCGACCTGATGAGAGATGTTCTGGAAAACGGAACCCACAAAACCGATCGTACCGGCACCGGCACATTATCGGTGTTTGGCCGCCAGCTTCGTTTTGATCTTTCCAAGGGTTTCCCGCTGGTGACCACTAAAAAACTACACCTGCGTTCGATCATTCATGAGTTGTTGTGGTTTTTAAGGGGCGAAACGAATATCAAATACCTGAAAGACAATGGCGTATCCATCTGGGATGAATGGGCTGACGAAAACGGTGAACTCGGTCCGGTATACGGATCGCAATGGAGAAGCTGGCCAGCACCCGATGGAAGACATATTGACCAGATTAAACAGGTGATTGAGCAGATCAAATCCAAACCCGATTCACGCAGGCATATTGTTACGGCATGGAATCCTGCTGAGGTGGATAAAATGGCCTTACCGCCTTGTCATGCGCTGTTTCAGTTTTACGTAGCCGATGGAAAACTATCCTGCCAGCTGTATCAGCGCAGTGCAGATTATCTGTTGGGAGTTCCCTTTAATATTGCGAGCTATGCCTTACTCACTCACCTGTTTGCACAACAGTGCGATCTGGAGGCAGGGGATTTTGTATGGACCGGTGGTGATGTGCACTTATATAGTAATCACCTGGAGCAAACCAAACTGCAACTTAGCCGTGAGCCCTACCCGTTGCCGCAGCTGGTCATCAGGCGCAGGCCGGAAAGTATCTTTGATTATAAATTCGAAGACGTTGAGATTGTGAATTACCAGGCGCACCCCTCCATTAAAGCCCCCATCGCTGTTTAAAATGAGATTAACGGTACTTTCGGCTTTAATCGAAAAGGTTATTTTTGCTTCCCGTTAATAAATACCTCAGCAAGAGGTATAAAATACCTTTAGGGAGCAATCCTTTTAGAATTTTATCCGTTAAGAACCCGTATGCCTGAAAAAAGCAGTGTTTTTGATATGATTGGTCCGGTCATGATCGGCCCATCGAGCTCACACACCGCTGGAGTAGTGCGTATTGCCAGAGCGGCCATCAAAATTCTGGGTGGCATACCCGAAGAAGCCGAGATCACCTTTTATAATTCGTTTGCCCGTACTTACGAAGGGCATGGCAGCGACCGTGCCATCATCGCTGGGTTGCTTGGATTTAATACGGATGATAAGCGGATCAAAGAGGCACTTGACCTTGCTCCTCAGAATGGACTTGCGTATAAATTCAGGTCCATAGGAAACGCATCGGCCCTGCATCCCAATTCCATACGACTCAGGCTGAAAAGAGGGGAGCAGGAAATTGAAGTACTGGGGGAGAGCAAAGGAGGAGGGGTGATTAATGTGGCTGAAGTGAATGGATTCAAAGCCGATTTCAGTGCCAGCCTTCACTCCATGATCATTTTTGCCGATGATGTAAAAGGGAGTGTGGCCTTCATTGCCAATGTGTTAGCCCACGATGACTGTAACATCGCCACGATGTCCGTATCACGCAAAGGAAGAAACGACCTGGCTTGTTTGGTAATTGAAATGGATTCGGGCATCAAGCCTGTAACATTTGATTACCTCAGGAGTCTAAGTTGGGTGAAAGAAGTAATCGATATACCACAAATATAAAACCTATCTACACAATCCATGAGGAAAACCCTACTACTCATCTGTACGCTGCTGACGGGCTTTGGTGCGATGGCACAAGAAGTAAAAGCCCAAGAAGTAAAAACCGAGGACATAAAAAAGTGGACACTGCAGGAATGCGTGAACGTAGCGCTGGAAAATAACCTGCGGGTGAAGAGAAGCATTTATGGAGTGCAAAATGCCGAGTCGTTTTACACACAATCCAAAGCCGCCTTTCTACCTACGGTGAACGTAGGGGCATCGTACGGTGAAAACTTTGGACGTGCATTGAACCCGGTAACTAACCTTTTCGTGAATCGTAATTCGAATGCGATCAACGTACAGGGTTCCGCTTCACTGTTATTGTTCAATGGACTTCGTTTGCAGAACTCTTTCCGCCAGACTCAAAAGGATGTATTGGCATCCAATGCCGATCTGAACAAAGCAAAGAATGATGTCATTCTGAATGTTGTTACCTACTACATTAATGTGATTTTCAATCAGGAGTTGTTTGAAAATGCAAAGTACCAGCTGAACAGCAGCGAGCAGCAACTGGAGCGGATTAAAAAGCAAGTTGCGGCAGGGGCATTGTCCATCTCGAACCAACTGAATCAGGAAGCACAGGTAGCCACTAATGAAGTGAACCTGATTAATCAGGAGAATGCGTTGAATCTTTCATTACTTCAATTGAAACAATCATTGCAGTTGCCCGCATCGACACCAATGGAAGTGGAAGTGCCCGAGTTGCAGGCAGAAGACCTTATATTGGCGCAAACGGCAGAAGAAATTTATCAAATTGCCCTGAGCACCATGCCTGAAATAAAAAGTGCTATCCTTAAAGTGCAAAGTGCCGAGTTCGCTCTGAAGTCGAACAAAGGAAGGTATTATCCAAGTCTTAGCTTGAATGCATCCGCTCAGTCTAACTATTCCAGTGTTTCGGATGGCCCACGCTCGCAGGCAGACGGTACCTTTACAAATACACCTATTGGTTTTGTGGATGGCACGGGCCAGGTGGTGTACACGCAAACACCCAACACGGTACAAGTAGCAAACAGCTATGGCCGGGTGGATCAATTGCAAGACAACCTTTTCAAGAACATCAGCCTTCAATTGAATATACCTGTTTTCAATGGACTGCAAACCCGCATGAATGTGCAGCGTTCTGCCATTAATAAAGAACTGGCGGATATTACGGTGAAAGAAACCGAAAATACATTGCGTCAGAGTATAGAAACAGCGTATAATGATGCAACGGCTGCAGCTAAAACATATAGTTCCTCCAACAAGCAGGTGAACGCACAACAGGAAGCCTATCGGATGAACAAGCAGCGTTTTGAATTGGGCGGACTTAGCTTCGTGGAATACCAGGTCTCTGAAAATGATTTGTTCCGCGCCAAGTCAGACCTAACACGCGCTAAGTACAATTTCATCTTCAAGAAGAAAGTGCTTGATTTTTATCAGGGAAAACAAATTGAATTGTAATCCCGTTTCATAACATCGAATTTTAATTACTTAACCTCTACACTTCAAACTATCTATACGGCATGGCAAAGCAACAAAAGCGCAAGTCCAACAAACTGGTTTACTATCTCATTGGTGGATTGATTTTTATTATCCTTTTACTGGTGGTAGCCAAATCCGCAGGGTGGATTGGTAAAACCAAAGAGCTGGAGGTAGAGCTATCGAAGGTAAAGAGAACAACGATTGTTGAAAAAGTAAGCGCGTCAGGTACGGTGCAACCCGTAACGGAGGTAAAACTGGCACCGGAAGTATCCGGTGAAATTATTGAATTGAATGTGGAAGATGGTGACTCTGTAAAAGCAGGCGCGATCCTGGTGAAGATTCGTCCGGATGTGTGGATGAGCCAGCTGGAACGTTCCGAAGCAGGCCTGAGCCAGCAGCGCGCTAACCTGGAGTCTTCCAAAGCTGCACTGGCACGTGCGGAAGCAACGTACACCCGCGCAGAGCAGGATTACAAGCGCCAGGAAAAACTCTTTAACGAAAAAGTTATTGCTGAATCCGATTGGCAACTGGCCCAGCAGAATTACAAGATTGCACAAAACGATTTATCGTCAGCCAAGCAATCCGTAGAAGCATCACGCTATGTAGTGAACAGTACGGAAGCAAGTGTGAGAGAGTCGCGTGAGAATGTACGCAAGACTTCGGTAGTGGCTCCGATGAAAGGTATTGTATCCAAGCTGTTGGTAAAGCAAGGCGAGCGCGTAGTAGGTACTGCGCAGATGACCGGTACGGAGATGTTGCGTATCGCTGATCTGAATGTGATGGAAGTACGTGTGAATGTAAATGAAAACGATATTGTACGCGTACACTACGGAGACTCTGTATTGATTGATGTCGATGCATATTCCAACACAGGTAAAGAATTCAAAGGATTGGTAACCAACATTGCCAACACCGCCAGAGATAAAGCGTCCACTGATGCAATCACGGAATTTGAAGTTCGTATTCTTATTCTTCGCTCATCCTATGAAGACCTGATTAAGAAGGGAAATAAGTTTCCGTTCCGTCCCGGTATGACAGCCAGCGTGGAGGTAATCACCAGCCGCAAGGACAATGTACTGTCTGTACCATTAGCTGCAGTCACTACACGTAACCCGGATGAGATTACCCGTGGAGGAGAACAAAAAGGTCCTCCATCAGATGGTGGTAATGATAAACCGCAGGTTGTAGACAACAGCAAGAAGAAAGAAAAGAAAGCCGATAAGGTAATTGTATTTGTAAACGAGAAAGGAGTAGCGAAACTGGTAGAGGTGAAAACCGGTATCAGTGACTATGATAATATTGAAATCCTGTCGGGTCTTTCTGATGACGCAGAGGTGGTGACAGGTCCATTCCTTGTTGTATCGAAACGCCTGAAAGACGGAGAGAAAATAAAGGCAGCGATGAAGCCGGAAGAGGCCAAAAACAAAGGCAAAGAAGAGCCTAAGGCTAAAAAATAAATAATATTTTTTAGCTGCTACAGGCAGTTGATAACCGGTAATCATGGATTGCAAACGTTATCAGCTGCCTGTTTGCTTTTATAAACTTCATCAAGAGTTGATATTCCGTAATCCTTCCATTTCTCCCATCTTAAAACATATACTTCTTGCTTATCTTTGCGCCCTCTAAAAATCGAATGATATGATTAAGCATCCCTGGCATGAGGTTTCCACCGGAGATAATCCTCCTGAATTTGTAAACGGTATTATCGAAATCCCGAAAGGATCACGTGCCAAATATGAAGTAGATAAAGACAGTGGTTTGATTAAGCTGGACCGCGTTCTTTATGCATCCATGTACTATCCACTCAATTATGGATTCATCCCTCAGACCCTGGGCGAAGATCATGATGCCTTGGATATTGTTATCCTGACCCAGGTTTCCGTAGTTCCATTGTGTATTGTGCCATCCAAAGTAATTGGTGTGATGCGTATGATTGACAAGGGCGAAGCCGATGATAAGATCATTGCTGTAGCGGCTGATGACGTGAGCGTGAGCCACATCAATGATGTGACCGATTTGCCGGAGTATTTCCGTGTTGAATTGAAGCACTTCTTTGAGAACTATAAAACATTGGAGAACAAGAAAGTAGTTGTGGATGAATTCCAGTCGCGCGATAAGGCAATGGAAATCATCAAAGAAGGCATTAACTTGTATCAGCAAGTGTATACGAAATGAAAATAGGATTTGATGCAAAGCGGCTGTTCAACAACTTTACCGGGTTGGGCAACTACAGCCGCTTTGTAGTCAAAGCCCTGGCCGATCATTACCCTGACAATGAATACCGGCTCTACTCGCCAAAAATAAAGTCCAGCTCCGATACGGAGTTTTTTTTTCATCAGAACACGATCAGCCTAAAGAAGCCTCACGGCTTGCAGGCAAAATTGGGAGGCGTATGGAGATCATACTGTCTGGGCAATGTAGCCGCCAGGGATCAGGTACAGGTGTTTCATGGTTTGAGTAACGAACTTCCCGTAACGAAACCCAACGGCTTAAAAACCATCGTCACCATTCACGATGTGATTTATAAGCGCTATCCTGCATTTTACAAGCCTGTCGACAGAGCGATCTATGATTTTAAGTTTAAGAAAGCGTGTGAAAGTGCAGACCAGATCATCGCCGTAAGTGAACAAACGGCCCGTGATGTGATTGATTTTCTGAAAGCGGATGCGAAGAAAGTAAAAGTGATCTACCAGGGGTGTCATCCCGTGTTTCATGTAAAATATTCGCAGGAGCAGATTCAATCTGTAAAACAGAAATACCATCTGCCTGACCAGTTCATTTTGAATGTGGGTACCATCGAATCAAGAAAAAATGCATTGCTTATTCTGAAAGCACTGGCGTTGATGCAAGAGAAAGTAACACTGGTAGTGGCAGGCCGTGCTACTTCCTATCAGCAGGAACTGAATCAGTTTATACAAGCCAATAAGCTAAACGACCAGGTTCAGTTTATTCATAACGCATCGTTTACCGATCTTCCTCTCATTTACCAATCGGCCCGTGCGTTTGTATATCCGTCTTTCTTTGAAGGTTTTGGTATTCCCATCGTGGAAGCCATTGCATCCGGATTGCCCGTCGTTTCATCAAAAGGATCCTGCTTTGCAGAAGCAGGAGGTGCAGATTGTTTGTACATCGATCCCCATTCACCGGAAGACCTGGCTTCTGCTATCCTTGATGTCTGGCGGAATGAGGCCAATGTCAAACAACGGGTGTTACGCAGTCAGCAATACATTCAGCGATTCGAGCCGAAAGTGATCGCATCGGAGCTGATGAATATTTACAGAAGTTTGGTGTAACAAGATTCTTGCCCTTCTTTTCTCTTTTTAACCGGAGAGCTTCACTCAGGAATAACTCGGATTGGGATTACTTAAACGCATAAGCAGCGATCTCCATGGTCCAGGCAATACCAATATGCAGAATGACTCCTCCCCATATATTTCTGGTGTAGAGTGAAATGACTCCCAGCAGGTATCCTCCAAATACAGAGCTTATCGCTTCTCCCAATGGCTTCCCGAAATGAAGGAAACAATAGGTTGCCACCATGGGCAGCAGGGCTTCTTTCCCCATGAGGTGACTTAATCCGATAACTAAAAATCCGCGGAAGAATAATTCCACATTGAAGAAATCAACCGCATAGGCAGTTTCATACACCGCTACCGGTATCCACGAATCCCACCCGATTAATGCGGCTACCTCCTGAAATTTATAGGTGGGGTAATAGGTGCCTAATCCCTTTTCAAATGCAGCGACGGCTATCAGCGGAATAATAAGCACTAGCAAAAGCAGGTAAGGCTTTACCGTGAATGCCGAATTCAAACCAAGCCGGTCTTGGTAGCGGGTGCGGGCATAAAACAATAACGGAAGGGTGATGAACACAATGCACGTCAGATTGGAGAAGGTATGGTACATCCAGCTGGCCACGTTGTAATCGTCAATAAATAAACGCACTATCGTATAGGCATAAGGAAACCCTCGGTGCAAAGAAAGAACACCTATTCCGAATAATGAGACTTTCCAAAAGGTAACATCACTGATAAAACGAAGCTTCCTGAAATAATGGATGATGAAAACGGTTCCATAGTACGCCAGGGAATAAAGCAGAAAATACCATACTATCCGAAGGGGATTATTGAGCGGCCGGTCGATGTGGGTATTCTCTAAATCAATACTGAAGTTGATGACTAATCCGATGGTGATAAAGAGGGCAACGGAGAGATAGATCGCGGCGTGAAAATCTTCTTTAACGTGATCCACAAGAAGCTTCACGAACTTCTTCATCAGAAATCCGTCAGGTGAGCATGTACTTTGTGGATAGGCAGCCCCATCACATTGAAGTACGAACCCACGATTTTCTCAATGGCCACCATACCGATCCAATCCTGCGCTCCATAGGCACCGGCTTTGTCGTAAGGTTTATAGTGGTCTACGTAAAACTCGATTTCGGCCTGTGTCAGTTTTTTAAAGGTCACTTCCGTAGTGTCATCAAAGCTTTCTTCTTTCTCTTTGGAGAGAATACAAACCCCCGTCATCACCAAATGGGTTTTCCCCGATAGCATGGATAACATAGAGATGGCTTCAATACGGTCGGCCGGTTTATTGAGGATCATGGAATTGATAATGACAACCGTATCGGCTGTTACGATCACTTCGTCATGAATTCGCGGACGAAAGAATTCGGCTTTCTTTAAGGCAAGGTATTTGGCTACCTGATCGGCAGGCAGTGTAGCCGGAAAATCTTCTTCTACCTCTGGTTTTTCAATAGTGAAATTGAATCCGGCTTCCTTCATCAGGTATTGTCTTCGGGGCGAACTGGAGGCCAGAATAAGCGGGCGATTGAAATTCATAGTTTAAAATGGAGAATAAACCGGTGATTGAAATTCTTCTTCTTTAATAGAGCTGAATAAAAATCCACAAATCACTTTAGGATAAAAATACGTGGACTTCTGTGGCATGGTATAACCGCTATCACATACCCGCTTCACTTCTTCGATCGATACTTCGTTGGTAATAATGGCCAGGTGCGCTTCGCCTTTCATTACCTTGTTGCGGCATTCTGAAAAACTTCTTTCAAACTGGATCGATTCTGATTTGCGCTGATCTTTGCCGGAGATACCCAGCACTTTTTCGATAATGAAATAGTGCATCACGGTAAGGTCGAGCTTTTTTATTTCTTCCGGAAAATTCCAGGTCATGGTTGCCAGCGCTTCGGGTTTCAGCCTGATCTTGAATGCCTTGTCTTTCAAGATCAAGCCGAAGGCCCACTGTTTGCCGGTGATGATTTCATTGATGGTGTCTGATTCTTCGGTTTCTTTGACAATAAAATCATGGTGTAGTTTTTGGATGATCTGCTCTTCATTAAAATGAGCCAGGTTCGAAATCAACCGATGGGTAGGAAGTATGCGCAAATCCCCGGCCTCGGTATTGGTCAGGTACATCAGGTGGAAATTATATCCTTCTTCGCCGGTATGAAGGGGATTACTTTCTTTCTTTTGATTTTTATAGATAAGCGAGCTTTCGTAGCGATGATGTCCGTCAGCAAGTATGATTTGCTTCGAGCGGATGACCTTCATGAATTTCTGAATTACTTCGCCATCCTGAATCACGGCTAACACATCTTTTACGCCCTGGTAATCTTCTGTTTCGTAAAGTGGATGGGTGATCGCTTCGTCCATATATGCTTCCAGCTCAAAAGACGTATCCGTGTACAGTCCGTGCGTAGGACTGCTGTGAAGCTGGGTTTGTTTTAGTAATTCAATCCGGTCGTTGACTGCTTTGGGTATTGTATTTTCATGACGAAGAATAACCCGGTCTTCCCAGTCATAGGTGCGTATATGGCAAATGAAGCCCTTACGGCAATATTCTTTTGGTGAACCCGCCAGTTGGAAGTACTGATAGTAAACATAAATCCCGGGCAAATGATCCTGCTGTATCGTATGGTTTGCTTTCCATTGCTCCAAAAGCAAAGCGGCCTGGCGGGCCGCATCATCACCTTTGGGTACTGAAAGATGAATAGAGTTGAACGGGTTCTGATAAAGTGCTTTACGTTGCTTATCCGATACTACATCGAAAAGGGGAGAGGTGAGTTCTTCGATGGAGGAAGTCAGCTGATTGTTGTAGCGCCAGGGGCGAAGAGGTCGTATATCGGCCACGCGGGTGGAGTTTAAAATTAGGAGTTACTACGTTATTGGTGAAAAGAAGAAGGCACAAGAGTGAAATGCATGATCGGGATTCCTTGACGTTTATACGATTAACCTTCAACCCGTAATGATCGATCTGTTTTTCTTCCATTTGCTCTCGGTTGTGACCGGTGCAGGAGGTGCTTTCTGTTGCGCGGTTATTGATTCCGATACAAACACGGCAAGGGCAGCCGCAATTACCTCTTCCGTTTTGTCGGCCAAAGGCAAAAGGACTTCCGGCTTAAAGTAGTTCTCAACAAACTGCGTATCAAAATGACCAGAACGAAAGGCCGGATGGTTCATCACAAACCTGCAAAAACCTAACGTGGTTTCCAGTCCGGTGATTTCGTACTCTTCAATGGCACGTATTGTTTTGCCAATTGCTTTCTCCCGCGTTTCATCATGGCAGATCATTTTTGCAATCATCGGGTCATAATAAAAGGGAATGGCCATGCCTTGTTCAAAGCCATCATCCACACGGATGCCATGCCCTTGTGGGCGCTTGTAGGTTTTTAATGTTCCGATATCAGGAAGAAAATTATTGGAAGGATCTTCGGCATACACACGTACTTCAATAGCATGTCCATTGATTTTCAAATCTTCCTGTTTGAAAGGGAGTGGCTCTCCTTCCGCAATTTTGATTTGTAATTTCACCAGGTCAATGCCGGTGATTTGTTCCGTTACCGGATGCTCTACCTGAAGGCGTGTATTCATTTCCAGGAAATAGAAATTCTTATCCGCATCCATGATGAATTCGATGGTGCCTGCATTGAAATAGTTAGCAGCCTTGGCCGCATTCACGGCCGCTTCACCCATTTGTTTACGCAATTCCGGAGTAAGCAATGAGGAGGGAGCTTCTTCCACTACCTTTTGATGCCTGCGCTGAATGGAACATTCACGCTCAAACAGGTGCACCACGTTGCCATGCTGATCGCCAAAAATCTGGAACTCGATATGGCGTGGTTGGGTCACGTATTTTTCAATGAACACCGATCCATCACCAAAGGCAGACTTCGCCTCGCTTACCGCACGCTCCATCTGTTCATCGAACTCACTCTCTTTGTCAACGATGCGCATGCCTTTTCCGCCACCTCCTGCGCTTGCTTTAATCAATACCGGGTAGCCAATGTCTTTTGCTATTTTCTTGGCCTTGCTGATATCGGAGATCGGTTCTGCCGTGCCGGGCACCAGTGGTACATTGAACCGTGCAACCGCGGCTTTGGCACCCAGCTTACTTCCCATCAACTCAATGGATTCGGCCGAAGGGCCGATGAAGAGTAAACCTGCCTCTTTGACTTTCTTCGCGAACACGGCATTCTCCGATAGAAATCCATATCCCGGATGAATAGCCTGTGCACCGGTTTGGGCAGCAGCGTCCAGAATTTTTTCCATGCGCAGATACGATTCGGATGAAGAAGGTGGGCCAATGCAAACGGCTTCATCCGCAAAGCGAACATGCAATGCTTGACGATCGGCTTCGCTATACACCGTTACGGTTTTGATTCCCATCTCTTTAGCACTGCGCATGATGCGAAGCGCTATTTCGCCACGGTTGGCTACTAAAAGTTTTTTTATAGAAGGCATGATTTGTAAATCAATGGGTGAATGAAATTCAAGACATCACTGCTGTTGAAGTCGGATGAATTCCGTGTTAACAAACAAAAATAGGTCTTAAAATCAATCCACACCGATTAATTTGAATAATATCAGTATTTATGCGTCATTTTTTTAGCGTTTTTTCTTAACTTTGCCACAATTTAAACCTCGAAAAAGCACAAAATAATGGTTGATTTATTCGAAAAGCTAAAAATGGAGGCTGGTCCGCTGGCCAAGTATTCACATCTTCCTGATGATTATTTCTTTTTCCCTAAGCTGGAAGGAGAGATTGGCCCTCACATGATCTTTAACGGTAAGAAGGTATTGAACTGGAGCCTTAACAATTATCTGGGATTAGCTAATCACCCTGAAGTACGTAAAGCGGATGCCGATTCTGCTGCTGAATTCGGTTTAGGTTACCCAATGGGTGCCCGCATGATGTCGGGTAACTCCAAATATCATATCGAACTGGAAAAACAACTGGCGGAATTCGTCAAGAAAGAAGACGCGATGTTGCTCAACTTCGGTTACCAGGGCGTAGTGTCAATCATTGATGCCATCGTTGGCCGCAAGGATGTCATTGTCTATGATGCAGAATCACATGCCTGTATCATTGATGGGGTTCGTTTGCACATGGGCAAGCGCTTTGTGTACACACACAATGATATGGATAGCCTTGAGAAACAGTTAGAACGTGCGACCAAGCTCGCCAATGAAACCGGGGGAGGTATTCTGGTGATTACCGAAGGCGTTTTCGGCATGTCGGGTAACATGGGCGACCTGAGAGGGGTAGTTGCATTGAAGAAGAAATTCAATTTCCGATTGTTTGTAGATGACGCACATGGTTTTGGAACGATGGGCCCAACCGGAGCGGGTGTTGGTGAAGAACAAGGAGTACAGGATCAGGTGGATTTGTACTTCTCTACGTTTGCCAAGTCCATGGCCAGCATTGGTGCCTTTGTAGCTGGAGAGAAGAAGATTTTGAAATTCCTGCGCTATACCGTGCGTTCACAGATTTACGCCAAATCGTTGCCAATGCCGCTGGTTATTGGCGGTTTGAAGCGTCTGGAGCTGCTTAAGAAGCATCCTGAACTGCGTACCAACCTGAAGGCCATTATGAAAGCAATCAAGACCGGATTGAAGGAAAGAGGGTTTGCTATCAATGAAACAGAAACACCTCCTACACCGGTTCTGTTTAAGGGTGGAGTAGGAGAGGCGGCAAACATGTCGATGGACTTGCGTGAGAACTACGGTATTTTCTGCTCCGTGGTGATCTATCCTGTTGTTCCTAAGGATGTTATCATGTTCCGCATTATACCTACCGCGGCCCATACTATGGAAGATGTAGAACGTACTTTAACCGCGTTTTCAGCACTGAAGACAAAGCTGGATGAAGGTTTCTACCGCAAGGAAGAGTTAGTTTCGGTAACGAAGGCGCTTTAAAAAAAAGCGCTTTCAGGCTTGTTTTTTGAAGGTTTTCTTTAAATTGGCATACGAAAACAACCTTTTTTCAACTAAACATCCCATAAAAATGAAAAAATTTGAAGAACTCAAAGCCTTGATTGCTTCCCTGGAAGGTGATGCTGACAAGTTTTATAACAAAGCGAATAGTGCAGCAGGAACCCGTGTTCGTAAGGGTATGCAAGACCTGAAAGCCATTGCGCAGGCCATCAGAGCTGAAGTTCAGGAATTGAAAAATAAAGAGTCTTAATAAAAAGAGTCTTAAGAACAAATACCTTTTAAAAGGATAATCCCAAACGATTATCCTTTTTTGCTTTTATAGCTGTCAAAAGCAGTTTTGATTTTTTGCTGCAATGGTAAAGAGGCTTTAACCAGTGGCAAACGCACTTCAGGCGAGCAAATCTGCAACTGATCCAGCAGGAATTTGACGCCCACCGGATTACCTTCCTCATACATTGGTCCATTGATTTCAAGTAATCGGAATTGCTCCAGGCTTGATTTCAAGATATTCCCGTTCACTGCATGCACTTTCATTTTATTGAAAACAGAAGGAAGTGCATTGGCCAAAACGGAGATAACACCGGCACCGCCTATGGCATAAAAAGCGGAAGTGAGCAAATCATCACCGGAGATGAGAAGAAAATCTTTCGGCTTGTTTTTCGCGATGTTCATGCACTGCTCCATGTTGCCAGACGCTTCTTTGATACCAATAATGTTTTTGTGCTCCGCCAGACGCAAGGTGGTAGCTGCAGTAAGGTTGGAAGCGGTTCGGCCAGGTACATTGTATAAAATAACCGGCACAGGCGAAGCGGTAGCAATAGCTTTAAAGTGCTGATAGATTCCTTCCTGCGAAGGCTTATTGTAGTAAGGACTTACCGATAAAATGGCGTCCACTCCTCTGAAGTCGGTTGCCTTTATAGTTTGGATTACTTCACTGGTATGATTACCACCGATACCATACACCACAGGCAGGCCCTTGGTATTGTTGTTTACCACAAATTCGATGATTTGCTTCTTCTCTTCCCTCGTCAACGTGGCCGACTCACCGGTTGTACCTAATACCACATAATAATCGGCACCCTTGGCAGTATGGGCAAGCAATTTTTTCAATGACTTGAAATCAATGCTTCCATCTTCCAAAAAAGGAGTGACCAGGGCCACACCAGTGCCAAAGAATTTTTTCATACCAATAGATTATTTCAGTTGCTTCGTGTAATTGTACATGTTGCTGATCAGCGTCTTGGTTGCTCCGCTGTATTCAATCATCAGCTCATAGAATGCGCTTTCCAGTTCGTGAAAACAGCCCACTCTGCATTTGGCTCTGCTATGAGCCAGCAAATTCAATATGAGCGGGTTTGATTCCCTATCAATATAGTACAGATAGTCGAAAGGAGTGTCAGAGAAACGGGCTGCCTGCTGAGAATCAATTCTTCCCCAGAAGGTCAGATTCTCAATGGTGAAGAAGTCATACAGAAACTCGAAGTTCTCTTTCTTCTTGGGTAAAAACTCGAGCACTTTTACTTTTTTGCCGTCCTGCTCCAGGGTTTTCACCAGTTCTTTGATGTCATCATGTTTCTGCTTGTCTTCCACGCTGAAAATGATTCCAAAACTCTGTGCCTGCTTATAAGGAGTACTTCCTCTCAGGAATTTATTTTTCTTGAGAGCCGCGTTGGTACGCATTTGCAGAAAACTCATTTTAAACATGGCCGCAAACTAATGTTTTTTCGCTACATGGCACAATTCAAAATGGCGGAGATTTTATTTGTGTTATCCTTTCAGCATTTGCTCAAACTCTTCAATGGAAATGATTTTCACTCCCAGCTTCTCTGCCTTCTCTTTTTTCGATGGCCCCATGTTATCACCGGCCAGCAGGTAATTCAATTTGCCTGATACACCGGAGAGGATACGCCCGCCGTTCGCAATAATAATTTCCTGGAGCTGTTCGCGTTCATATTTTTCAAACACTCCGGATACAACGAAAGACACATTATTAAACACCTCACTTACTTTCTCAGGTTCTTTCGCTGACGATTCGAACTGAAGCCCTGATTGCTTTAGTCGCTCTACTTCCCTGACGTTCTCGCTGTCGCGAAAGAAATCAAAGACACTTTGTGCGATACGTTCACCTACCTCCGGTGCAGCAATCAGTTCTTCCAGGGTAGCTTTTGCCAAGTGGTCAATGGTTTTAAAATGCCTCACCAGCTTCTCTGCCACTGTTTTGCCCACATACCGGATACCAATACCAAACAATACTGCTTCGAACGGTTGTGCTTTGGATTGCTCAATACCCGCCAGCATGTTCTGTGCTGATTTCTCTTTCACTTTATCCAGCTTGAGCAGGTCTTCTTTTTTCAGGTCATATAAGTCAGCCGGACTTTTCACCAATCCCAAATCGTACAGTTGTTTGATTGTCTGCTCTCCCAAAGAATCAATGTCCACTGCCTTACGTTGAATGAAATGCTCGATGCGTCCTTTAATCTGCGGAGGACAACCTTTTTCATTCATGCAATAGTGATTTGCTTCTCCTTCCTTTCGTTCCAGAGGTGAACCACACTCCGGGCAACGAGTGATATAGATGACCGGAGTGAGGTTGGCTTGTCGTTTATCCAAATCCACTCCTGTTATCTTAGGGATGATTTCACCGCCTTTCTCAACAAAAACAAAATCACCAATACGAAGATCAAGTCGTGCTATTTCATTGGCATTATGCAGGGATGCCCTCTTCACAGTGGTTCCCGCCAGGAAGACAGGTGCTAACTCTGCCACAGGAGTGATCGAACCCGTGCGGCCCACCTGGTACGTAATGTCATTCAGTCGGGTACTTACACTTTCTGCCTTGTACTTATATGAAATCGCCCAGCGCGGACTTTTTGCAGTGAAACCTAACTGCTGCTGCTGATCGATCCGGTTTACTTTGATCACTACACCATCGGTCTCCAGCGGAAGCTCCAGTCGTTTTTTCTCCCAGGTGTTAATGTATTCGATGACCTCCTGTATGTTGTGACATTTTTGATAGGTAGGAGAAATATTAAATCCCCACGCTTCCAGTTTTGAAATGGCTTCGGAATGGGTTTCTACCGGTATGCCAAGAAGATAATACAGATAGCAATCCAGTTTTCGTTTTGCAACTTCGGCAGAGTCCTGCATCTTCACCGTGCCCGATGCTGTATTGCGTGCATTGGCGTAGGTCTCTTCACCGATATCTTCACGCTCTTTGTTCAGTTGCTTGAAAACTTCTTTGGGTAAGAACACTTCGCCCCGTACTTCAAAAGAAGCGGGTGCATCGTTGGACTTTAATTTGAGCGGGAGTGAGCGAATGGTTTTTATATTCGAGGTCACATCATCGCCACGCACACCATCGCCACGGGTTACACCGCGCACCAACAACCCGTTTTCGTAAGTTAAGCTGATGGATACCCCATCAAATTTCAGCTCGCAGAAATACTCGTAGGCTTCGCCATCCAGCCCTTTCGCCACGCGGCCATCAAAGTCTTCCAGTTCTTCTTTTGAATACGTATTACCCAACGAAAGCATGGGATACTTATGCGTTACCGAAGTAAACTCTTTGGTGATCGTTCCGCCAACGCGCTGGGTGGGAGAATCTACCTCGCGCAGTTCGGGGAACTGGTTTTCCAGTTGTGCTAACTGAGCCAGCAACTGATCGAATTCCAGATCACTGATTTCGGTTTTGCTTTTCTGATAATAAAGATCACTGTGGTAATTGATCTTTTTAGTGAGCTCCGCAATCGTCTGCTCTGCCTGTGCTTTGGTCATGTTCCGTTTTTATCGACTTAAAGTTAAGCAACGATGGAAAATAAAGTCGTAACAGTCAATCCATTTTTGGGACACTCTTCGTACTTTTGAAGTTTATTTTACCATAAAACTATACCTATGAGACTGGCTTTGATTGCTCTTGTTTTCGCTTGCTCTGCGAAAAGTATTGTTTTTGCCCAAACCGGGCCTGGTGGTGTAGGAAATGCTGCCGGAACGGGGGGGCAACCCTCCAATACCCTATGGCTTAAATCCAATATAGGTATTTCGCAAACGGGTGGTCTGGTAGACTCCTGGGCCGATCAGTCGGGAAACACGAACAATGCTGCCGCTACCGGAGCAACACGGCCTTCGCTCAATACCTCAGATGCGCTTTTTAATAATTTACCATCCATTGATTTCACGACCACAGATACCTACCTGATTGTGCCCGATGCGGACAATCTCGACAATACGACAGGGCTTACCTCTTTCGTGGTATTTGTGCCCACGGGAACAAGCTCGACCAAAGGTCTTCTTTCAAAGCGGGCCGGAAGTAACAATGCCGAGGCGTATGTGCTGTATAAAAACAACGCTACACTAAATACGCGCATCAATTCGGCAACATTTACCACCGGAAATATTCTGACCGGTGGAGCCAAACAAATTGCCAGTACTGTTTTCAGTGGCCCTGCCACTACGGCTACCTTATTTCAAAATGGTACGTCGAGAGTAACCAGCAATACGGCTCCTTCCTCCATAGGCAACAAGGCATCGAATGTGTTTATTGGTGCTTTTGACGCTGCGAATGATGGCCGAAACCTGGATGGAAGAATCACCGAGGTCATTCTTTATATCAATACACTGAATGAAGCACAGCGCATCATCGTTGAAAACTATCTCAGTGCAAAGTATAACATTACGATTGTAAATGATGTGTATACCGGGAATCCGGCTGCTTACACGGTAGATGTTGTCGGTATCGGTCAGTCCTCTTCTACATCACACGTGGAAGCCTCTTCGCAGGGTTTCGTATTGGCACCCGCAAATAGTACACTGGATACCAATGGTGAATTTATTCTTGCCGGCCATAATGGAACCGCCAATGCCGTATCCACTGCTAACCTCGGAACGTCCATTAAACAGCGCTGGGCGCGCGACTGGTATGTGGAAAAAACAGGAACACTGGATGCAACGATCAGTTTTGATTTTGGTGATGGAATTCCCGGTGGTCAGTATCCGCAGAGTAAAAACAATTATGTGTTGCTTCGCTATGATGGTAGTAACTACCAGGATGTCGGTATCGCCAATGCAAATAAATCCACCAACGGAGATCGTATTGTGTTCACTGTTCCCAATGCCGATCTGACCAATGGCCGCTATACATTAGGTACACTCAATGAATCAGAAAGCCCTGTAAATGGCGCACCGGCACGTACGTGGTACAGTTATCAAACCGGTAACTGGAGTTCGCCTGGCTCATGGACACTGGATGGAGCCATTGTTCCCTTATTTGTGAATCCCGGTAATGAGACCCCATCCGCATCGGATAACGCAGTAATTACATCAGGCAGAACCATCACATTAAATGTGAACAACACTTCCGTATTAAGTATGGAGGTGGCAGGAACGCTGGATATCTCCAATACCTCAGGGCATAACTATACTACTATTTCCGGTACGGGAAGAATAAAAATGGCAGGTGCTGCCGGCAGCGATAACTTTCCATTGGGAACGACTACGGCATTTGCGGATGCTGCCACAGGAGGTACGGTTGAGATTAACGGGGTGGGGATTGAAATTAATCAGACGCACCTCTGGAAAGACCTTATTGTGAACTTCAATGGTTCCTCCAACATAGCCACACTGATGGCTGATGTGACATTGAATGGTGCACTAACGCTTCAAAACGGTATCGTGAAATTTAATGATGATGCGAGCACTTCTTCAAAAACACTAACCGTATATGGGAATACCATTGTTAATTCTTCAGGACAGTTCAGGGTAGGCCAGGGTAACGGGCGTCATAAGTTTAACCTGTATGGCGATCTTACCAATAATGGCGGATCGATGGCATTCACTAACCGCTCTACTACCGATTATACACATGAGGCTACCGATGGAGCGGCTACGGAAAGTGCTCCCGGTATTGTGGATGTGGCATTCCTCAATGCGACAGCCAATCAACAATTGCTTTGCAATGGCTCCTCCAAATTCTATCGCATAGAAATAAAGAAGGGAGTAGATGATACCTACAAACTTACTTTGTCAGCAAGTGCTCCTGGTAATTTCAGTTTGCTGGGGCCAATGAATTATGTGATTGATGCGGCACAGGCGTCTACTAACAATAACGCCATAGGTTTGATCTATGGCACGCTGGAAGTCAGAGCGAATATAACCATTCCTGTTTTCGGCAATAACAATAACTATGCGATCTATGCCGGAGCCCAGCTGTGGGTAAATGGTGGTGTGGTCAATAAAGATCAGGGTAACTCACTGGTGCCTTATGGTAAAGTAAGGGTATCTGCCGGAACCCTTACGGTCATGGTCTCCAGCGGAATCACCACCCGTGATAATGGATCGATCATCGTGGAGGGGGGAATACTGAACACCCGTCAGATCAGGACCAGTGTACTTTCGTCAAGTAACATCGGGGGATATATTCAATCTGGTGGTGCGGTTACCGTGGATGGGGCGAGTGGTGTGAATGGCGACTATGCGTTGTTCAGTCTGACCTATACCGGGAACGTATTTAATATGAGTGGAGGAACACTCACCGTACGTGGTGCGTTCAATTCCGGTTCACGGGGGGCGATCTTCATCAACTCCGATCCGGCCAATATCAATGTAACCGGTGGTACGGTGTATATGGAAAGCAGTAATTCCAATGTATTTAAAGTGACATCACGTGCACCTTTTTGGAACGTGGTGATGCGTAATGCCAACACGACCACCCGTGTTATCGATTTAGTAGGTACTTCTTCTGGTGATACTTCTCCAACAGATATTTCGGTCGCACTGGCACCACAGCCCCTGGTTGTTTTAAATGATCTTTCGATTCAGAACTATATTACCTTTCAGGCAAACGGAACTGATGTGACCATCGGTGGTAATCTTGACATCGCAGCAACCAATGCCACGTACACACCAGGCGCAAATACCACTAAGTTCAACGGGGTAGGTGTAAGCTCAATTACATTTAATAACACCACCCCCGTACCTCAATGGAATAACCTTACGGTGGCAAAGCAAACAGCTTCCAATGAGGTTAGTCTTGTTTCGGCAAACACAACTACGGGTTTACAGATCAATGGAGAATTGAGAGTAGAGCAAGGTATTCTTAACTATAATTCCTTTACCGTAAGTGCCAAAGGGGATGTATACATCAAATCCGTAGTGGGCAAATCAGCCTCTACCGGTAAACTTCAAATGGATGGCACCAGTGCTCAAACACTGACTTCCGATGCCGGAAGTATCTACAATCTTACGCTGAATAATTCCAACGGAATAACACTGGCCAACAGTGCATTCACCGTGTATAAACAACTGGTATTGACAAGCGGTATTTTTAATATTAATATTTTCAAGCTTACCCTATCGGGTGCATCAGCGACCATCTCCGGTTATGATGCCACTAAATACATTCAGACCGCCGGTACGGCTTCGGATGGAGGATTGGAGTTCTACTATAATGCGGCAGGTGCCAAAACATTTCCGGTAGGAACAAATGCCAATGGAGTAGCCCGATACACTCCTGCCCTTATTCAGATTATCACTTTCACCGATGATGGTTTCATCGCCGTATCACCAACGGATGGCGTTTTACAAACCACCAATGCCAGTGGAGGAAGTGATATCCTTTCT
The DNA here is from genome assembly GCA_023251155.1 of Flammeovirgaceae bacterium. Lineage (GTDB taxonomy): Bacteria > Bacteroidota > Bacteroidia > Cytophagales > Cyclobacteriaceae > ELB16-189. The sequence continues at coordinate 12,327 of JAHEZH010000028.1, read as the reverse complement.
TATTACTGGAGAATTCGTCATAGCAACTTCAGTTCATTGCCAACGGTTTCTTATAATTTTAATTATGCCGAGTCGGATGTGGGAGGTACTGAAGCTAATTATGTTCCCGGTCTGGTATTGGATACCACTCCATTTACACGTTCAACCGATGGAGGAACGGATGATGTAAACACCACCACCAATGTGCTTTATTTCAACGGAACATCTACAGGTGCTACGTTTCCGGGCGCGGGTTTCACATTAGCTGCGGCTAACTATACAGCAGGTGCCCCCGCTCGCTTTACCGGTGCACCACTGGTTTACTATAGCCGCGGTACCGCCGCCACCGGATATCCTGGTAACCCATGGCATTCGGCTTCTTCATGGTCTACCGTATCGCACGTAGGTGCAGCGGCTTCCGATTATCCGAAGGCGGGAGATATTGCTATCATCGGCTCTGGTAATTCAGGCGCTAATAATTTTCATAGCATTGATGTCAACTCAGGGATAGCGGCCGCTGCCCAGGTCGTTTTTGCTGCCGTGCCTGCAGGTACTTATTCTCCTCGCGTAACTGTGCAACGTACTCAGGGAGTACAGTTTGGCCGCATATCCGGGTCAGGTACTTTCATGGTACGGTTATCGGATACCCAGGTTCCATCCATATCGGGTGACTTTGGCGATTTTGCCAATGAAGTAAGCAGTGTGTATGATTATGTATCTGAAACAGGTGCAGTAATCACGTTGCCTACAGTACCCGTTGTATTCCCCAACCTTCGCTTTGAAGGTGGAACTTCTACGTTCGCAAGAAAGATGACGAACTCCGTGGAGTTTACGGTGAAGAGAAACTTAATAGTGAATCAGCAGGCAAACTTTGCATTGGGTGCCAATGTATCGGTAGCAGGAAATGCTGTTCTTAGTGATGGTACGCAGGGTAGAATTGAATTCCCAACCAGCGGATCAAATTATACATTGGCTATTGCCGGTGACCTGATCATGAACAGCGTTAGTTCGGGTACTAACTCGATCGCTGTTGTGAATACTACTCCGAATACATTAACCCACCGCCTTAGTGTAGGAGGAAACATAACGGTATCTAACGGTACCATTTCTCTTTTCAATGGAAATGGCGCTTCCGATAATAATGCGATTCTTGAATTTAATGGTACTGCATCCGGCACGGTTACTAATCCGGGGGGAGGTGCAATCAGTCTGTACCAAATTCAAATGAACAAAGGAACAAGTACCGCTCTTTCCGAAACGCTATCCGCTAACTTTACATTGAATGCATTGAGCAACATTTCCACCAAGCCGCTGATATTGAGCAATGGGTTGCTTATACTGAACAACTCGGGCATCAACTTTAGTCTTACTTCCGGTGGTGGAGATTTTTCAATACCCTCCACATCGGGACTGGAAGTACGCCAGGGACAAGTGAGCGTAAGTGGAGCAAACACGGGTATTTTGTTGGATGGATTGCTTCGGGTGAGCGGAGGTACTGTCACGATGGATGACGCTGCGAATGGCGGTAATAACTATATCGAATATTCCGCTTCAGGAAATGCTCAACTTCAGGTAAGTGCAGGTACATTAACCGTTGGTTCGCAGGTAAGACGAAGCCTGGCGAGTGTTGCCGGTATTTTGAAATATACGCAGAGCGGTGGAACAGTTACTCTTGCCCGAAATGCTGCTCCGGCAACAACACGCGGGGTATTTGAAGTAATTAACAACGGAAGCAGCTTCACGCATACCGGAGGAAATTTCACATTGACGCAGGGGATCAATAGCACTACTGTTCCTTCATTACTGATCGATACTCCATCTTCGAATGTCATCGGTTCTACCATTACGATAGGAGATGCCAATACTCCGGCCGGAGCAAATAGTCAGAACATCGGTATAAAAGCAACGGTGCCGTTGAATAATTTAACGATCGCTGGTGCCAATACTCCCATTGCCAAGATTTACATCACTCCACTTACGGTGAATGGAAATCTTACGATCAATTCATCGACTACTTTTAACGCACAAGGTCTTGATTTAAGCATTGGAACAAACATGGTCGCCAACGGTACGTTTATTCCTGCCAACAACCTGACTACTTTCTTTAATACGGGTGCGGCATCCATTTCAGGAAGTTCACCTTCGCTTGATTTCTATCATTTAACCAAGAGCAATGCAGGCACGCTTTCATTGAGCAGAGCGATCAATGTAAATCGCGATCTGACGATTGCAGCAGGTGTATTTAGTGATGCCGGCAATTCAGTAACGTTGTTAGGTAATGCTTCCATTGATGGCACACACACCAGTACAACGGGTACCGGTATCACTTTCGCAGGAAGCACGCAGCAGCAGTTGAAACGATCAACCTCAGGAACGGGGAACATTGGTATTATCACGATTGACAATCCATCGGGTGTAATTATCCCGGATGGTCAGGGGTATAATTTTTCGATCAACACCGGTCTTCGTTTGAAACAAGGTGTGCTTGACATTGGAGGAAGCTTGTTAAGTCTTTCTTCCGCAGCTACGATTACCCCGGTCAACCCGTTTGGCGGATCGAACATGATTCAGACGAACAGCTCATTTACCGATAATGGAGTGAAGAAGAATTTTTCTCCGGGTGTCAGTACCAATTTCGTATTCCCGGTAGGGCAGTTGTACTACACACCGGTTGAGTTTGTGGGGGGGACAACAGGAACAGGTACACCAAGTATTACGGTTCGCCCGGCGAATGAACGACACCCTTCAATAGTGGAAGATTCGGAGTCAACTAATCCGGAGATTGTGGACAGAGACAATGTGTTGCAATATCACTGGATCATCACCGCCAACACCGTGAACGGGTTCTCCTCCGACATGAAACTGTACTATCAGGCCAGCCTGGTAAGTGTTACATCCCCTTATGCCGAATCGGATTATATCGGTGCGCGTGTATTGACGGAGTCAAATCCGACAAACACGATCAATAAGTTTTTTACTGCAGTGGACGTACCAACCCGTACAGTGAACTTCAATTTCAGCGGAGTAACCAATGCCGGTATTTCAGGTGAGTATTTTGCCGGTATCAATGATGCCATTCCCAATAACATACCTACTTATATTACTAAAGGAGGAGGCAACGGAACAGGGAATGTGAATACTGCTGTTTATACAACACCGGTTCCTGGTGGGGGTGCACCTTCCGGAGCAGTACTGGTGGTGGATGCGGGAGATAATCTTACGTTCAATATCAACAACGTTTCCCTTTACAGAACAGAGATCAGGGCCGGAGGTACCCTTACTATAGATGGAACCACCGGGCATCGTCTGGGTACCGTGGTGGGGCAGGGCACTTTACGCATCGTGAGCAATACATCCAGCGCAGTCTTGCCTGCTGCTTTCTATAATGACTTCTTCGATTGTACGAATGGAGGAACACTTGACTATGATGGGGCCGGTAACTATGAAATACTGGGCGGCATTACCTCACTGAGAAACCTGACCTTGGATGGTGGCGGTAGCCGCACCCTGGCCAATAACAATCTCACCCTATGTAATAACTTCACGGTGAATGGTCCGGTGTTTTATAATACCTCCAACCGTAATATCACTGTTCAGAATTCATTGATACTTACTGGAGGAGGCTACAATACAGGAACGGGCACATTACTGATATCCAATGGACTTACCCAATCCGGAGGAACATTTGATGGACAGGCCGGCGGAACCAAAACAGTAGGCGGATTATTTAGCCTGAGCGGAGGAACGTTCAGCGTAGGCTCAGCCGGTACACTTAACCTGAAGGGAAATGTAAATTATACAGGAGGTACCTTCAGTGGAGGATCGGGTACAGCACGCATGATCTTTAACGGCACAGCTGCGCAAACCATTACCGGTGCATTTAGCGGAGGTTCTTCGATCTTCCGTATGGAAATCAGTAATAGTAATGGACTTACCCTTGCCGGCAATGTAGATGTAACTGATCAGTTAATACTTACTAATGGATTAATCACAACCGGATCCAATACTTTCCGGCTGACATCCACCGCTACGGTATCACCCACAAGCGGAAGTGCGTCCTCCTTTGTGAACGGTCGCTTGAGTAAAGTAGTGGCCAACGGAGGATCATTTATTTTTCCGATAGGAAAATCAACCCGATGGAGGCCCGCTTCAATAGCAGCAACCAGTGCCGGTCCTTTAACATGGAATGCGGAATACTTCATTGGTAATCCTACAACCGAATCGGGTGTTACTAACCTGACACCAAACAACGGAACCATATTACGCGTAAGCTCACTGGAGTATTGGAAAATATCCGATGGGTCAAGCGGAAACTCGGCACGCATTGGCTTATCCTGGGGAACAGAAAGTGAAGTGTCGGCCAACTCAACAGAAAGAGAATCGCTTCAAGTAATGGTATGGAATACACCTACAGCCAGCCGCTGGGGTAACTTTGGTGGAAGTGGCTTCAGCAGCGGCCACACGCAAAGCCAGGGATCATTCTCTGCTGCTTTATCGAATCCATTCAGTGAACGGATTGTCACGCTTGGTTCTACGGCAACCGCGAATCCATTGCCAATCGAACTGGCCTGGTTCAAAGGAGAGATAGTGGGAGATCAGGCCTACCTGTACTGGAAAACAGAATCGGAATTGAATAATGATTACTTCGAAGTACAGCGTTCACGGGAAGGTGGCGAATTTGCCGTGATCGGCAAAGTGGAAGGGAACGGAACAACGAAGAACGCGATTGAGTATATGTATGAAGATGCTTCACTTCAATTCGGAAAAAATTATTACCGGTTGAAACAAGTGGATTTCGATGGTAAGTCTTCATTCAGTAATACAATTGTTCTTGAGTACACGGGTATATCTCAGCTGGGATTGAAAGTATTCCCTAACCCGACCAAGTACACCAACATCAACTTAAAAGTGAGCAGTAGCCATTCTGATGTGACGATGGTTCGGTTATTCGATCTGACTGGTAAAATTGTTTACAAAGAAGAATTGAATGCGGAACAGATCGGAAGTGAAATTCAGATAAAAACCAATACGTTGAAAAGCGGAATGTATGTGCTGGAAGTGATGCAAGGCAAAGGCCGTGCTACCCAGCGACTGATTATACAGGAATAAAATTATTGATTGATCAGATTGAGAATATGGCAGGCCGCAAGGCCTGCCGTTTCTGTTCTTAGCCGGTTAGGTCCAAGGCTTACTTTTATAAAGTGGTTTTGAAAGGCAAGGTTCAGTTCTTCCTTTGAAAAATCTCCTTCAGGACCAATCAGTACAAGGCAGTTTTTTCCTTTCGCGGCTTTGTTCTTTAATAAATCCGGATTGTCCTGATCGACATACGCGATGAATTTCTGATCGGCTTTGACGCTTACAATTTGGTTGAAGGGAAGGAGCAAGGTAAGGAGGGGTAATGTACTTTGCTGTGATTGCTTCATTGCGCTGATCGCTACTTTCTGAATGCGCTCGATGTTGATGTTTTTACGTTCAGATTTCTGACAGAGCACAAAACTGATCTGATCCACGCCGATTTCAACCGCTTTTTCAACAAACCACTCTATACGATCGGCATTTTTTGTTGGCGCGATCGCGATATGGATGAAATCATTTTTCTTTTGTTGTTCCCTCTTTTCGATTACCTCAAAATGGCATTTTTTTGAATCCGCTTTGGTGATCCGGCATTTGTAAAGAATCCCTTTTCCATCAGTTACATCCAGCAGATCGCCATCTTCCATGCGAAGTACTCTCACGGCATGTCGCGATTCATCTTCATCCAGATGAAAAGCGCCCGCAGGCAGATCCGGTTGATAAAAGAGATTCAATCGTTCCTGTATTAACTAATGAACTTATGCGTACGACTCCTTCAGCTTGTTCACCAAAGCCACATAGTTGTGCATGGCTTCGTCTTTTGACAAGCCTTTCTTGTCTTTCCATGCATCGTATTTGGCAATGGCTTTAAAGTCGAAACCACCCGGACGATCGCCACTGACATCTCCCTCACTTGCTTGTTTGAAGAGTGCGTACAGGTCAAGAAGTTCTTCGTTGGAAGGGCGTTTGGTAAGCTGCTGTGAAGCGCTCACTGCATTTTGAAAGTCATCTGCTAATGCCATAAAATAAAAAAGGCTGGTTTGGAAGCCAGCCTTAAATATAGAAAGTTCGGTTTGATTATTTACGTTGATCAATACTCACGTAAGGGCGTAGGGTTGGCCCTGTGTAAATCTGGCGAGGACGACCAATAGGTTCCTTGTTCTCACGCAATTCTTTCCACTGAGCGATCCATCCCGGAAGGCGACCCATTGCAAACATTACAGTAAACATATCCACCGGAATACCCAATGCACGGTAGATTATACCTGAGTAGAAGTCAACGTTTGGATATAGTTTTCTTTCTACGAAGTACGGATCTTTCAATGCCGCTTCTTCCAGTTTTTGCGCAATCTCCAAAACAGGGTCGTTTACCCCCAGTTTCTTCAATACATCATCGGCTGCTTTCTTGATGATCTTTGCACGCGGATCGAAGTTCTTATACACGCGGTGGCCAAAGCCCATCAGGCGGAAGCCGCTGTTCTTGTCTTTTGCTTTATTGATCCATTTTTCGGTATCACCACCATCGTTCTTGATGTTTTCCAGCATCACAATCACTTCCTGATTAGCCCCTCCGTGAAGAGGTCCCCACAAGGCATTGATACCAGCGGAGATGGAAGAGTAAATGCTTGCTTTGGATGAACCAACGATACGTACTGTGGAAGTAGAACAGTTTTGTTCATGATCGGCATGAAGAATCAACAGCTTGTCCAATGCGTTGGCAACAACAGGGTCTACTTCATAGTCTTCCGCAGGCAATGCATACATCATCTTCAGGAAGCGTGAGCAGTAATCCAGTGAGTTGTCCGGGTAGTTGACCGGGTGACCTACCGCATTTTTAAATGCCCATGCTGCAAAGGTAGGCATCTTGGCCAATGAGCGAACAATGCTCAGGTAAACACCATCGGTAGAGCGGTTAGGATCGAGCGACTCCGGATAGAAAGCTGTTTGTGCGCAGAATAATGAAGCCAGCACGCCCATCGGGTGCGAGGTGGAAGGAAACCCATCCAGTATTTTCTTGATGTCTTCGTGTACCAGCGTGTGTGTCTTGATATCGTTGGTAAATTTGCCCAGTTGATCTTTTGCCGGCAGTTCACCAAAAATCAAGAGATAAGCTACTTCAAGGAAGGTGGACTTATCCGCCAGGTCTTCAATGGAGTAACCTCTGTATCTTAAAATCCCTTTGTCACCATCCAGAAAAGTGATTGCACTCTTGGTTGCACCAGTGTTTTTGTAACCTAAATCAAGTGTAACGGCTCCCGTTTTCTCCAGCAATTCACTAATGTCAATTCCCTTCTCGTTCTCTGTTCCTTCAGTGATCGGGAACTCGTAGGTCTTCCCGTCAATGATCAGTTGTGCAGTCTTAGCCATGTATCGTTCAATTAATTTGCCCTAAAATACTCCGCAGGTCCATCAGATAAAAATGATTTGGTATGAATTAATTATTTCCCAGAATCATTGGTAAGCCATCTTTGCCCGAGCCCACAACGATGATTTTGCTGTTAGGAGACTTGGCCAGCTCTAAAGTAGCTTCAATTCCTCTCATTTTCAATAACTTATCCGATAAGCTATTGTTGATGATATTATTGGCTCTCGATTCCCCTTCCGCAGCAATGCGTTTACGCTCGGCTTCACTCTTTTCTTTGTCCAGACGGAATTGATACGCCAACGCTTCCTGCTCCTGTTGCAGTTTATTCTCGATGGCCGCTTTAATCTGTTCCGGCAACACAATGGAGCGGATAAGCACCGCAGTAGCGTTTACATTGTTAGCCGACAAGATCTTCTCACTTTCGTTACGAATAGCGGTTTCCACTTCAGCTCTCTTGGTAGAGTAAATTTCTTCGGCAGTATAACGCCCCATCACCTGGCGCACGGTGGAACGCACTTCCGGTATCACCAGTACATTGACGTAATCGCGGGTGAATTTCTCGTGAATATAGCCGATTTTGTCAGGAGCGGGGAAATAGCGGACAGAGACATCGATATGAATTGAAAGTCCGTTTTTGTCAAGAATATCCATGTTTTCATCAGTCGACATTTCATTCACCTTATAAATGAATACCTCATTCCATGGAGCCTTCATGTGGGTGCCTTGTTCGATGGTGTGCTCTTTATCCAGCCCTATTCCGAACGGATAAAAGATCACCGCTCTTTCGGCGGGCTGTACGGTATAAAATAGGCTGGAGGAGAGTGCAATTAAGACAATAAATGAGATCACTGCCAATACAATGATCGGGAGTCTTTTGTTATTCATAGGGTTGGGATAGGTTTATAAAGTGTAGGATAAAATTCACTAATTAAATTCAGAAAACATAGGGGAATAAGCCACCTTCTATAAACCGGCATAAAGACGAGAAATTACCTCCTGCCTCCTTAACAATAGGGTGATTTTCTTTGTAATTCCTGTTTTTTATTTACATTACAATAACACATTTATACCCCCGAAATTTCATGTGCAAGAGAAGCTTTGTCGGAGCGCTTTTTGTTTTTTTTCTCTCGCATGCACTGTTTGGGCAACAGCAGCAACTGGATAGTTTGAGAAGAGTGCTGAAGGAAACCAGGGACTTGCGCACCCTGGTCGACATTCATTTCGAGATTGCTTTTATTGTCTATGATCAGGATATCAAAATGGGGTTTGAGGAATCCCTGCTGGCCTACAAATTATCCAGGGAAGCCAACTACCTCAAAGGTGAGAAAAAAGCACTATCCCTGATTGGGTTCAAGTATTTTCTGGACGGAGATCACCCTATGGCGATGAATTATTTCAGGCAGTCGGAAGCCATTGATGATAAAGTTGATCCGGTGTCAGCGGGCTATAACTGGACCCTGATGGGAAATTTATATCGGGTAAAAACCGCTTATGATTCGGCCGACATGTACTATGCCAAAGCCACGGCTATTCTTAAAGCAGCGAATGATAAAGTCTACCTGTCGTATGCGTACAAATGCATAGGTGTATTGCGACAGTTACAATACCGGTTGGATGACGCTTCGCGTTTTTATACACGCTCACTGCAGTTGAGAGAAGAAGTCAATAACAAGCGCGGGCTGATCGACTCTAATATCATGCTTGGCTCGCTGGAGATGAGCCGCTCGAATTACATTAAGGCAAATGAATATTTTGATATTGCCTGTGACCTGATTGATAAGGGATTTTATGATAATGTGGCACTGAAAGTAAGCTGCTACCTGAACGATGGTATGGTGCATCAAAAACTGGGAGATTTTGAATGGGCACAGACACAATTGTTCAAGGCACTCAACCTGTTGAAAGATCAGAACTTTGCTTACCTCTATGCCCGGACAAGTGCCGAAATAGGAGAGCTGTATACCGAGCGCAGCCAGTTTGATCTGGCATTGACTTATTATTTCGAAGCGCTACGCAACTTTGAGCAACTGAGATCGAAAAAAGAAATTGGCGATGTGCTGAGTGGCATTGCCTGGGTATATAAAAGCCAGCTAAATTTTTCTTTGGCGCTGGATTTTCTGGCACGTTCAGAAAAGGTCAGGGAGTCCATCAAAGACAGTCACGGGCTGTCGAATTGCTATAATGTAAGGGGCTTGATTCTGTTTCAAAAAAAGCAGTATGCAGAAGCACTCGGTGAGCTAAACAGGGCGCTTGAAATCAGAAGGAAGCTTAACTATAAGGAAGGTGTAGCCGATGTGATCTTTAATATGGCGCTGGTCTATGAAGAACAAGGCGATTTTAAAAAAGCACTGGACTACCAGAAAGAAAGTATGGAGATGGAGAAAGCTTTTGGAAGCGATCTGGGTATGGGCACTTCCTATAACAGCATTGGTGAGTTACTGATCCGTATCGGAGAGTATAGTGAAGCCGAACACTACCTGAAGCAGGGTTTTGAAAGTGCCAGCAGAACCAAGTCTAAGCTACTGTTGAAAACGAACTATCAGTTTTTTTCGGAACTCTTTGAAAAGAAAAAAGACTTTGTAAAATCACTGCACTACCGGAAATTATACGATGAAATCAAAGACAGCATTTATGTAACCGTTAACAGTACCAAAATTGCCGAGATGCAGGCATTGTACCAGGTCGAGCAAAAGAATCAGGAAATTGCTTTGCAGAATGCAAAGTTGAGCCTTCAGGAAGATGAACTGGCCCGGAAGAACATCATCATTACTTCCATTACATCAGGGATTATATTGACCACCCTGCTGGCGTTCATTACCTATCGCTACTCACGAAACATCCGTAAAGCCAACCGGGAGATAACCGAACAGAAAGAAGAGATACAGGCACAATCCGAAGAATTGATTGAAGCCAACGAAACCATCGGACGGATCAATATCAATCTGGAGTCGAAGGTGGCAGAGCGTACCTTAGAAGTAAAGCAGGCCTATAAAGAACTTGATACTTTTTTCTATCGTTCATCGCACGATTTCAGAAGGCCACTGACAACGTTTCTTGGTTTGGCCGAGGTGGCGAAAATTACGGTGAAAGATACCAATGCACTGGAGCTTTTCGATAAGGTGAGAGAAACCGCTATGAATCTCGACCGGATGCTGATCAAACTTCAATCCATCAGTGATCTGGGGGCGCAGCAACTCGTCTACAAAGAGTTATTTATCGAAGAGTTAATCCATCAGGTGATTCACAGTTTCAGAGATTTGATTGCGATGAAGCACATTCGCGCCTCGGTTCATGTAGAACCGAATATTGTTTTCAGTTCGTATCCGGCCATGGTGAAAATCATCATCGAAAACCTGATTGAAAACGCGATCGATTTTTGTGGAGTGGACGATCCGTTCATAGGAATAAGCGCATGGATACGACAGGGCGAACTCGTAATCAAAGTGAAAGACAATGGACAGGGCATCAGAGAAGAGTACTTCAGCCGGATTTTTGATATGTATTTCAGGGCCAGTCAGCATTCCAAAGGCAATGGATTGGGGCTTTACATTGTCAAAAAATCGGTTGAAAAGCTGAGCGGAAGGATTGATTTTACCAGCGTAGAAGCACGGGGCTCTTCGTTTGAAGTGATATTGCCCTCATCGCAGACGATGCACGTGGTTTGATTTGATATATTTGTTCACAAATCGTGAAGTTGGATAATTGATCATGAGGGTAATCATTACTTTATTCCTGGTTGCCGCTCTGGCAACCCTAGCCGCTACTGCCCAGGAGAGCAAGATTGATAGCCTTTTCCGACTTGAACAAAAAGCGAACGATAATCTATCCAAAATAAAACTGCTGCACCAGATCGTTAATATCTATTGGGATTACGATTATGAAAAGGCGCATAGTGCAGCGAAGAAGGAGTATGACCTGGCGAAAAAGGAACAGCACCCCGAAAGCCTTACCATAGCGCTGACCGACATCGGCATGTACTTCTATTTTACGGGCAACTATGATGAAGCCGCCCGGTATTATCAACAGGCCATTGAAGCATCCGGAGGGAAAAACTTTGGGGAATACCCGGCATATACTCTTACACGAATAGGTAATCTGTATAAAGTACAAGGCATCTATGATTCAGCCATTGTCTATTATCAACGAACAGAAGAACTGCTGAAAGGAATACCTGCGGGACGGGCACTGGGATCGGTGTATTTTCATTATGGATGGATGTACCAGGAGCTTTCTGAATTTGATAAGGCACTGGGTTATCTGTATAAGGCACGTGATGTGCGCTATACGGTGGGTGACAGTTTATTGATTGCGGACTGCTGGCGATTAATGGCGGCCACTCATTTTGGAATGGGGCATGCCGATTCGGCCATGCATTACATCAACCGGACCATGGAGGTGGCCAGAAGATACAAAGACAATGAACTGCTCATCTTCAGCAATATCAACCTGGGCGACATCTATTCGGCCCGTAACCAGTCGATAGAGGCAATAAAGGCCTATGAGCTTGCTTTGAATTCGCTGGGAAAACATGACTTTAAAAGACAGAAGGCGCTGGCGCTGTTTCGTGTAGGAAGAGTATTTGACAGCAGGGGAGAATACCTGAAAGCACTGGAGTATTATTTTAATGCGCTGAAACTGGATGAAGAATTAAGATCCGGTCATGATATCGCGCGGGTCAACGCATGGATCGGCTGGTCGTACTACAATCTGAAAAATTATGTTCCGGCAGAAGAGTACGGGCGGAAATCACTTTTGCAGATGAAGCAAATCAAAGACAAAGCAGGTGAAGCTTTTGCACATAACCTTCTGGGAAATATTAAGTTCGACCAGAAAGCGTACGTGCATTCGCTGGCGCATTATGACTCCTCACTGGTATTCAGAAGAGCGCTGCACCTGAATACCCTCGTGGC
>JAHEZH010000261.1 GCA_023251155.1 Flammeovirgaceae bacterium | reverse complement strand
CCGATTACACGTACTGATTTTTCGTTATCCGAAAGGGCCTGCTTAATGGCTACATCAATTTGCTTATCGCCTGTTGCGGCCAGTGATTTTAATGCTTCGGCTCTTACTTCCGGTTTAGGATCAGTTTTTAATCGCGCCAGTAGTGTAGCCGATGCTTTTTCAATTTTAAGTTTACCAATCGCCTTCGCTGCAGCCAGTCGTACAGCCGCCTCTTTATTAGTTAGCAAGTGTGTCAGCACCTCACCTGATTTTGACTGAACCGGTGCCAGATCACGTTTCACCTCACCTCGGTAACGGCCATCTACACGATCCAGCACCGAAGGCTTCGCCCATGTGCTCAATGCCGCCATGGCTTCCGTACGCATCGCTACCGGAGCACCTTCGTGCGCCGCATAGCTGATCAGGTTTTGCATCGTCTTGTCAGACCCCACGCGCAGGTTGGCGCTGATGGCTCTGCGCAATAATGCTTCATTCTTGAACCGGTAGTCATTCAATACTTCCCCCAGCGCTGGCAATGCATCGGGTATCGACAAATCATCATTAATTCCTCTTGCTGCTTCAGTTACAATGAACTCATCGTTATCGGTTAGAAACTCCGCAATGCCTTTGTCTCTCATTCTTCTCAAAGCCACCACTGCTGCAATACGCACAGCGCGCGATTCATCTTTGGCCAATGCAACAACCGGGGCTGGCTTCGCGATCCTCGCCAAGGCAAGACTTCCCGCATGACGGAGATACGTATCTTCTTCATTGTTGGCACGCAGCATTTCAATGACCGGCTGAATACCCGGCTCATAAGCAATTCTTCCCAATGCTTCCGCAGCAAAGAAGCGCGCTCTGGCATACTCGTCTTTCAATAATGGAATCAACGCTTCCCCGGCCTCTTTAAAACGAACATCTCCAATCCACTTGGCCGCCTGTGCACGAATTTCCGGGTCGCTGTCTTTCAGCAAAGGCAAGAACAATTTCGCGTGCTTCATGTCCTTACGGGTAAACTGGCTGATACCCCAGATTGCATGCACACGGGCTAATTGATGTTGTGTTTGGGTTACGTTTTCCTGGAACACTTTAATACCCTCGTCTCCGCGTGTAGCCAGTTCAAACTGTGCTTTGTGACGTACGCGCATATCTGCATTCTTCAACCACTCACTCAGCTTTGCATTATCCTGTTTCGTCACGTCTGCTTCCAATAATGATTTGGTCAATGCCCTTTCCTGTGCATCAATATCTTTCACATCCATTTTCCATACACGGCCATGCTTCTTGATGTCCCATCCCTCGATCCAGTCGGCCAGGTACATGGCGCCATCCGGGCCAAAGTCGATACCGGTTGCCAACACGCCTTTCATGATGCTCTTATATTCGCCTAATTCAAACGTGGCTCCTTTTGGATTTAACTTGAAGGCATGAATACCCGAACGGGTAGGGTTCCCCACAAACTCTCCGATAAAGAACGTATTCTTGTACTTCTTATTCAATGCCGTGCCCGGATTATACAACATCCCAGTTGGGCCATTCACAAAATTCTTAATGGTAGGAATAATGTAAGCAGCCTGCCCTTCCCAACGGGGTATGTACATCTTTTCATCCATCCATACTTTATAGGTGTTGTTATCGGGATCGCGGTATTTACCAAACTGCCAGTTGATCCGCCAGCCGATATCCGCACCGTTCACCACATAAACAATGCGTTCACTTTCTCCGGGATGATCCCCGTCATTGTCTTCGCTGATCAGGTTACCGTATTCGTCAAACACAAATTCGTGTGTGTTACGATTTCCATAACTGAACACTTCAAAGTCGCTGCCATCCGGATTGGATCGTACAATCACACCACTGTTGGGATGCTCCCACTTTTGTCCATCCGGACCCTTGCCATTGAAACCGATATCACCAATCTGCCAGTAGATCTTTCCTTCCGGGCCCACTTCGATACCTGACATACCATGACCACCAAAGCCCACGTGAACTCCATAACCGTGAGAGATCGAAGTCTTCTCTTCGGCAATGCCATCACCGTCTTTGTCTTTGAAGCGCCACATGTCCGGAGCGATGTTCACAAACAGGTCATCACCGTGTTTTAAAATACCACCCATGGCGTCCGTTACTTCTTCATTGAAGTCATCAATCATGAGTTGAGATAAGTCAGCAACACCATCACCATTGGTATCCTCGAGGCGATAGACGTGCTCTTTATCGACAAGCATATCTTTCCAGTCGTGCGAGCCATCACCATTCAGGTCGGCCAGCCATTCGTTTTTCTTGCTGTTTTCCGGTGAAAGGGTGTTGTGAAGGAAGGCACGCTTATCTTCCACATCCTGTAAGTGTATTGATTCAATCTCCCAGTCCTGGTGACCGCGTATATCAAACTCAACATTTTTCTGGCGGTTGGTACGTGTATAATACAATTTTCCCTGATCATCAATGTCAATAGATACCGGGTCAGCCACCAATGAATCCACTCCCCATATCTTCAGTGTGAAATCTTCGTCCAGTTCCGCAGGCACAGCCGTTTCAATCGACCGGGCCATTTCGACTGTCGTCTTCGGATCTAACTGCTTGATTCTTTTATCGATGGGTTCTTTTTCTTTCTGACATCCCGTGAGGAAAAGGCCCGATAGCAATACCGCTATCGGAAAAAGGTAAGTGCAATTTTTGTGCATTTGGAATTGGCGTGTTAATAAACCGGCTTTCAATATCTGGAAACCGATTGCAATTACAAAGTGACTTCATCACAAATCACCGATCGTCTGTATCAATGGTGAATGAAGTACACGGATTGTGGAGCGAAGAAGAAAAATCAAGCTGCCGAGCCTGAAAATCAGGCATCAGCAGCCCGGTATAAAATAACTGTAATTACGACACTTCTTCGTCTCCCCGCCTTTTTATCAGGGAAGTGAGAACAGAAAGGGCCAGAACCGCCACAATAACACCCAGTGATAGGCCTACCGATATTTTATACACATCCGTAAGTGCCATCTTCGTTCCCACAAAAATCAGGATCACAGCCAGCCCAT
This sequence comes from Flammeovirgaceae bacterium, assembly GCA_023251155.1. Taxonomy (GTDB): domain Bacteria; phylum Bacteroidota; class Bacteroidia; order Cytophagales; family Cyclobacteriaceae; genus ELB16-189. The sequence goes on along the minus strand of JAHEZH010000261.1, from coordinate 2,984 downwards.
ATTTCAGGTTCCTGAAGTACTTCTCAATTCCCGCAAGGGCAAAGTATAACGAACGTAGCCCAAGTATGGCAAACACATTGGAGGTATAAACAATAAACGGATCATCAGAGATCGCCAGTACCGCAGGGATCGAATCCACAGCAAAGATCAGATCACTTGCTTCGATAATGATGACCACAATAAACAAAGGAGTAATCCAGATTTGGTTATCGATGCGTGTGAAGAAACGCTCGCCAACAAAATCAGGCGTGACACGAAAAATCGTTCGCATCAGCTTCACGACAGGATTGTTCTCCATGCGGATCACCTCCTCCTTTTGCGTAAGGAACTTAATGCCCGTGTAGACCAGAAAAGTGCCAAAAACATAAATCAGCCAATGGAAACGATGAATCAGTTCAATGCCAACAAGGATGAAAACAATACGCATTACCAGTGCACCGGCAATACCCCAAAACAACACTTTATGCTGTGCTGAGGAAGATACACTGAAATAGGAAAAGACCATAATAAATACGAAGATGTTATCCACGCTCAGCGATTTTTCAATCACATAGCCGGTGAGAAACTCATACGCCTTTTCACTACCAAAGTAGTAATAGATAAATACATTGAAGCCCATTGCAAGACTGATCCACACGCCCGTCCAGATGAGTGCCTCCTTTACCGTAACAGCATGTGCCTTACGATGAAACACACCCAGATCAAGAACTAACATACCCAACACAAAAAGATTGAAAGCAATCCAGAGATAATGCGATTCGATAACCATATTAAACGAATTAAAGAGGTGAGAGTAAAGCCAGATTAAATGAATGATAACAACAATCAATAGAAGGAGCAATGAAATGCTCATCCTGTTATGAATCCTAAAATCTTACATCAGCAGCGAACAATACCTTAGGAAAAGATACTGCTGACAGGGGTTACCCGAAGAAGTAACGTATGGAATGGCGCTATGAACAGCTGGGAATACGACCACAACAAAACCCACCGACTCCCGTAAGAGGATTTCATCTGACTTCTTTATCACGATCTCATCCGTGTGCTCGATCCGTTCTTTCTCCAGTTCTTCCCATACCCGGCTATTGTTTTCCATCGCCAAAGACGGAAAAGACAATAGCAGAATAAATAAAAAGGAAGTAACGGAGGCAATCAGTTTACCAATCATGAGATAGTCATCAACAGCTCCAATTTAACGAAAAATCACAGAGTTAACTACAGAATCAACAGAGTAGTTGGCCGTTAACATTTCTTAACATCTTCACTTAAACAACCTCTCCTCTTCAATCTCTTTCTTCAGCCGCGCATTCACATCAATCGTTGGATTAGAGAAAACAAATATCGTAGTCCCATACTCCCGCGCCAGCGGATCAGCAATAGAGTCCGCTATAAATGCCTTTTCGAAATAGGGTCTTGTCGTTTCCATCTCCCCGTGCCGGTCTTCCTGCTCCTTCACCCGTATCAGATGAACAATTTTCGTATCCAGATCAAACCAGTTGATATAATCTGCGTTGAACGACACCGCTTTCAGCTCCTTGTTCTTCGAGTAATAATTGATCGCCCCAGTTTGTCCGTAGTTATCACAAAGTATAAAGATACGCTCGCCCTTGGGCAACTGCTCGCATACCTTGTCGACCTTCTCTGCCAACTCTTTCCAGCCCAGCATATCAGCAAAATCCTGTGGCAGTGAGTGATCTTTGCCATCCTCCCAGCGCAGCAGGCCAAGCTTCTGATACGGCTCCGGGTGCTCATATATATACTGCGGACTTTTGTTCGGGAAGGCGATCTGATAAATCGGTATAAATAGCAACGCCGGCATCGCCATCACCACAGCCAACACGTACCTGCGCCTGCCTGCACGCAGTAGTTCCCCCAGGTACACGGCACCAAAGGCAATGTAGATGGGATAAAGCCCTACCGCATAATAGTCCTTCGCCTTCAGATACGTAAACACTGCCAGCGTAAAAACAAACGACCAGAAGAAGAACCGGTACTTTCTGAACGGAGCATAGAGCAACAACGCCACCCAGCCTGCAACAATCACTATCAACGCACCTGTAAAGAACAGCAATTGCGATTTCAAAAAGTCACCACGGTTCACGTTCACCAGCTGCGTCTCTGCCAATAGTTTCATGTGATGAAGCACCGGAAAGTGATTAGTGTACTGCCAGATCAGGTTAGGAAGTACAATCACTAATGCTACCAGCATTGCCAGGTAGATATCCTTCTTCAGCAACACCTTTCGCTGCTCCGTCAGCAAAAGAGCAGGAACAATGCCGATCAGAAGAAAAGCAATGTTGTATTTATTAAGGAAGCCAATACCAAATACCACCGCAGTGGCATACAGCCAAGTCTTGTTTTCAGTATTAAAATATTTGATCAATGTAAAACACAGCGCAGTCCAGCAAAGCACATCCAGCGAGTTGGGCTGAAAGAGGATATTCAATCGCAGTAAGGCCGAGAACAAAACACAGAGCGCACCCAAGGTCAATGCGGCCAGGTTTCCGTTCAATTCTTCTATCGTCTTCCATACCACCAAAATGGTCAACGCCCCAAACAAGGCAGGAAAAAACTTCACCCAAAATACGCCATTACCCAGTGCCTGGATGATAAATGCAATCCAGGAAGAAACCGGAGGCACCGATAAATACCCCCAGGCCAGATGATCCGCCTGATCCAGGTGCAGGTACTCATCACGATGCAAATCATACTCCGGGCTGACTAAAATGTACTGCAGCCAAAACTTTAAAAGAATAATGGCCAGTAGAATAACTGTCTTTTTTGACATGGAAGTAATGAATCTTGGGTATGTACATGCATGATACTACAAAGTATCGGAGCAGGCAATGCTCACCAGGAGTGAAGGGGAAACTATTTCACGCCACTATCCCTGATTCAGTAACCATTTCCAGGTGCCTTATCTTCCGATAGCAAATCCACAACACCCCACCACCAATCACTCCAAACGAGCAATCCAACAAACG
>JAHEZH010000260.1 GCA_023251155.1 Flammeovirgaceae bacterium | reverse complement strand
GATCTTGCTCGCTATAATCCGGATCACTGTGGAAGGTAGGATAGGAGCCCTTCGAAGAGGCGATGAGATTGGCTTTCAAATCAAAAGCAAATACACGTACCGCATTCGTTCCCAGTTCAATGGTGATAATACATTCCATATCGAATTTAATTTTTTAGTCTGTCTTTTTTTCGGAAATCACCTGGCGTGTAACCGGTCAGTTTTTTGAAGGTGGTGGCGAAGTGTTGCGAAGAGTAAAAGCCCGTATCCAGGGCAACGCTCGTTACGTTTATCTCCGGTTTCCTGAGCAATTTGATGGCTTCTGAAATACGGATGTTGATTAAATAATTCAAGGGCGAAAAGCCGGTATAGTTTTTTACTTTTTCTGAAAAAGCGGTGGTGCCCAGGCCTACCATAGCAGCCATTTCTTCCACCGTCCATTGATAGGCGAGGTTTTGCCGAAGTGCCTGCTCCAGCTTGACAAACACCTGCGGAAAGTCGCGTTGCAAATTATTCTGATGGGTGGATTGTCGGGCAATGAGGATCAGGAGCTCATCAATAAGTTGGTTGACACGAGTTCGGTATCCGATCTGTTGCTCGTATAGTTCCGAACGCATATTCTGCAGGATAGCAAACGCATCTTTCATGCGAACCAGCACCGCGGTTTTGCTGTGTTGCTGAATCCGGCAGATGGTGAGACTTTCACTTTCTGAAAGTCCGCTCCAGGGTTTTAGTGAAATTGTTCTTAGGGCAGGATCGCAATCTACTTTTAGATGCACCCAGCAGAGCGTTCCGATGTCCAGAAAATCTTTTTCTCCCTGTAGTGTTTGCCCTGGCAGTATAATGGCCAGATCACCCGGATACAGGATGTGGTGCTGTTCATTGATGATCCATTCAAATTTCCCTTCAAGAATATAGTAGATACGAATGAGATCCTCTGCGCAACTTCGTTCCCACGAGTTCAGCTGAATGGTCGTATTCTTCCGCACACTCATCTCCGTGATGTGCGGAAAGTGCTTCAACTCCCGCGATGCTGCCTGCAGAAGAAACTGATTCATGTAAGAATAGCGGCCAAGAGCGTGAACATAGATTTTTGTGCTCGGAGTAGAGAGCAGTGGGCAGCAAAGCTGAAAAAACAATTGCATCGAGGCAACAATTTGTATCGAAATCGCAATCGTGTGCAATAACCTACGCTGTGTTTTATTGGAAGTGGGGGTCGGGAAAAATAGTGAATCTTGTTTTCGTGACGGTGAGTGGATAACAAGAAAACACCGATACGCCACCATTGACAACAGCCATCGTAACACAACCTAAACCACCCATAATTATGCAAAAAAACTACTTGCGCTTTTTAGCCGGCATACTCATGCTGATCGGCTATCACACCACTGTTTCCGCAGCAGATGTCGGGACGCTCACAGAGGATTTGTACAATCAACAGTTGGTCATTCGCGGAAAAATCACGGACGAAAGTGGTGCCACCTTTCCGGGCGTGAATATTATTGTCAAAGGAACTACGATTGGTACGGTAACCAAATCAGACGGTACGTATGCACTTGATGTCCCTGCCGATGCCACCACACTGGTTTTTTCGTTTGTCGGCTACGCCACACAGGAAATTACGATCAACGGGCAATCGACTATTGATGTATCATTGAAAACCGATCTCACCGCGCTGGACGAAATAGTCGTCACCGCGCTGGGTATTGAAAAGTCAGCCAAGAGTATCGGCTATGCCACTTCGAAAGTTTCCGCGGATCAGTTAGCCATCAACCGTACACCGAACGTGATGAACACCCTTCAGGGAAAAATTGCCGGTGTGAATGTCTCTTCCTTGGGAACAGGCCCCGGAGGATCTTCGAAAGTCCGCATCCGTGGTCAGTCTTCCATTACCGGTCAAAACAATCCATTGATTGTGGTGAATGGTGTTCCCATTGACAATACCAACTTCGGCACGAACCAGGGCAACACCGCAGGCGATACTTCAATTCCTGCACGCGGAGCGGGTGCATCCTCGGATGGAGGAGACGGACTTTCCAGTATCAACCCGGATGACATTGAGAACATGCAGGTGCTGAAGGGGGCAACGGCAGCAGCCCTTTATGGTTCGCGTGCTAAAGATGGCGTGATTATGATCACCACTAAATCGCATGGCACAGGCCAGGGGCTTGGTGTTACATATAATATGAACTACACTAATGAAACACCGCTCGACTTTACCGACTATCAATACGAATATGGTCAGGGAGAATACGGAGCAGGCCCCGCTTCGGCCGGAGCCGCCGCCAATCCTACCAGTGGTCAGTGGTCGTTTGGTCCGAAGATAAAGCCCGGTATGAACCAGGTATTGTTCAATAATGTGATTGTTCCCTATGAAGCACAAAAGGGTATCATCAAAAAATTCTATCGTCATGGTCAGAACCTGACCAATAGTATTTCATTGGCTACTAATGGCGAGAGAGGTGGAATGAATCTGTCATTCGCGAACATGGAAAGTAAAGGGATTACACCCAACAACTCGTTCACGCGCAAAACCATTAACCTTGGATTTTCGCATGACCTTTCGGATCGGTTGAGCTTCCGTGGAAACATTAACTACAGCAATGAGTATAATAAAAACCCTCCCGTTGTTTCTGATCAGGATAACTCCATTCCTACTTCGCTCTTCGCGATGGCCAACACTATGCCCCTCGATGTATTGAGAGACAATCGGTACAATGCAGGAGGAGGAGAAAATGTGTATTCCCGTTTTACCAATCGTACCAATCCTTATTGGGTGCTGGATCAGGTGAAGCAGAATATCCGCAGAGATCGAATATTCGGTAACCTTAATTTGAAATATGAATTAACCAACTGGCTTTCGATACAGGCCCGTGGTGGTCAGGACTACTGGTCGCGCGATCAGGACTACATCAATCTTCCCACCGGTAAGGCCACACTCAATTCGGGTTCGATCTTTAATGTGGTGAATGGTACGAACTATTACAATGGGCTCTATACGCAGGAAGGAATGCGTTTCAGGGAAACGAACTTCGACTTCTTGTTAAATGCAGCCAAGACGTTTAACCACTTTGGCGTGAATGCCACCTTTGGCGGAAACCAGATGAAGAGACGTGCCGATATTACCAGTGTGCAGGTCACTGATTTTGTGGTGAAAGATCTTTACACGGTACAAAACGGAAGACTGAAAGATCCTACCTATGATTTGGTGGAACGTGGAGTTAATTCACTGTACGGATCAGCAGAGGTGAGCTATAAAGAATTTCTGTACCTGAATGCTACCGTGCGTAACGACTGGTTCTCCACCTTGTCACCGCAATACCGGAGTATTCTTTATCCTTCTGTGTCGGCAAGCTATGTGTTCTCGGAGTCATTTAATTCGAAGCCTTCCTGGCTGGAGTTTGGGAAATTCAGAGCGGCTTATGCCAGTGTGGGAAGTGATACGGATGTACCACCTTATGCCAACCGCCTATTCTACGGATTGGGATCGGCACAGTTTGCAGGACAGCCTGTTGGAAACTTTGCCGCCATTGTTCCCAACGCAGGCTTAAAGCCAATGACCGTTGAAGAGACCGAGTTAGGATTGGAGACCAAGTTGTTTGACGGTCGCGTTAGCGTGGACATGGCCGTATATCGTAAGCTCACAACCAATCAGATTGTCAACGCCCAGATATCGGATGCCTCAGGGTTCACGTCCACCCGTATCAACAGCGGGGAAAGTCAGAACAAAGGGTTCGAGTTGATGGTCGATGTCTATCCGGTAAAGAACAGTGCGTTTGAATGGGACTTTACCTTCACCGGAGCCTATAACAAAACCAAAGTACTCAGCCTGCTCACCAGTACCCCCGGAGAAAACATCACGGTGGGTCAGCACGTGTTCAATGGTTTTGTGCAGCAGATAGTAGGACAGGAGATGGGACAGATTGTAGGGTACGGCTTCCTGCGTGATGATGGATCAAAGAACCCCGATCATGCCGGCCAGATTGTGTACGGTGCCAACGGTCTGCCTCAGCGCACCAGCGCCCTGATTCCATTCGGAAGTGCATTACCTAAATGGGTAGGAGGATTTAATAACTCGTTCAAGTATAAGGGAGTGGTCGCATCCTTCCTGATTGACTTCAAACTGGGAGGAAAAGTATTGTCGGGTACCAACTTTAACGCTTACCGACACGGCTTATCAAAAGAGACGCTGGTAGGACGTGAAGGGGGAGCACTGGATGCGGGTGGAAATGATCCGGGCAAGGTGGTCGGAGAAGGTGTGGATATCAATAGCAACGTGAATACGGCCGGTGCCAAAGCAGAAGATTTTTATTCTGTGGTACGCGGTTCACAGATTATTGAGCCCGTCATCTACAATGCAGGCTATTGGAAGCTCCGTCAAATTACCATTGGCTATGATTTCACTCACCTGTTCAAAGGCGTACCTGTTGTGCGTGGAGTAAGGCTGAGTCTGGTGGCCAACAATGTACTGATGCTTAAAAAGTGGGTACCCAATATTGATCCCGAAAGTTTCAGTTATGGTTCTGACAACGTAGTGGGAATGGAATCGCCAAGTGTTCCCACCACACGAAGCCTTGGTTTTAATCTGAATGTCAAATTCTAACCTCTGAGAATGATGAAAAAAGTACTAAATAGTTGCCTGGTCACACTGATGCTGATTTTGGTGGCCGCCTGTGACCGGAATTTTGATGAATTGAATACCAGCAAGACCGGCATCGTGTCGCTTGACCCGGCATTGGTATTGAACAATGCGGTGATCAGTTCATCGCCCCCTGCAGGAATTCTTAATTATGAGCTGGCCATTGTACAGCAAATGACTTCACCCAATACCGGAGTACTGGAAGGGGCGAACTTTAATAAAGATAACCGTAACAATACCCTTCTTATCTGGCAGAACTACTATCGTAACGTGATCAAGTACACGGATGATGTGATCACGCGCACCGCCAATGATCCTACCCGCAGTAACCTGCTGAACATGGCCAGGATTGTTCAGGCCAATGCCTACCTGGTGCTGACCGATACATATGGCAGTGTCCCTTACGAAGAAGGTGGTAAAGGGTATACGGCTCAGGAATTCTTTCCGGTTTATCAGTCGCAGGATCTTATTTATGCTGACCTGATCAAGCAATTGACCGAAGCCACCAATGCGTTGAATCCGTCAGGTAAAGTAGAAACCAATGATGTTTTGTATAGCGGTAACATCGCCAAGTGGAAAAAATTCGGCTACTCACTGTTACTGCGCGCAGGCATGCACCTGAGCAAGGTGGATCCTGCGACTGCCGCTTCTGCCGTAGCTACTGCGTTTGCCGGTGGAGTGATTCTCGTTAATGCTGACAATGCGGTGATTCGTCATGATGCCAACTACATTAATCAGGTAGGGAACGTTGTGAATGGTACAGAGGCTGCAAATTTCTTTATGGCCAAACCTTTTGTGGATGCACTGAAAGCGGGTAATGATCCGCGACTTTCTTCGATTGCGGTGCGCTATGTCGGTGCATCGTCAGGACCGGACCAGGTGGCTGCGGTGTCCACCAAGGCTATAGCCAATCAGTATGGCTTACCCATGGGAAGTACGGATAACGATGCCGACATCTCGGGTGCAACATTACCTGGTGGAGGAAAGCGCTATGCCTATAGCCAGGTCGATCGCACTCGCATTTTAAAACGCACCTCACCGTTATTTCTGGTAACGGCTTCGCAAAACAACCTGCTGCTGGCAGAGGCGCGCTTCCGCGGATGGATCAACAGTGGAGTAGCAGTGGATTACTTCAGCACGGGCATTAAAGCGCACATGGACCAGATGGTTGATTTCGATCCCGGATGTGCGGTAGCTGCTGCTGATCGTGATAATTATACCAATTCAAGGGTGCCGTTGTTCGCAGGAAGTGAACTACAGCAAATCAACTATGAATACTGGATTGCTTCTTTCCTGAATGGATCGGAAGCATGGGCAAATGTGAGAAGGAGTGGCTATCCTCAGCTGGCACCCAATCCTTTCCCCGGCAGGGACGTCAATAGCATCACAC
>JAHEZH010000027.1 GCA_023251155.1 Flammeovirgaceae bacterium | reverse complement strand
AAAGTCTTATCTCCATTTATTTTAAACCAGGGGATAACCCTGCTTTGCTGCAATGACACTGGCGCAGGGATAAAGACCCGAATCAGCATTTTCCACCTATCCGCTATTTTCCGAAGAATCATAAGTAATTATTTATGTATTCGGATAATGTCATTTTCCACATTAAAAAAAAGATCGGGTCTCAGTTCTCCCACATACTTTTCTAAATATTCAATGGTGGGGTAATCATCTTTTCCATTAAAGCAGCGGGCATCATCTATTAGCACCACGTGATCTTTAACCGTATCGGTCAGAATATGTTTTAATTCACCAATAATAGGAGTGTTTAACTCACCCTTCGCAGTAACCCCCTCAGAATAATGACCGTCTAACCAAAACAAGGACGGTTCATTTATTCTCTTTAATAGTGTACCTAAAACAGCACTGCTATCTCCCTGAAGAATTTCGATATGCTTTGCGGAAGCAAACCGAACTGTCGCATTTTCATAAAGCTTCTGATCCAACTCAATTGAGAATATTTTACTAAACCGATAGCGCATGACATCAATCATGAATCCCATGAAAGTGCCTGTTTCAACAAGCGTCTTTAGATGAAACTGGTTTGAATAACCTATTATCACCTGCTGCTTATATTCATGAGGTGGTGGCAACGGAGCACCCTTCAATTTCCAGTTCTCGATTTCTGTAATCTGACGTTTTTCAATTCTGGAGTTGAAAATTCTTTTGTAAATAAAATTACTTTTTAACAAGTCTTTGATCGTAGTCAAGGCAAGGGTCAATTAATGTTTCTCTTACAATCTCTATCAAGATAGCTCATCTTGGTTATAAATGCATTTTCAGGATAGGCTACATCAACATCCCGATTGTGAATCTTCTCTCTGAATTTAATTATACGAGCCGGATTACCCGCAACAATTGCACGCTCTGGAACATTGGCTACCACCACACTACCCGCACCTATCACCGCAAAATCCCTCACAATAACACCAGGGCAAATTATGACATTAGCCCCTATCCAAACATGGATTCCTATCCGAATAGGACGATCTATTCGCTCTATCCACATAGGATGATTGTTATAATTATGAGTTGATGTATGAAGTACCGAATTAAGTCCAATCATCGTATGCTTTCCTATTTCAATAGGAGCATTCGCAAATAATGTTACATTTCCACCAAAGCTTACACTTTCTTCTATGTGTATTTTTGCCCGATCTCCGATTACTACACATCCTTCAATTTTGTCTTTATCAAAATTAAGTTCATGATTCCTCACCCAACGAACAATTCCGATCAGCTTTGCAATGAGAAAAATCTTTAGTTCTTTCATCTGAACAGAAAAGATTTTACGTTACTTAAAGAAAACCTATTTGTTTTTACAAAAGTACGCTCAGGAAATAACGACAGTTTCTTTTTTTCGGATGGCGCACTGCTATTTAATTCACAGAACTCACTCAGAACAGCCATCAGATTAAACTTGTTTAAAATCAAATCGCGGGAAGTGCCAATTGAATCATAACTTGATTCGTACTTATTTTCCTTGATTACTTTGGCTATTTCACTTAAACTCTCCTGGTAATTAAATATATTGATAGGAGTAAGCGAACTGACAGGAAAATACTCATCGATATTGGGGCACCCATGATAGAATGGATATGCCCCTCCCAAAAAAGCATCTGTGAGTTTTTCGGTCCAGTAATCTTTTATTAAACTATTTTCTAACGCGATATGGTACTTATATGGATAAATAGCGTCCCATTTATCCGAGATTTCATTAAATCCAACACCAAAGACATCTAACTCTTCCCCAAAAAGATCTCTTGCTTCATTAATAAAACGCACTCTTGCTTTGTGATCATCCGTTAAACTCTTGTTAGAAGTAACAATTGAAATGAGTTTCGTTTTATCAAATTGGTTAATAGAAGTTAGTTCATCGTAATCTTTTGAATGTACCTCAGACCACGAGTGTTTGTCTTTTTGATAACATCCTCCAACCATCCAATTCAGTCCTTGTTGTGAACGGATAACATTCGCCCGCTTAAATTCATGACAGCTGAGTACCCAATTAAACTGATCGACAAAAGAAGTATTATAGGTCTTTATTGTTGGTGGTTCGGCAGTAACCAACAAAGTGTTTGCGGGATTGCATTTTGTTCTTTCATTTCTTTCCAGCCCTTCAAACACCACCCAAAAGTCACACTCCTCAACATCCTGATTGATGTAAAAAACACAATCTCCCCACTTCCCTGATCGGTGGGGAGTCTGCTTAACAATCGGCCAGTTAAATGGATATGTTAACTTGACTTTAATCATTTTCCACCTTGGGTATATTCAAATATATCTTCCGGAAGATTTTCGAGAACAGGATGGGATAATTGAGTAATTAATACCCAGCCTCTCAATGGATGATACTCCGAAGTTTTTTCTGAATACTTAGGAAAATAAATTTTCAAATTATTGTACTTCCTAAGAGCAGGCTCCAAATAATCTAAAGAACACTCCTGCTCTTCGTACACATCATACCCAAATTGAGGCTGACCAGGCACTTTAAAATCATCAATGAATATAAATGATTGCGGATACTTATTCAAAATAAAATCAACCTCTTCCAATAATGGCCACTTGAAACCGTAGCCATGAGCATCCAGCCAGAAAAAAACTTTCCCGTTAACAATTGCCGGATTCTCGCTAGTGAGCTTATAGACAAACTCAGGAGACAATTGATTTCTAAGATCAACATTGGTCAATCCTTCGACCTGTTTTATTGCATGGCGATATACAACCTCATCCGCTTCGCAAGAAATCAGTGACAGGTGAGGATTGTTTTTGCTGACAAAACTCAATGTAGTTGCTTCTGCAGAACCTGTTTCAACGAAATGACTGCAGTCTTTAAGTAAGGAGGATGAAAATTGAATCAGGAAATCATCACCGTGAAATCCTTTTGAAAAAGTGGGATATATTATTCTCTTTTCTTCCTTCTTCTTAAATAAGTCAAAAATACCCATATCAAGTTGTTTTTTTTATATCGAAATTACTGTTCCATAGTATATAGCCAGGAGATGTTTTTTCCCCTAAGCGACCCACGTTGAAAATGCTGGGGGTATTGATTCTCACTCTTCTCTGCGTCACCCCTTCCAATCCAAAATCAAAAGCTCCAAAAATACTAGCGTGCACTTCCATTGTATAATCTCCACCTGGCAAAAAATTGGAGGGCAAATTGGTATCCAACCGATATCGTCCTTTCGAAAGTGTTTCAAATTGAGGATCCCAGTCAGAAGGAAGTTTTCTGGCAATCAATTCTCCCCATTGATTTTTCAGATAAAATCCTATTCGGAAATCAAGCAAGTCTTCTGTGAGTTCAAAATCCAAAAACAAATCGATAGGTTGATCTCCCGTAAATTCGGGAAGAAACTCTTCTCCTTGTGCTATTTTAAAATCATGAATAATGACTTTACCCTTCCGAATAGGAAATACTTGACTTTCGTTAGGATTGTTGGATACCAGATAAAGAGCAATCACCTCATCGATCTTCATCTTTTCGGAAGACTTACCTTCAGAAAGAAAAATTCCTTCATTACATAAAAGCCGGATGGCATTCATATTATGACTTACAAACAGCACGGTCCTTCCCTTATTATGTGTAACGTCCTCAATCTTACCCAGGCACTTCTTCTGAAATTCTACATCTCCCACCGCCAGCACTTCATCAATAATAAGAATCTCGGGTTCAAGAAAAGCAGCAACTGCAAACGCTAATCTTAATTGCATTCCACTGGAATAGTGTTTCAGAGGTGTGTCCAGAAATTTTTCCACACCGCTAAAATCAACAATCTCATCGAACTTGTATTCTATCTCTTTTCGCTTCATACCCAGCAACGACCCATTAAAAAAGATATTTTCTCTGCCTGTCAGTTCCGGGTGGAAGCCTGTTCCTACTTCGAGTAAACTTGCAATCCGGCCACGAGAAATAATTTTCCCTAGAGTAGGTGGTGTAATCTTTGAAAGTATCTTCAGGAGAGTAGATTTCCCCGCTCCGTTCCTCCCCACTATTCCAATCGATTCTCCAGGGGCTATATTAAAAGACACATCATCCAGTGCCCAGAAATCTTCATGTTGGTTTTTCTCAAAACGCATCATACTCAAAAGGCGCTCACGCAAGCTGAGATATCCATTTTGCTGATGACTAATCTGATATTTTTTGGATACCTTCTGAATTTCTAAGATCGGCTTCATATGATGTATCAGGCAAAATCAGCAAAAAAATCTTCAGTGCGTCTGAAATAAATTATTCCAATCAACAAGAGAAAAACTCCTGAACACAAACTGATTAGCAGGAAAGTAGGATTGGGTATAACCTGGGTAAGTGGAAACCTGAATAACTCTACTACCGCATACATGGGTGAGGCTACAATTATATATTGCAGAACAGGGTGTTTTAATAGATATACCGGATAGATAATGGGCGTCATAAAAAACAAAACCTGAACAAGAAAAGGGATTACGTAGCGAAAGTCACGATACTTCACATTCAGTGCCGCCAGCCAACACCCAGGGCCAAGTGTGGCAACCATTGACAGCAAGATAGCAAGCGGCCAGCATACCAATGCCACCCACGAAACAGGTTGCTGGTAGAATAATAATATACCAATAAAAAGAATGAATGCCATCAGGAAATCAAAAATGGCAACCAAGATAGAAGACACAGGGATGATCAATCTCGGAAAATAGATTTTTTTTATAATAGTCGCGTTATTCACCATGCTGTTAGCTGCGTTCGTAAGGCCAGATGCAAAAATATTCCATATTAGAAGGCCGGAGAAAACATATACCGGATAGGGCAGATTATGAGATGGAATTTGCAGAGCGGTACCAAAAAACAAAGTAAAAATGGTCATCATTAACAAAGGCTGAAGAACAGCCCATAAAAACCCCAGAGAAGTCTGCTTGTACTTAATCTTAATATCACGCCAGGTAAAAAAATAGAATAACTCCTTATAACGCCTCAATTCGCCCCAATTGAACAATTTTCTATTGGCTGAATCTATTATATCTTCCGTAAGTTCTGTCTTCATTTACCCATTCCTTTTATTTAAGGAAATTCAGTCACGATTCTCCATTTTTGTGCCAAGTTACTATGAAAATACTGTTTCTCGTACCCTATCCCCTGGGAGAAGCTCCTTCCCAGCGCTTTCGTTTTGAGCAGTACTTTAAAATTCTATCAAACAGAGGCATTTCATGTAGTACGCAAAGCTTCCTTAATTCCCAAAACTGGCAAAACATGTATCGTAACGGGAATTTATTTAAGAAAATTAGTGCGGTGATTTCAGGTTTTTTACGAAGATTCTATGTATTACTTGAAGTACCGGGTTATGACTTTGTGTTTATACACAGAGAAGCAGCGCCCATTGGCCCCCCTTTGATAGAATGGTTGATAGGAAAGGTCATGAGAAAGAAAATCATCTATGACTTTGATGATGCGATCTGGGCCTCCGATAATGGAAAAGAAGGAACGCTTGAAAAAATCATCCGCTGGCGAAGAAAAGTTAAAAACATCTGTAAATGGTCGTATAAAGTAAGTTGTGGCAATGAGTATCTCTGCCACTATGCAAGACAGTTTAACAGTAACGTTATCCTGAATCCAACTACTATTGACACGCAGCATTTGCACAATCCGGTTTTGCACAAAAAGGAAGAAAACCTACAAAAACTGGTAATTGGTTGGACTGGCTCACACAGTACATTAAAGTATTTAAATTCCATTGTTCCTGTTATTCAGTCATTAGAAAAGAAGTACCCACATCTGCGATTCCTTGTCATTGCGAACAAAAAACCAGAATTAGATATCTGCTCACTTTGGTTCAAACCTTGGTCAGTTGCTTCTGAAATGGAAGACCTCACCGAAATTGATATTGGCATTATGCCATTGCCAGATGATGAATGGTCGAAAGGAAAATGTGGCTTTAAGCTGCTTCAGTATATGGCTTTAAATATACCCGCTATTGCTGCTCCGGTGGGTGTAAACACAAAAATCATAAAACAGGGAGAAAACGGTTTTTTATGTTCCTCTGTTGAGGAATGGACTTCATCCATTGAACATCTTATACATCATCACGAACTTCGGCTGACAATGGGACAGGCAGGGCGAAGCAGCGTTGAAAAGAATTACTCTGTTTCCTCCAATTCGGAAAACTTCGTTTCCCTGTTTATTTGATCAGCAACCAGTACAAGCCCCATCGCGAAAAATGGGAGCAGAGGTATCTTGTATCGTGATAATGTACCAAAATTATAGGTTGAAACTCCAACAGCAAAAGCAAAAGTTATGCTGAAAACAAAGCAGAACAAGACATTTGGGTTTCCTAAAGAAGAAAAAAAACTTCGCGGTTTACGAAAAAGTAGAAATACAAAAATGAGGAACAAGGAAAAAGCTTCCATTGCGGAGAGAAGCATAAGGGGATTTCTTACTTCCCATAAATAAGGACGAAACAATGAAACATTGATTGCCTGAGGAGCAAGTTTAAGCATGCCTCCAAATGTGCCATCCATTTCTCCTAACGTGTATCCACTACCTGCATCACGCCCACTATAAAATCCAATATCATAAGCGGTTATACGTGCAGTCTCTGCTAATTTATCCAAAGCATATTTTGGATCACTTTCTCCAATTTTCTTCATTGCATAAAATCCTGAGAAAACGGATATTCCAATTATAAATGGCAGTAGTAAAATGCGTAACCCCATCGATCGTATCATAGAGAGATTTCCGGCATACACCCAAAATAAAGAAGCCGGAACAAAACAAAGCAGTACATATTTCTTCACACTGAACATTATAAAAAGACAGATGATCAGAATAATTGGCCCGCTAATGCTCACTCGCTTATCAATAAAAATTCGTTTCACCCAATAAGTTGCTATACCTAAACAGGCCATGATAATTGTATCCTTCAATAAACCAGAACCCCAAAAGAATACAGAGGGAATAAAGAATGAGCAAATTGCTATTCTTCGATGCAGGTGAGGAAACAACTCATAGAAAGAAAGAAAGAAAAACCATATTCCTATAAAACTACTGAAAGCAAAAAGTACCGCGGTAGCGGAATAAGATGAAAATGTAAGTATATCAAATAAGGCAGCCAACCTGACAATAAAATACGAACTGGGATCAAGGAAAAACTCGATTTGAGAAGTATATCGATAAAGCTCAGGATCATTATTGTTGATAATGAGTTTAAAACCATCCAAAGGATTTTGCATAAAAGCCTCCCAGATAATGCGACTGCCATAGGTGTGGTAATTGAAGGTGTCTCCACCGCCATAATAAAACTGATAGATGAATCCGACTGCTAATGCTCCTATTAATTTTACCGTAAGAGCAGGAAAAAAATATTTACGATTGACCGCATCGGACATAACCGGGCGTATCAGGTAGGCTATAAAACAAACCAGAATAATAACTAAGGGGGTGACTATCAGATCGCGTGTCTCCAATTAGAATTAATTAGCGCCTTTTGAAATATAGGAAATCCTGGCATTCATTTTAAGGAAAGGAAGTTCAAAGAACCTGTAACTTAAGCTACTTATGAATATAGTAATGAATAGCGCCAACGATGTATCCAGAAAAAACACCTGCCACAGATGAGTGTTCCACGAGAGTCTGGATGTAACGGTAGTGGCAATAAGGATACCAATAAAATGAAGGCAGTACAAACCATAGGTAATCACACCTAACCGGGAAAACAATTTGAAATTTTTCATTTTAAAAAAAGACTGATCACTGTAGTTCTGTTCAAGTATCACAAAAAGAAAAATAACCGCAATCAGTAATCGTTCTGCTATTTGAACGGGATAGGTATAAAGTAAAAAGTCATCTCTTAAAAAATAGATCAGTCCTACCACCAGATAAAGTAAAGCTATCCATAGCCGATTCAGGTTTTTAATACCTAAAACAAAACGCTCACGCTGGGAAAGCCATGCACCAAAACCTCCCACGGCCAGGTCTCCCATGCATGAAAGTGTGTGATACTCACTGTAGGTTGAGTGATCTACCGTGAGGTATCTAAAGACAAGAGAAATCAAAATGATGCCCGCAAAAGAATAAGGGTAAAATCTTGCCGGAAGTAATGAGAGTAATAGTGGCCACACAAAATAAAACTGCTCCTCAATGGCAATACTCCATAATACGCCAAGTATAGAAGCATCTGGAAGTCCTTTATTTATAAAATCAAAATTGTTGAGAAAGAGAATATATAAAAACGGATTGGCTGTTTCATTGGGCATTTGACCAAAGTAAGACTTGAGTAGTGGAAAAATAACAAACCCGAAAAATACGCAGAAGTAAAAAAGAGGCCATATCCGAAAAACTCTTCTCTTCCAAAAAGAGATAATGTTTATTTTACCATAGTATTCTTTTTCCTTTAGCAGCAAATAAGTAATCAGGAAGCCACTTAAAACAAAGAAAAAATTAACACCAAGATTACCATTTCTAAATACTCCGATTTTCACTAAATGGTAGGTAGGGGTATTCTTTATGTAATCGTAATCAGAATGAAAACTATGGAATAAAAAAACAGATAAGAAGCAGATGAACCTCAACCCATCCAGGTTCTCAAAATAAACTTTGGGCTTTTGATTCATTTATTAATCGTCCTTCTCCAATTTTTTCAGCCGCTTCTTGGCGTCTTTGTAGGCTTCGTCTTTGCGGCCGGCTTTCTTTTTTACTTCCTGAAAATACTTCTTTGCTTCGGCTTTGTTGCCTTGCTTCTCGGCAATTTCACCTAAGGAAATAATCGAGTAAAGGTAATAGCCCGATTCGGTAGCACCTACCTGCTCGGCATACTTTATAGCCAGCTTATAGTATTTCTTGGATTCGTCAAGGCTTCTGCGCATCTCGTATAACTGACCTAGAAAGAAGGCCGCATAGCGCCCACTGGTTGCTTCGTAGCCCACTTGCGCACTATCTATTTTGCTGAGGATGGATTTGCATTGAACTTCTAAATCGGCATGCATGCCACGTGAATACAGCATGCGTGCATAGTAACGATGGAAATACGCATTGTCAGGATACGATTGATAAAGATATTCGGATAGCTGAAACGCTCTGGGCTGATCGTTCTCATAGCTGTTCAATATACGCATGAGCCATACCATCGCTTCAGTGCGGGTGTAAAAGGCGTTGTACGAAACTTCTTTCAGCTGTTTAAGGCCAAGTGCCTTGTCGCCTTTTCTAAAAAACCACAGCACAGGTCTTAGCGAAGGGTAATTTTCCGGAACCCAAACAGAGAAATAATTATACAACGCATCACCAAAGAGAAGTTCAGGACTAAGGTTCGACTTCTCTTTACTTTCTTCCAGGTAGTTCAACGCTGTTTTACCTGCTGATGCTGCCTTACCCCAGTTTCGTCTTTCCTCATCGGCATACAGTCGTCCTTTGAAGCCATAGGCAGCCGAAAGGAAAAAAGCCGCTTCCGTCCTATACTCCGGGTATTTATCGTGCAGGTTCTCGGCAACTAATATGGTGCTGTCCATGTACGCCAGAAATCGATCGTCATGCGAGGTGTCTTTGGTGTTGGGCATAATCTTCCACCACTCGCTCAGGCCCATCATAAAATAAGGAAGCGGATGCCAGCGGTAGTTTTTCTTCAACTCGCCTATCTGCTGCTCCGCTTTTTCAAATTTAAAGTTGTAAAGATTATTCAGTGCTTCGGTCGATTCCAGCTGTACGCGCACATCCTCAATCAGAATAACGGTGGTGTCCTTTTTTGCTCCTTTCGCCTGGCCCCATGACGCGATAACGGGAGTAAATACAAGGAGGAAGCAGACAAATTGCGGATTAATGACCAGAAATAAGGTATTCCCGTTACCTCGCTCTCTTCGAAGACGCTGCGAACGGGTGAATGATGGAGAAGAGCCACTGAAACAGGAGACTCTTCGAAGAATCAAAAATAATTGCTGTCGAATTGCTAAAAACATCCTGTACCCGCGCTGCATACAACCTCAAATAAACGAAAAAACACAGAACGAAATTACGATTTACAAAGAACGGAGTACGAATGATGTACAATTAATTATGGTTAATAGGCTGTCGCTCTGATTCCGGGTGCCACTCCGTGATATTGTTTTACAATTCTCTGACTAACTTGGGGGCGGTTTCAGCCATTAACCCAAACCTTCCGTTTAATTCCAAAAATCAAATTACTGAATGACTGTTACGTCCGACCAGCAATCCTTGTTTGGCGCAGATAAAAAATTAACGTTTATACTGCTTTGCCTTTCTACCTATGCGTTGCTATACATCAAAATTGTATTCATCGAAAATGAAACGGCCGCATTCCAGTTCCTTGAAGACCGCCCTGAAGGAAGCCTGTTTCAGCTTCTCAATGCCGTGAGAGTAGTGACCGTTCCACTCGTTTATTTATGGAAATTCACCATCATCGGTTTTGTGGTGTGGGTGGGCTGCTTTCTTTTTGGTTATCGTGTTTCCTTTTCACAGGCGTGGGGCATCGTGGTGGTTTCCGAATTTATTTTTCTCCTGCCAGAGGTAGTGAAAATCATTTGGTTCATGACGGTGGAAACAGACCCCAGCTATGATCGCGTCAGCGGCTTTTACCCGCTTTCGCTAATGAATTTTTTCGATTACTACGAAGTGGATAAACGTTACCGCTATCCGTTACGCGCACTTAACTTGTTCGAAGTTTTCTATTGGATCACACTGGTGGCTGGCGTGCATTTCTTCGCAAGAAAGGAAAAGAAGATGGCCGTATATATCGTATTAGGATCCTACGTCCTGTTGTTCCTGCTGTGGCTCGGCTTCTATATGGTGGTGTACAAATAATCGGAGAGACAAAGTGATAATTATTCCGTTGGCAATTGACAAAACCCGTCTGCCGCAAATTTTTGTCAATTGCTTTTTTGCCCACGGTCAATTCTTTTTCAAAATCCATTTCTTGATCTCATCACATACACGGCTGATATCTGACTTCTCCAGGCCTGGCCAGATCGGGAGGCTTACCAGTTCATCGGCCAGTGCTTCAGTAACCGGAAATTTTCCTTTCTTCAATCCCCTGCTCTCATAGGCTTTCTGAAGATAAGGTGGTGTAGGGTAATGAACAGAAGTACCTATACCGGCATGTTTCAAATGTACCTGCAGATCGCTTCGCTTCTTTATTTTAATAGGAAAAAGATGATACACCGGATAGGAGTTATCCAGCACACGAGGCAACTTCACTTCCTCTACTTCACGGAGTAATTCAATATACGTTTTCGCTACTTCTCGTCGTTGTTCATTCCATTTCTGAAGATACGGAAGTTTCACACTCAGCAATGCCGCCTGTAGTTCATCCAGCCTTGAATTGATTCCCTTCACTTCATTTACAAACTGCACGGTCGATCCATAATTGCGATACGCTCGTGCCCGCTGGTAACATTCTTCGCTATCAGTGACGATCGCTCCTCCATCGCCCAGAGCGCCAAGTGTTTTAGTAGGATAAAAACTAAAAGCATTGCACTCACCCCATGTTCCGGTCTGCTTACCTTGAATGGAAGCCCCGGTAGCCTGCGCATTGTCTTCAACCATCACCAGCTTATACGTTGTCGCCACTGCTTTCAATCGCGGCATATCGCAAACCAAGCCATACATGTGCACGGGTAATATGGCTTTGGTTCGGGGTGTAATGGCTTGTTCTACCAGGTCCGCATCAATCATCCACGTCTGTGCATCCGCTTCTACGGGCACTGGAGTTGCACCTGTTCTATTCACCGCCAGCCAGGTAGCGATATACGTGTGTGCAGGAACAATCACTTCATCCCCCTCCCCGATTCCAAGCATTTTCAACGCAATGTAGATGGCATCCAGGCCATTACCCACACCCAGGCAAAACTGACCACCGGTGTAAGCAGCAAACTCTTCTTCAAATTTTTTTAAACGGTCGCCTAAAATAAATCGGCTGTCGTTATACACGACAGAAAAAGCTGTCTTTGCTTCCTCCTCAATCTGCTGATGCTGTGCCTGAAGGGAGTAAAAAGGAATGGGCTTCATGGAAGCAAAATTAGGCCCTTGGCTTTAAATATCAGAAAAATGACGAATTATCAATGGCGAAACACAAACCGGGATAACCAGGACACCTCAATTGTACTTTGTCATCCGCACTTCGTACTTGCCCCTTTATTCCTTATTTTCGCCACTCAATTGATTCCAAAACCGCGTTTTCAATGAATTTTCAGAAGATCAACAATATCACCGGATGGTTTACTTTCGCTGTTGCCCTGGTTGTGTACTGGCTCACGTTTGAAGAAACAGCCAGCTACTGGGATTGTGGCGAGTTTATAGCCGTATCGTATAAACTAGAAGTTTCGCATCCGCCAGGTGCACCTCTCTTCATGCTTTTGGGAAGAATATTTTCTTTCCTTGCCATGGGCGATGGTACCAAAGTGGCTTACTGGATCAATTTTCTAAGCGTACTTTCCAGTGCCTTCACGATTCTTTTCCTTTTCTGGTCGATTGTGCTGTTCGGTCGCAAGTTCATGGGCATCGCTAAAGATGCCGATTTTACCGATGGACAAATATGGACCCTCATGGGTGCAGGTACCGTAGGAGCATTGGCTTATACATTCTCCGATTCGTTCTGGTTCTCGGCTGCAGAAGCCGAAGTGTATGCCATGTCATCGTTATTCACTGCCGCAGTGGTATGGGGTATTTTGAAATGGGATGTCATTGAAGACGAAAGCAAAGCCAATCGCTGGATTATTTTATTGGCGTACATCATGGGCCTTTCCATTGGTGTTCACTTGCTGAACCTGCTCACCCTCCCTGCTCTTGGGCTGATCTTCTACTTTAAAAAATACAAACCAACCACATGGGGGGTAATCGCTACTTTACTGGTAAGCGGGTTTTTTGTTTTGTTTGTCAACGACATTATCGTTCCGGGCTTACCTACGCTGGCAGGCGAATTCGAATTATTTTTTGTGAATACTATCGGCTTGCCTTTCGGATCAGGAGTGATCGTTTTCTGTGTGCTGTTTGTCATCGGTATCTTTTTGGGCATCCGCTTCACCCAGCAGCGCAACATGGTCATCTGGAACACCCTGCTTTTATCCTTTACATTCATCATCATCGGGTACCTGTCATATGCCACCATTGTTATCCGCTCCAATTTCGATCCTCCCATCAATGAAAATGCACCTAAAGATGTAATGAGCTTTGTGCGCTATCTGAAACGGGAACAATATGGCAGCCGGCCGCTGCTTTACGGCCCCTACTTTACGGCCCAGCTTATCGACTTCAAACAAGGCGCTGCGGTGTACACCAAAGGAAAGGACAAATACGAAATCACTGATCGCAAGGTGGAGTATGTGTATGAACCAAGCCAACAGACCATTTTACCACGGGCATGGAATCCGGAACATAAAGATTCTTACATGCGCATCATGGGGCTGAAAGAAGGGGAGAAACCAACCTTCAGTCAGAACTTACAATACATGTTTCAGCACCAGATCGGCACCATGTACCTGCGCTATTTCTTCTGGAATTTTGCCGGCCGCGAAAGTGACGAGCAGGGCGCAGGAATTCTTGGCCCCTGGAACTGGTCCGAAAAAGTACCGGATGCCATTGCCAACAACAGAGGCAGAAACAATTTCTTTGCGATTCCTTTAGTGATCGGATTGATTGGTATGTTCTTCCAGTTCACCCGAGACACCAAGAATTTCTCTGTAGTCGCACTCATTTTCGTCATGCTTGGTGTGGCCATTGTGGTGTACCTGAACTCCCCTCCGGAAGAACCGCGTGAGCGTGATTATATTTATGCGGGTTCTTTTTACGCGTTTGCTTTCTGGATAGGTCTTGCCGTTATCGCTATTGCGGATATGCTTAAGGGCGTCATTAAAAATTACAAAACGGCAGGACTGATTGCCACGCTGGTTTGTCTATCTGCACCAGCCATCATGGCCTTTGAAGGATGGGATGACCACAACCGCCATGCTCGCTTCTTCTCCGTGGATTCTGCCAAAAATTATCTCGCATCGTGCGCACCCAATGCCATCTTATTTACCGGTGGTGATAACGACACCTTCCCGCTTTGGTATGTACAGGAAGTGGAAGGATTCCGCACGGATGTGCGTGTGGTGGTATTGAGCTATTATAATACCGACTGGTACATCGAGCAATCCATGATTAAGAAAAATCAATCAGAAGCATTGCCTTATACAATCAGTATCAAAGATTACATTCAAGGTGGGCCTAATGATTATCTGCGCTATGCCGACATGAAAATCAAAAGCATCGATGCCAAACAATACCTGGGCTTGCTGAGCAAAAACTATCCACAGCTGAAATACGAAAACGGAAATCTTGTCCCCAGCAAAGTATTCACGCTGGATGTAAACAAAGACGATATTCGTGCCAGGGGGCTTGTACCAAAAGGCATGGATAGCTTACTGGTAGATCAGATGCAAATCAAAATGATGGGCAATGGTTTATACAAGGGAGATCTTGCTTTACTCGATGTAATTGCTTCCAACAACTGGGAACGACCTATTTATCTTAACCATACCTCACTGGCTCAGGTAAAACTGGATCTTGCTCCTTATGCCATTGAAGAAGGCCTCGCTTATCGCATACTTCCTATTCGCAATCCGGTCAAGCAAAAGGATTTTGTGAACACGGCCGTGATGTATGACAATGTGATCAACAAATTTCAATACCGCGGTCTGGATAATCCAAAAGTGTATTACAATGACGACTACCGCGGGTTTGTACTGAACCACCGCAGCACCATCAATACGTTGGCGGAAGCATTGATTGATGAATACGAAGCAGAGAAAGCCACGGTAGTCGAAAGCATTAACGCAGAAGGAAAGCCAACCGAAAACAAAATGGAGATGGCGCGCAAGGCCCTTCTCTTCAGCCTGGAAAAAATACCGGATGCCGCCGTGCCGTATGACTATACCTCGGTAACGACCATCGAATTACTTTTTGCAGTAGGCGAAAAAGAAAAGGCGGTAGCAATGGCCACTGTGGTGGGTAATCGTGCGGATGAAATGGTTGCTTATCTGCTCCGAACTTCCTCAGGCCTTTCCATAGACATGCAGCGTAATCTTTACGTACTCGGCAACTTGTACCGTACCCTCTATGAAAATGGTGAAGAAGCGCTGGGTAAGAAATTTGAAGATGCCTATATGAAGTACGCTTCAAACTTCGAGAGATAATACAGCGAAGCGCATGAAAGCAAAACCTGTCTTATTAAATTTAAGACAGGTTGTTTTATTTCCTGGCAATCAAAAACAAATCCAGCGCAGGTGCTGCATTGTCGATGAACAAGTAATCTTCGTGCTGAATACTCGCTACCAGTTCATCCGCCTGGCTTTGCAGTTTATTTCTGTTGAGGCGATTCATCCACTCATACGGCACACGTAGTACCGCGGCAGGAAGCTTGTACTGAAGGTTGAATACATCCCACTTCATCAGCTTATTCACTGATTTCCTGTTGCGCTCATGGTAGTGCATCACTTTTTCATTACCCGCAATGCCTTTCATATCCACGTGAGTGAAATATTTTTTTGCTAGTGCAGCAAGCTCCACCCCTGTGTATTCTCTGATATGCCATGGGTTACGCGACAGCGAAAGCGGACGGTTGGGAGTGGTGATCCAGGCTGTTCCGCCCGGCTTCAGCACACGATGTATTTCTTTCAGAAACAAATGATCATCCTGGATGTGTTCGATCACCTGAAAACTCACGACAAAGTCAAACGAATGATCAGCGAAAGGATAGAGCGGAGGAATATTCCCGCTCAGGAATTTGCCTGCCGGATATTTCGTCTGCAGTTTCTGAATAACGGGTTCGATTTTATCGATGGCCGTATAGCTTTTGGCCTTCTGCATGATCAGGTCGATACCCCGGCCCTCCCCGCATCCTACCTCCAGTACATCACCCGAAATCCAGTCCTGAATCAACACATAAGGTCGTAACAGCCGCTGATGGATAGGATTATCAGAAGGAATGTCTCCGGAGGTAATCTCCGTAGTAAATACTTTGGCCATACTACCCATTTTTTGAAGGGCAAAAATAAATTAAACCATTCGATTTAACGTTGTAATTTTAAAGTCATACGAACATCCTTTATGCAACGTATCATTGTCATTTTACTCCTCTTTTTGTCCGGCTGGGCCTTTGGCCAATCACTGACCAGTCTTAATATCAATTACTTATACGATCCTCAGAATGAGATCACTATGCAGCTTAAACCGGTGCGGCTGCAAAGTGGCATCGATGTCTATTACGAATTCAAAACCCAGCAGACCGAATATTCGGCAGAGGGCTATACAATAACATGGGAGAAGAGAAGCACCTATACACAGCGTAATGCCGAAGAGATTACTCCCGAAATGCATGACGAGGAAAACACCAGTGCCATCAAAAAAGGCTGGCTTAAATTTCCGCTTCCTGACAAAACCTGGTGGCTGCTGGCCAGGGTAAAAAACAATGCAACCGGTAAAAACTGGACGTTTTCAGCCGTAGTTAACCCCAAATATCCGGTTAACGGCTACCTGGAAAATCAAGGTCAGGTGGTGATCCATCCTTTCATCGAAACAAAAAAAGAATATGTAGTGAAAGGAAGTGGCGGAGAAAAGCCGTTGTCTGTCTTCTATTATAAAGAAAAATTCCCGGCCGGTTCGCCTCCCTTTGCAGAGAAACAGGCCACCGCCGATCGCTTCCTGTTTGCCGATTCTACGTTCACTATAAAATCAGGATCATCCATCGTATTTAAGAAAGAAGGATTGTACCTGGTGCAGGAAGACACCACTGCGGCAGAAGGTTTTACGTTCAGGGCCTCCAGCCAGTCGTATCCCAAGTACACACGTATGGAAGATCTTACAGCCCCCATGGTATTTATCACCACCAACGAGGAGTATGACCAACTGGTGGCTGCCCGTGATGAAAAAGCCAAGTTTGATAAGATCATTCTGGATATAACCGGCGATAAAGACAGGGCCAAAAACTTTATACGCAGCTACTTCAGAAGAATCGAGTTGGCGAACCAGTACTTCACTTCCTACAAAGAAGGATGGAAAACGGATCGGGGTATGGTCTATCTGGTGTTTGGAGTACCCACCGAGGTAAGCCGAAATGAAGGCAACGAGATCTGGTATTATAAAAACTTTCAGACACGCTTCACTTTTGTAAAAAGCGGTAGCGTGTACGATCCGGATACCTATGTTCTGCTACGTGATAAACGGTATGCCGAAACCTGGTACAATACAATCGATTTGTGGAGGAAAAGCCGTTTTTAAAGGAAGCGGCTGTTGCTTAGAAAATAGTTATTGCTGTTGTCCTGAATTAGAAGTGGTTCTTCAGACGATCGGCAATCAAAAAGTGATCGCCTTTATGTCAATAAGCGAGGGAGTAAGATTACCTTTGTGCCATGAGCGAATCCAAAGAAATGATTTTCGGTACACGTGCCGTGATTGAAGCAATCCGTGCCAAGCGTCAAATCGAAAAAATATATATCCAGACTGGTCTTACCAACGATCTGATCAAAGAACTGATCAACACAGCCAAAGAGTATGGCACTCCATTTCAGTTTACTCCGCAGGAAAAGCTCAACCGGCTTTCAACGAAAAACCATCAAGGCGTTATTTGCCAGCTTTCAGCAATTATCTACCAGTCGGCCGAAGACCTGATCGACAAAGCCTATGGCGAAGGCAGAGAGCCGTTCTTCTTAATTCTGGATCGGGTAACCGATGTACGGAATTTTGGTGCCATTGCCCGCACGGTAGAGTGTGCCGGTTTGGATGCCATTGTTATTGCGGATAAAGGGAATGCACCCATCACAGGTGATGCTATGAAAACATCTGCCGGTGCGCTTAGTCATTTGGCGGTATGCCGCGAGAAAGAGTTGAAGAAATCCATCCGCTTCATGAAGGAAAACGGAATACAGATTATTGCCTGCACGGAAAAAGGAGACAAGACATTGTATGAAATGGATTTCAAAGCTCCTACTGCTTTGCTATTAGGTTCGGAAGAAGATGGCATTTCTCCCGAACTGTTGCGCGAAGCGGACCACCAGGTACGCATACCGATGAAAGGGAAAATCAGTTCCCTCAATGTATCGGTGGCTGCAGGTATCGCTATCTACGAAGTGATCCGCCAGAAGCACTATATGTAATCGGTGCTGTTGGGCTTGCCCTTCACATCGTTTACATATCTTCTGAACATTTCTTCTTTATCCTTTTCGCACACAATCACTACATTGTCAAAAACACCAACGAGGTAGCCGTTTAGTCCTTGTACAACAACGAGTTTATTCTCTTCACCCCTTACAATGGTATTGCGCGTGTCGTAAAGCAATGCATCACCATTCACACAGTTGTTCTGGTCATCCCGTTTGGATATGTCGTGCAGTGATGCCCATGAGCCAAGATCAGACCAGGCAAATGAGCTTAATGCTACATACACATTATCCGCCTTCTCCATTACGCCAAAGTCGATGGAGACATTTTTACATTGTGCATAGGCCGCTTCAATGGCCTGTTTCTCCTCCGCCGTATTCAGTTTGGGTGTGACTTCGTCAAAGATCTCTGCCATTTCTGGCAAGTACTTACCTATCGCTTCCAGAATGGCTTTGCTTCCCCATATAAAGATCCCTGCATTCCATACAAACTCACCCGTCTCAATAAATTTTTTGGCCAGGGCCAGTTCCGGCTTCTCTGTAAAGGTCTTCACTTTTTTCAAGTAGCCCTTTCCTTCAATAAACTGAATGTATCCATAGCCTGTTTCGGGTCGGGTCGGTTTTATCCCTAACGTAATCAGCTTATCGTTTGCTTTTGCCTGTTCTACCGCTTTTTTGATTGTCGTTTGAAAATCCTCTTCATTTTGGATCAAATGATCCGCGGGGCTAACAACGATAATCGCTTCCGAATTCTTTTGATGGATTTTATGAGAAGCATACGCAATACACGCTGCGGTATTTTTTCTCATGGGCTCAGTCAGCACTTGTTCTTTGTTAAGCTGAGGTAGCTGCTCTAAAGTGATGGCCTGGTGCTCTTCATTCGTAACTACATAAATATTCTCGGCAGGGCACAAGGGCATAAACCGATCGCAAGTAGATTGGATCAATGTTTTGCCTGTTCCTAAGACATCCAGAAATTGCTTTGGTTTTGTGTTTCTGCTGTAAGGCCAAAAACGGGTACCAATTCCCCCGGCCATAATTACCACGTAAAGATTATTATTCATCGAAGTAGTCGAGTCAAATTCAAAATTAAAATTAAACAATACCTTCTTTTAAAAGATCATGAAGATGAATAAATCCATCCACCTGATCACCATTCATCACCACAAGTTGTGTAATATTTTTTTCTTGCATGGTTTGTAATGCTTTCACGGCAAACTCATCACGACTTATTGTTTTCGGATGACGCGTCATGATCTGTTCTGCCTTCAAAGAATGAATATCCAGTTCTTTCTCCAGCATTCTTCGCAGGTCTCCGTCAGTGATGATACCCAGAAGATTTTTATGATCATCGACCACAGCCGCTGCGCCCAGGCGCTTGGAAGAAATCTGTACAATGACTTCTCTGATAGCAGCTAGGGGTGCTACCAATGGCAACTCATGGTTGGTATAGATATCACCTACTTTCAGGTACAATTGTTTACCCAAAGCCCCTCCGGGATGGTACTGAGCAAAATCTTCCGGACTAAAATTGCGAAGTTCTAGTAAACATACCGCCAGTGCATCACCCATTGCCAAATGAACTGTGGTGCTGGTGGTAGGCGCCAAATTATTGGGGCATGCTTCCTCACTTATCGTAGCATTCAATACGTAATCGGACTGCTGTGCCAAATAAGAATTTGTATTACTCACAAGAGCAACAAGTTTTGAACCTCTTCGTTTGAGAAGTGGTACTAAGACTTTGATTTCGGGAGTGCTGCCGCTCTTGGAGATACAGATCACAATATCTTCTTTCTGTATCATACCTAAATCGCCATGAATGGCATCTGCGGCATGCATGAATAATGCAGGAGTACCGGTAGAATTCAGTGTAGCTACAATTTTATTGGCAATGATGGCGCTCTTGCCCACACCGGTAATTACTACACGGCCCTTGCTTTGGTGGATCTCCCTCACGCAGGCTTCGAAATCGTTGTCGATAAAATTTATCAGATTTTCTATTGCCCGGGATTCATTTAATAAAACCTCTCGTGCAATGTTTTTGATATTTTTCACTAAATTCAATGTCCTATCCAAGTTAGATTTGTAGGAGGCGTAAAGATAACTATTTCACGAATTTATAAACGTTTGAAAATGATGTTAGTGGCGGAAGAAAAAGATGTGCTGAAGGAAAAACTCAAGGAAATATTTGGCTATTCCCAATTTAGAGGTAATCAGGAAATGGTTATCCGTAACCTGCTGAACGGGCACAATACTTTTGTGATCATGCCTACAGGTGCCGGCAAGTCACTTTGCTACCAATTACCAGCGGTGGTGAAGGATGGATTGGCCATTGTTATCTCTCCTCTTATTGCTTTAATGAAGAATCAGGTCGATTCTTTAAATGCATACGGAATCAATGCCCGCTTTCTGAACTCTACATTGAGCAAGGGCGAAATTACCCGACTAAAAAAGGATGCAACCAGCGGAAACATAAAACTGCTGTATGTTGCGCCTGAATCCTTAAACAAGGAAGAAAACATCGAATTTCTCCAAAAGGTGAACATCTCTTTTGTCGCTATTGATGAAGCTCATTGTATTTCTGAATGGGGACATGATTTTCGTCCGGAATACCGAAAGATAAAGACCATGATCGGTCAGCTGGGCGATATGCCGGTCATTGCATTGACCGCAACAGCTACGCCTAAAGTACAGCTGGACATACAAAAGAACTTACAGATGGAAGAAGCCGATGTGTTCATCTCTTCTTTCAATCGCACCAACTTATATTACGAAGTTCGTCCTAAGAAAGAGACGAAGAAACAACTTATTCGTTTCCTGAAAGAGCACAAAGGCAAATCAGGAGTGATCTACTGCCTTAGCCGTAAGAAAGTAGAAGAAATAGCCCAATTACTTAATGTAAACGGATTTAAAGCGGCCCCTTATCATGCCGGTCTTGATCCGGATGTGCGCATCAAAAACCAGGATGGCTTTTTGAATGAAGACATCGACATCATTGTAGCAACCATTGCTTTCGGTATGGGTATCGATAAGCCAGACGTTCGCTTCGTAATACACTATGATGTACCCAAATCGCTGGAAGGATATTATCAGGAAACCGGTCGCGCTGGCCGTGATGGGCTGGAAGGACATTGCCTTATGTTCTACAGCCACAATGACCTGAGCAAACTCGAAAAATTCAATAAAGACAAGTCGGTACAAGAGCGCGAGAATGCACGTGTGCTTTTGCAGGAAATGGAGTTCTACGCAGAATCTCCCGTATGCAGACGCAGGCAATTGCTGCATTATTTCGGAGAAGAATTTGACGGTGGCAACTGCGGCATGTGCGACAACTGTGTGCACCCGCGTGAGCGCTTTGATGGAATGAACTTTGTAAAGCTGGCACTGGAAGCAGTGAAACAAACCAGCGAACGTTTTGGCTTAAATCACCTGGTCAACGTACTTACCGGCACGGAAGATGAATACGTAAAAAGCTATAGCCACTTCAAGCTGGCGATCTTTGGAAAAGGGAAGGGAGAAGCGGCGGAGTTCTGGAAGTCGGTCATCCGCCAGGCGCTGGTATTTCAATACCTTGAAAAAGACATCGATAACATAGGCGTACTTCGGATCAGCGAAAAGGGCAAACAGTTCCTGAAGAAGCCGCACTCTATTGAACTCGCACGTGATCACGACTTCACTACTGAAGTCGATGAAGAAGAAGATTCACCGGATCGTGTACCAGTCAATTCAAAATCATACGATGCCCGTTTATTTGAGTTATTAAAGGCAGCCCGTAAGAAAATCGCAAAAGAGAAAGATCTTCCTCCTTATGTTATTTTCCAGGATCCTTCATTGGAAGAAATGGCCACTACGTACCCCACCACGAAAGAAGATCTGGCTTCTGTAAATGGAGTTGGAATGGGTAAGGTGAATAAATTCGGCAGGGAATTCCTGGATCTCATTCAGAAGTATGTGGACGATAATGATATTGAAACAGCAAGTGACATTATCGTAAAAACGTCGGTCAACAAATCAAAAGCAAAGATTCAGATCATCCAGCAAATTGATCGTAAAATTGAGCTCGATGAGATAGCCGATTCACTGAAGATGTCTTTTCAGGATATGCTGACCGAGATTGAGAACATCTGCTACTCGGGCACCAAGCTTAACCTTGATTACTATATCGATGAGGTACTGGAGGAAGAAAAGCAGGATACTATTTTTGAGTACTTCCTTAACTCAGAAACGGACAGCATCAAAGATGCGGTAGAAGCACTGAAAGATGAAGACTCAGATTTTGATGAAGACAATTTGCGCCTGATGCGTATCAAATTCCTGAGCGAGTACGCCAATTAAACAATGCTGACCATTTCAGATACTCAAATCCCGGGTTTTCGCCCGGGATTTTCTTTTTCCAGCCCTTCAATAATTGATTAGATTTGAAGTTCGAATCTGATCTATGAACATACTTATCATTGGCAGCGGAGGTCGCGAACATGCTTTTGCATGGAAGATCAAACAAAGCCCTTTATGTAATCAATTATTTGTGGCTCCGGGTAACGCAGGTACAGCTTCCCTGGCCGGTAATGCGCCTATACCCGTTGACGATTTCCCCCAGCTGGCGGCCTTCAGTATTGAAAATAAAATTGACCTCATCGTGATCGGGCCCGAAGTACCCTTGGTGAAAGGACTGCGCGATTATTTCGAAAGCCGTGCCGAGTTAAAATCGATCCCTATTGTAGGTCCGGGCAAAGAGGGTGCACAGCTGGAAGGAAGCAAAGATTTTTCCAAGCAATTCATGCTCCGGCATGGAGTGCCCACTGCGCAAGCCAGAACATTTCATGCGAATGAAACCGCTGAAGCCATTGCGTTTTTAAAAACAGTAAAACCGCCTTTCGTGTTAAAAGCAGATGGACTTGCTGCCGGCAAAGGGGTAATCATCACTTCCGATCGTATTGAAGCAGAGCAATCCATTCGTGAAATGCTCGAAGAGAAAAAATTCGGAGACGCCAGCTCACGTGTATTGATTGAAGAGTTTCTGGATGGCATTGAGCTCTCCGTTTTTGTACTTACCGATGGCAACGACTATGTGATTTTACCCGAAGCCAAAGATTACAAGCGAATAGGTGAGGGGGATACCGGCCCCAATACAGGGGGAATGGGCGCTGTATCGCCTGTTGTATTTGCGGATGCGGACTTCATGAAAAAAGTAGAAGAACAGGTAATAAAGCCTACTGTAGCCGGACTTAAAAAAGAAAACATCGATTATAAAGGATTCATCTTTATCGGATTGATGAACGTAGGAGGAGCTCCTTTTGTGATTGAATACAATGCGCGAATGGGTGACCCCGAAACAGAAGCAGTACTGCCACGAATCAAATCGGACATCGTAGAGCTACTACTGGCTACGGCAAAGGGCGAACTGAAAGGGAAAGAGATCGCAATTGAAAAGGATTACGCCGTTACTGTAGTCATGGTGTCCGGAGGTTATCCGGATAGTTATCCGAAAGGGAAAGTGATGAAAGGCCTCAACACCTCTTCTGGCGCAACTGTATTTCATGCCGGCACAAAGTCAAAGGATGGTCAGGTAATAACCGAT
This sequence comes from Flammeovirgaceae bacterium, assembly GCA_023251155.1. Classification (GTDB taxonomy): domain Bacteria; phylum Bacteroidota; class Bacteroidia; order Cytophagales; family Cyclobacteriaceae; genus ELB16-189. Next base: position 23,067 of record JAHEZH010000027.1, on the reverse strand, counting down.
GGCGGACGCGTGCTGGCCATTACCGGTAGAGGGAAAAGCCTGGAAGAAGCAAAGCAGCAGGCTTATCAGACCATTTCCGGCATAAGCTGGGAAGATGTATATTTCAGAAAGGATATTGGCGTAGATTTGCAAAAGATTGAAAGTAATAGCTGATTCTTGGTATACGAATTTGCTGTTTTCTACGCAATCATAAGGTTGTTGAACTCCATAGTTGGTCGTGAGCGAAGCTCAGACCAACATTAAACATAGATTATGGGTTGCTCATGTGGAACAAAGAAAGACGGAAAAGTTTCCGGCTGTCAAAATAACGGGGCCTGTGAAACAGGCGGTTGTAATAAAATGAACGTATTCGACTGGCTATCCAACATGGAGATGCCGGGCGATAGCAAGTTTGATGTGGTGGAAGTGCGTTTTAAAAATGGTCGTAAAGATTTTTTTCGCAACACCGAAAAACTGCACCTGACCACCGGTGACGCAATCATCGTTGAAGTACCCAATGGCCATCATTTAGGGCACGTATCGCTACAAGGTGAACTGGTGCGTCTTCAAATGCAAAAGAAGAATGTGGCCAATGACAGTGAGATCAAAAAGATCTACCGCATCGCTCACACCAAAGACCTGGAGAAATACGAAGATGTGAAAAAGCGCGAGCTGCCTACACTTTACCGCACCCGTGAAATTATCCGGCAGCTTAACCTGGCGATGAAACTTTCGGATGTAGAATACCAGGCGGATAACATTAAAGCCTCGTTCTTTTATTCCGCTGATGATCGTGTTGACTTTCGTGAGCTGATCAAACTACTGGCCGGCGAATTTAAAGTGCGGGTGGAAATGCGCCAGATCAGCCTGAGACAGGAAGCCGGAAGGCTTGGTGGTATTGGAGTTTGTGGCCGTGAGCTATGTTGCTCTACCTGGCTCAGTGAATTTAAGAACGTGGCTACCAGCGCAGCCCGTTATCAAAATCTTTCACTCAACCCAAGCAAGTTATCTGGTCAGTGCGGTCGCCTGAAATGCTGCCTCAATTATGAGTTGGAGACGTACATGGAAGCATTGAAAGACATCCCTGAAATTGAACGACCATTGCTTACTGAAAGAGGTGAAGCCACTTTACAGAAGACGGACATTTTCAGAAAGATCATGTGGTTTGGGTTTAAAGAAGACAACAACTGGTATCCTCTTAACACGGACCGTGTAAACGAAATTCTGGAGATGAATCGTGCAGGAAAAAGACCTGCCACACTGGAAATCGATAAAATCGCAGAGAAAGAAGTAGGCGGTGCATTGAATAGTGACCTGGAAAGCCTGGACAAAAAATTCAAAGATAAATCGAAAGGAAATAAAAAAGGCCGCAACCAGAGAGGTGGGGATAACCGCAGAAGAGATCAGCGCGACAATAGGGGTGGCAACCATCCGAACAATGTAGCTCAGAATAACGCAGCCGCTTCCGCAGGTTCTAAGCCGAACACACCGGAAAGCAATAATCAGAATACGGCGAATCCAAAGCCGAATAATCCAAGGCCGAACAAGCCGAATGGCAACCGGCCAAACAACCCGAATCAAAATAATCCAAGGCCGAATAATCCGAAGCCCAACCATCCGAATAACCAAAACCCGAACAATCGCAGGCCGAACAACCGACCTAATAATCCGAACAACCCCAACAATAGAAATAATCCTAACCGGCCTCCTAATACAAATCCCAATAACCCTAATAACAACGCGAGTAAAGAATGAGGTTTCTTTTTTTGATTTTCGGATGTGGGCTGCTCTTCAGCGCATGCGACACCAATCGTGTTTACGAGTACAATAAAGAATTCAGTGACCGTACGTGGAAGATGAAAGACACGGCCGTATTTGATTTTCAAATAAAGAACGCGGAACAGAAATACAATTTGTATTACAATGTGCGCAATACCATTGATTACCCTTACGCACGGCTCTTCATTAATTATGCTCTTACCGATTCGGTGGGGAATGTCTTATCTAAAAAACTAATCAATAACGATCTTTTCGATCAAAAGACAGGCCGTCCAAATGGCAACAGCGGATTAGGAGACATTTATGATCATCAGTTTTTATTATTGGAAAACCTCCAGTTCGCTCACAATGGAAAATATCGTTTGAAGCTGGAGCAATACATGAGGAAGGATACCCTTCCTGGAGTTATTGCCGTAGGATTTCGTTTAGAGCATTCAGAAAAATAAACAGATCCCTTATCCAAGGTGAGCGCGAAGCATCCACGCCATCTTCTCATGCTGTTCCAACAGACCTGTTAGAAAATCACTGGTGCCGGCATCCTTGTAGTTATCATTGGCTTCGTTTACCTGCTTGCGCAAAATGCGAATGATGGTTTCATGGTCATCCAGCAAAGCCTGTATCATTTTCTTGGCGTTGCTGAACTCAAGAAGCGGCTCATCCAGACGGGCCGTTTTCACAAAACCAGTAAGTGTGCCCAATGCATAATGGCCTAATGCCCTTACCCGTTCTGCTACATCATCAATGATTTCATCCAATTGTTCGTACTGACTTTCAAAAAACAAATGGAGTGCATGAAAAGCCGGGCCTTCAATATTCCAGTGTGCATTACGGGTTTTGGTATACAACACATACTCATCTGCTAATAATGTATTCAACATCAATGCCAGGGCAGAAAGATTTTTGGGTGCGATATCGATTTGTGGTTTCATAAGTTGGATTAATCATCCAAAAATAAGCGAAGTAAAGACATAAAAAAGGCTCTGAATGAAATCAGAGCCTTTTACGGGGCCATCCCATTGGCTAAAAGATAACCCCTAAAAAGTATCCCAAAACCTGTAAACCTGCCTACTTAACTTCATCAGGTACTCAAAGGAAGCAATCTGTGCTGACATAACTGTTTAAAAATCATTAGAAAGAAATTAGATATAAAATCACAGTAAATCAATGAGTTATGATTGGTTTCACTCCTCTGCAGCTACCGGAAAGCGCAGAATAACACGTGTTCCTTTTCCCGGTTCCGACTCCACCTCCACGCTGCCTTTGTGAATGGAAATAATACGTTGGCTGAGCGACAAACCGATTCCATACCCTTTTATTTTTGATGCCCCGTCAGCACGATAAAAGGGTTGAAAAACATTTACAATATCTTTTCTTGCAATGCCGGGGCCCTGGTCCAGCACACTCACCTGTACGGCATCTGAAGGGCAACTTAAAATCACTACGGCCTTTTTGTCGAACGAAAACTTGCAGGCGTTTTCAATCACGTTTTGCAATGCAGTTTTTAAAAGATGAAGATTGCCATTAATGTATAAGCGGCTTTCTTCTTCTGGCATATCTTCAATCTCGAAGTTGACTTTGTAGTCTGCATCGAATGACTCTACAGTTTCTCTTACTTCCCACAACACTTCATCGAGGCGAACACGCGTCATCGTGAAAGAGTTTTCTTCCCGCTCCACACGTGCAAGATCAAGCAAGCTCACCGAAAGCTGGTTTAATTCTTTGATGTCTTCCAACACCGATTCAATCGTGGCGCGGTATTCTTCTTTTGGCCGTTCACTTAAAAGTGTTACTTCCAGTTGTGAAGTAATTTTCGTGAGTGGATTTTTTAATTCGTGCGACACATTGGCTACAAATGTTTTCTGATGACGAAAGGCACTTTCAATACGGGTAAGCATCTTATTAAAGATGGTGATCAGTTTGCCAATTTCATCCGGATGTTTGCTTTCGTGGAGGCGCTTACTTAAATCAATGGGTGAGATGGCATCGGCTTCCATCATTACTTTTTGAATGGGCCGTAATGCACGCCCTGAGTAAAACCATCCTGTCAATGCCACGAGCAGCAGCATCAAAATAAATAGCGTAAGTAACAAGGTTCTTAAATCAGCAAGCCTCACTTTACCCTGCAGGTTGATGGCCCCGGCAATAATCACGTAGTTGTGTGACAAATCCTTGTATAAAAAACCAACGATATCGTATTCCCGCTGTTTAAAGTAATACATCCCCTCTTGCCGCACCTGGTTGATCAGAGTAGAAGAAATATCGAAATGGGTAGTGTCATTATTAGTATAAATCTCCCTGTTGAGATCATCATAGACGGTAATATTTTCTCCCGGTAAGTTATCGCGCTTGGCACGGTCAATGACTTTCAGTAAAGCAGAATCCAGGCGATCTACTTTCAGTAATAATATAGCAGAGGTCACCGCCTTATCGCGAAGGCGATTATCAAAATCCTGCTCGATTAATTGCTTGGTGAAATAGTAAACAAGGAAAAAGGATAAGAGAACAATCGTGCCCACAAGTAGTGTGAATTGCAATGTGAGGCGTGAGCGTATTTGCACTTTATTCTCTTTTTAAAATATATCCCATTCCAAATTGGGTATGAATCAGCTTTTTATCAAAGTCACGATCAATTTTTTTTCGAAGATAGTTCACGTACACCTCCACCATGTTAGTGCCGGTGTCAAAATCAACATTCCACACATTTTTTGCTAACTCAGCACGTGGTATTACTGTCTCCGGATGACGAAGAAAATATTCCAGTAATGAAAATTCCTTTGCGGTGAGGTCAATTTGTTTTCCTGCGCGATTAATCGTCTTGCGATTGACATCCATGATCAGATCGGCAGCACGCAACACATTATCTTCTGCCAGTGATTTGCCCTGACGCTTGGTGAGTGATCGTATCCGCGCCAGCAGCTCCTTAAATTCAAATGGCTTGGAGAGGTAATCATCGGCCCCACTGTCCAGTCCTTTTACTACTTCATCTGTTGAACCCAGGGCCGTTAACATAAGAATGGGAGTATCTACATTGGCCGATCGTAATTCGGCACACAACACCCGACCATCGATGCCCGGCATGATAATATCCGTAATCACTAACTGATATGAATTCCGCAGGGCCAGATGCTTGCCTGTTTTACCATCTGCTGCGGTGTCTACCTGATAGCCGTTTTCCTCCAATCCTTTGCTGATGTATTGCAACGTTTTCAGTTCGTCTTCTATCAATAGAATTTTCATATTCCTGTTTTTAGCCTATTTAAAGACATTTTTATTCTGCATTCGGTATGCCAAACTTACTCATTCAACGAGGCTGTAGCGGAAAGAAGTATTAGAATTCCATTAAATCAATATACACAAAAAAAGAAAGCCTCGTGATCATTTTGATCACGAGGCTTTCTCAGATTCTGGTATCTATACCGATTAAGCAGTGACTGCTTTACCCGGAGCCTTTGTAGCAGGCTCTTTCTCTACGTCTTTGGAGAAATCAACCAATACAGGAGTACCGATACACAATGACGCGTAAGTACCAATCAATACACCGATCAGCATCGCGAAGGTAAATCCTTTGATGGTTTCACCACCAAACACAAACAGGATGATGATCACGAAGATGGTTGACATACCTGTAATCAGCGTACGGCTCAAGGTATCGTTCAACGCACGGTTTACTACTACAGCCGTAGATTCACCTGCTTTCTTCAGATTCAGGAACTCACGTACACGGTCAAACACAACGACACTGTCATTGATGGAATATCCAATTACCGTAAGGATCGCTGCAATAAATGCCTGGTCAATCTCCAATGAGAAGGGCATTACATCTTCCAGCAACACAAACACGGCTAACACAAACAACACGGTGTGAACAATACTCACCACCGTACCCAACGCAAACTGCCATCTGCGGAAGCGGATAAGAATATACAAGAACATCAATGCCGTAGCGATCGTCAACGACCATACTGCTGATATTTTAATATCATTGGCAATAGTAGGTCCTACTTTGGCGCTACTTAATATTTCTGATTTATTAGTACCGAGCTTAGCCAAACCTTCATGTAATTGATGCTCTGACTTTGCTGTTGCTTCTTCCGAATCATCATCAATCAAATAGCTGGTTGTGATCTTGTACTTGCTGTCCGATCCGAATGTTTTTACTTCCACAGAAGCACCTTCAAAGGGAGCCTCCAGTGATTCACGCAGATCAGAAGAACTAACTGGAGTATCCAGCTGAACGACATAGCTACGACCTCCTTTGAAGTCAACTCCGTAGTTGAATCCTTTCACCGCCAACATCACCATACCGGCAATGATCACCGTTAATGAAATCGTGTAATAGATCTTACGATTGCCTATAAAATCAATTTTGATCGAGCGGAACAGGTCTTTTGACCAGCCCATGGAGAAGCCGATCGTTTTTCCTCTGCGCACATAAAATTCGAAAAGAATACGGGTGAAGAATACAGAGGTAAAGAATGAACAGATGATACCGATGATCAGCGTCACCGCGAAACCATAAATCAGGCCGGTACCGAATATCAACAATACAAATCCTTTGATCAGCGTAGTAACGTTTGAGTCGATAATGGCAGAGAATGCATTTTTATATCCTGCTGCTATTGCCGCTTCAAATGATTTACCTGAAGCCAGGTCTTCCTTCACCCGTTCGTTGATCAATACGTTGGCGTCCACCGCGATAGCGAGTGAGAGCAAAATACCGGCAATACCAGGAAGGGTCAATGCCGCATTCAATGAAGCCAATACTCCTAACAAGAAGATCAGGTTCAATACCACGGCCAAATCGGCAACCCAACCTGCAGTGCTATACACGGCAATCATGAATACGATGATGATCACAAAACCAACAACGATAGAGATCAAACCATTACGGATCGATTCCTGACCCAGAGTTGGTCCGACAGATGCTTCCTCGACAATTTTGGTTGGAGCTGGCAACGAACCTGCTTTCAAAATGTTTGCCAGATCCTTTGCTTCATCGATCGAGAAGCTACCTGTAATTTGCGAGTTACCGTTAGGAATTTCTCCGTTTACAGTAGGTGCGGTGTACACATAGTTATCCAGCACAATAGCGATGCGACCTTGTGGAGCTTTTGCGGCTTCAGCTGCGGTGACCTTAGCCCAGGTTTTAGAACCGGCAGCATTCATTTTCATACTTACTGAAGGACGGCCAAACTGATCGTAATCCAGACGCGCATCACTTACTACTTCACCTGAAAGAAGTGCTTTACCGTTTCTTCCTACCCGGACGAAATTCAGACGAAGATCTTCAATCCCCGGAGTGATGTTGGGCTCTGCCTTCACATCCCAGAACCAGGCCAATGAACGAGGCATCTTGGCACGCACATCTTCGCGTTTCAAAATACGGTTGATCTGTGCCGTGTCTTTTACATCGTAGAGGAAAGGATAACCCGGATTGCTCAACGCCAGCAATGGTGAAAGATTTACATTCGCCAGTGAATCCAGTGAGTTCTTTGAAGTATCATTCTTGGTCGAGTTCAGCTGTTTTTCAAGATCAGAAAGGGTTGAATCACCAGGAGTGGTTTCTTCCACTTTTGCTTTTGTATCTGTTACCTCCGGTTTCGCTGCATTTCTTTCGGCCAGCAACATCTGGTTGATATTCATTAACGATTGGTTCAAGGCCGGATCGCTGGGTTCCACAATTTCCCAGAACTCCAATACCGCTGCACCTGACAACAGCTTACGTACCCGCTGTGGATTATCCGCTCCCGGAATTTCGATCTGGATTTTACCACCTTGCAAACGCTGAATGTTAGGTGATGATGTACCGAACTGATCCAGACGATTTCTTAAGATCGTGTAAGAACGATCGATCGCACCTTCAATTTCCTGGTTAACGACTTCCATTACTTTATCATCGGTATCATTGATGCTCAGGCGACCACGTGTAGTAGCATTGGCAAAGATGGGAGCGAGTTTTTTGCCAGGGTTATCTTTACGATAGGTTTCAAAAAACAAATCGCCAAAGTTCTTAGGACTTGTCTTCTGTGCTTTTACTGTTTTGTTCAACGCCTTCACGAATGAAGAATCGTTGGAGTTATTCGCAAGACCTCTGACAATACCAACCGGGGATACTTCAAGAGTAACGTGCATACCACCCTGCAGGTCAAGACCGAGGCTGATTTCACTTCCTTTAATGTCTTTGTACGTATATTCTTTTCCTAAAAGATTATAAACGGGCTTGTTCCATAGTGAATCGAGATAGACCTGCTTCTTTACAGCATTTACTTTTCCGTCTGCCCCGGTTGCATATTTAATTGCATCGTTTTGTATACCACGCGACACGAATGTGAACGAGAGGTAATACAAACACAAGGCAGTGATCACAACCGTGAGTGTGATAATTATTCCTTTGTTACGCATAAAATTGATTTGAATTAAAAATATAGAGTTAGGTAGTAATAAATAAGAGACAATAAATCAGCTCAGCTGGAAACAGCTGAACAGGATACGGCCATGCCGATAAAGAATAAACTTAGGGCGCGTTGGGCGAGATGATTGCCCGGAACAGTACTTTGAAGTACCTGACCACGACTTCGGGTCTGACGATCAGTTTCCGTTGGTGCGTTTCCTCTACGGTAACTTTCTGATCTAAAGCAGGAACCTGCTTATCTAACTGAATCGTGTTGGTTTGAGACACGGCATCGGCAGGAGCAGCAATAAATGCCTTGCCTTCTTTATCTGTCTTTTGTTCTGTTTTAACTTTTTCCGTTTTCTCTTTGGTAAGATATAACGACTGGGAAAGCACAATAACTGCGGCCGCCAGAATTCCGGCCATCATCATTATTGTTTTTGAATAAAAGAGCTTTCTCATAAAGGCCTACAAAAGTAGAGATTTCGGTTAATTGTGCAAGCCTGCTTTATAAGCCCGTAAGGCGCGCCTTCAGCGACAGCACCAATACCTCAATAGCACGGTCAAAATGGCTGTTATTGGGTATGACCAGGTCGGCATTGTGCTTCAACGGGTCAATAAATTTCTCATACACCGGCATGACGTGGTGCTGGTAACGGTACAAAACATCGTCCAGATCATAGCCGCGCTGGTCGTTATCCCTGCGAATTCGGCGGCTCAGCTTTACATGATCTTTGGCTTCGATAAATATTTTCAGATCCAGCTGATTTTCAATTTCTTTAAAATACTGGACAAAAATTCCTTCCACGATCAGTATCGAGGCTGGGCGCAGTTCAATGGTTTTAGGAATGGCACTTGGATTATTGAATGTGTACTCTTGCTTAACAATGGTTTCACCCTGCTTGAGCTTAAGCAGGTCATTGTAAAAACGCACATCGTCAATTGCTCCGGGCAGATCAAAATTCTGCACACCGTTCTCATCCGTCACTTGTTCTTCACGAGGGCGATAGTAGTTATCCTGAGAAATCAGACACACTTCTTCCGGTTTAAAACGATTGGATAGATTCTCAATCAGGTACGTTTTTCCCGATCCGCTTCCTCCAGTAATGCCTATGGTGAATGGTTTGGTCATTTTATTCTAGTTTCTCGCTAAGGCGCGAAATCGTAAAGATTCTATAAATACAGTCCATCGCTCAAATGACTCTCTGCCTTTGCCCGGTAATTGTTAACCGTGCCGTAAAAATGCGATCAGCTTCTGAAAGGCGATGCCCCGATGACTGATTTGGTTTTTCTCTTCCATGGTCATCTCTGCCAAAGTTTTAAAAAAACCGTCAGGAAGAAAAACAGGGTCGTATCCAAATCCACCCGCACCCTTGCGCGCTGTTACAATTTGTCCTTTCACAACCCCTTCAAACTGGTGCGTTCCTGCCTTGGTGATCAGGGTAATCACCGTACGAAACTGTGCGCTTCGGTTATCTGTACCGCTCAGTTTCTTCAGCACCAGGTCAATATTGTCTTCGCTGTTTCGCTGCGGCCCGGCATAACGTGCCGAGTAAACTCCGGGTTCGCCATTCAGCGCAATGATCTCCAGACCGGTATCATCGGCAAAACAGTCCTCGCTATAATTTTCAAAAACATAGCGGGCTTTCTGCAACGAATTCCCCTCGATGGTATCCTGGTCTTCCGCCAACTCTTCACGGCAACCAATCTCTTCCAGACTCAATAGCGTGAACTCGTTTCCAAGTGCAGCCCTGATCTCTTCAATCTTGTGCCTGTTGTTAGTTGCAAATGTTAGTCGCGGCATTGTAATCCGTCACGTCAATAATTTCAATATCAAAGATCAGATTCGAGTTAGCCGGAATTTTACTTCCTACACTTTGTGTTCCATACCCCATGCGTGAAGGGATATACAGTGTCACTTTGCTTCCTTTCGGGAACAAAGGTAATCCTACCTGCCAGCCCTTGATCAGGTTCTTCAACGCTTCCTTATAGTTAGTACCCTGATCGAACGTACTGCCCGACAATAGTTTTCCGGCATAGCTTACACGAACGCAACTTGATAAAGTAGGCTTCTCACCGGTACCTAATGTATTAACGACATAACGCAGCCCACTTGGATCCGACTCGGCGGTGATCGAGTTATCCGCCAGGTATTGATTGATGATCCCCGCATCTTTTGCATTCTGTTCTGCATCCGTAAGAACGGGGTCATCGTAGCAATACGCACCAGTGGTATTGTAAGCGTATACATTCACCAGTTCAACATCAAAAATCAGAATGGAATTAGCAGGAATGGTACCAGAACCCCCGGAGCCGTAGGCATAACCGGAAGGAATATAAAGTGTTGCTTTTGTGCCTACAGGAAAAAGAGGGAAAGCAATCTGCCAGCCGGCAATTGAATTCCGTAAAGGCAATTTATATCCGGTGTCATTTTCGTCAAAGGTAGTACCATCCGACATGAGCGTACCTTTGTATTTGGCCATTACACAATCATAAATGGTAGGCTTTACACCCGTACCTAACTCCTTAATCACATAGTGCACTCCGGAGATCGAGTCCTCCACAGCGGTGATGTTATTCGTAGCCAGGTACTCTTTAATGGTGGCCCTGTCTTGCTCCAGACGAACAGATGCCGGAACCACCTTTGTTGTGTTATTACACGCAATGCCAACTGCCAAAACCAACAGAACAAACCACTTCGACTTCATTGATCAAATTTTATTTAAAAACAGTGACTATCGTGAGAAATTTAAAATGACGAAGTACGGATTCCAAACGTGTCCACCCGTACTTCGTCATTCGTCATTCGTCCTTCTTTATTTCACGTCAACCAATTCCATGTCAAAGACAAGAATTGAATTCTCAACAATGTCTTCGCTACGTTTGTTTGGCCCGTATGCCAATGTAGATGGAATGTAAACGGTAATTTTAGAACCTTTATTCATTAACTGAATGGCTTCATCCCATCCGGGGATAACGGAGCCCGTAGCCACCTGCAATTCCAATGGTTCGTACGGACGACCTTCCATGAATAAATTTTTCTCTCTTGCTAATTTTTCATTGCTGGTATCGAAATATTTACCATTCAATAAATACCCTGCGTAGTTAAGTTTGGCGGTCTGCCCGGCTTTCACATACTCTCCCTTACCCGGCTTGGTAACAATGTAACGCAGACCTGAAGCGGTCTTCAATGCGGTAATATTTTTCTCTTTCAGATAGTTGTCAATGGCTACGGTGTCTTTGGCCAGTTGCTCTTCCTGCTGGATACGCATTTTCTCCATTTGCTTGGTTCTCAACTCATCGCTCAGCTTACGTACCTGTGTGCTGTCCATTACATCCTTTACACCGATGAAGAAAGTAAAATCACTCTTGGCATCCACTCCCGGAGGTAACGCCTGGCGTCTCATTTTTTCAAAGAATGTTTGTGCCGAAACTTTCATGATCACGCTATCGCCTTTTGACAGCAGGCGGAACAATTCTTCCAATCCTTCTTCCTGTTTCATTCCAAAGGTATCGCGTACCGCAATAATCAAAGGCACATCTTGTTTGCGTGAATCGCTCCACACCGAATCTTTTCCATCTTTAAACAACAAATCCATTACCATGAACTTGCCGGGGGGAATGATGTTACCATCTCCCTTACGGGCAACTGTATATTTATATCCTTTAGGTGTTTCTTTTTCTTTAGAACAGGACGCGGCTACCAACACCACCACTGCTACTACTAACCATTTTGAAAATTTCATCTGTTTAATTTGAATTATTATAGGTTTACTAAAATTGATCTTCTTCTCTTTAAGCGTTGTCGAGTTTCTCTTTAAACTCAGGAAGAATAGACAGAAACTTATTCAGTGTTTCTTCCAGTGAAGTCTTGCTGGTGCCACCCGATGCATTGCGATGGCCACCTCCTCCAAAATGAACACGTGCCATTTCATTGGCTGAAAATTCACCCAGGGAACGGAACGATAGTTTGATCTCTTCTTTACGGTCATACATCAACACCGCCAGCTTCACTCCTTTGATAGACAAACCGTAGTTAACCAGGCCTTCGGTATCCCCGGTCTGTGCTCCGAATTTCTTCAGCTCATCCGCAGTAAGCGTCATGTACGCAGTGTGATATTCCGGCAATACGTTCAGTTTCTCTGACAATACATAGCCGATCAGTCTCAGGCGCTCCAGCGAATTGGCATCGTACACCTGCATGGCTACCTTATGGGGGTTGGCCCCCATCGCTACCAGCTCCGATGCAATCATAAACTCCTGGTGACGCGTATTATTGTGGCGGAAACCTCCGGTATCGGTCATCAGTCCGGCATAAAGGCAACTGGCGATATCGGCATCGATCAATGAGGAATCCCCCATCTGATCAATCAGTTCATAAATCAAACCTGTGGTGGAAGCCGAAAGCACATTCCAGTGTTCGTACTGGGCAAATTTTTCCGGCTCCAGGTGATGGTCGATCATCACTTTGACAGCCGTTGCATTTCTTACCGGCTCGGCCAGATCACTAATACGTGACAGGCTTGAAAAATCGAGGCAAAAAATGATCTCTGCCTTATTGATATAGTCGATTGCTGCCGTGAGCGATGCTTCGGAGGTTTTGGTGACCGCGTGCACCGACTTATTGTCTGGCATCCAGGTCAGAAAATCAGGATAATCACTGGGGGTAATCACCTGCACCTGATGGCCTTTTTTCTTCAGGTAGCCCGAAAGACCTAAGGAAGAACCCAGTGCATCGGCATCGGGCTTGAAATGAGTAACAATAACCACCCTTTTGGGCTGGCTGATAAGGGTCTGAAAGGCCTGGATGTTTTCCATGGAAGCCGCAAAAATGAGTATAAATGAGGGGATTGCAAAGCGCTGATTGCCGGTTTCCGGATAATGGGTTCCGGTTATTGATTTTCGTTTGGCAGCTGGTGATTATTGTCAGATAACATTTGTCATTTGTACTTTGTCATTTGTACTTCACTTGGGTACTTTTGCGGCCAAATAATCAGACCTCAACCCTGTCATTTTCTGCAACAGGCTCCGGAACGATTTTTCTCAAAACCATCGAAAAACAAACAAATAAATAAAATGGCTGGAAACAGAACGTTCACAATGATCAAACCTGATGCTACGGCTGCAGGTAACACGGGTGCTATTATTCAACAAATTGAAAAAGCAGGCTTTCGTATCGTAGCGATGAAAAAAACGGCTTTGTCAGCTGCTTTGGCGGGCAAATTCTATGAAGTACACAAGGCAAGACCTTTCTACGGTGAACTGACTGCGTATATGTCTTCAGGTACTATTGTTCCGATGATTCTTGAAAAAGACAATGCCGTAGAAGATTTCCGCAAACTGATTGGTGCTACTGATCCCAAGAAAGCAGAGCCGGGTACGATCCGTGCACTGTTTGCCAAGTCAATCGATGCCAATGCTATTCACGGTTCTGACTCGGATGAGAACGCTGAGATTGAAGGCAACTTCTTCTTCTCACAATTCGAAAGATTCTAATCACAAAACTGAACAAACCCCGCTCTGTCGGGGTTTGTCTTTTAATTGTCTTAATTAAAGTGCCCATCCTTCCATTTACCTACATTTTAATTTCCTGAATGAAAACAGACGCGCATTACGAAGAAAAATTTGAAGGCCGCCACATCGGGCCCAATGCTCACCAGATAGAAGAAATGCTGAAAGTGGTCAAAGCCAAATCAGTAGACGAAGTTATTGATCAAACCATCCCGGCCAACATCCGCCTCAAAAAGGCGCTGAATCTCCCGGCCGCTCAGTCTGAATTTGAATTTCTGAAAAGCTTCAAAAAAATCGCTTCGAAGAATAAAGTATATAAATCCTATATCGGTACCGGTTATTATAACACCATTACTCCCGGAGTAATCCTCCGAAACATTTTAGAGAATCCGGGATGGTACACCGCATACACTCCTTACCAGGCTGAAATTGCTCAAGGCCGCCTGGAAGCATTGATCAATTACCAGACCATGGTGATTGACCTGACGGGAATGCAGATTGCCAATGCCTCTTTACTGGATGAAGGTACTGCTGCCGCTGAAGCCATGCATTTACTTTTTGCTTCGCGCAAGTCGGCTAAAAAGAATGCCGCTAAATTCTTTGTGGATCAAAACGTATTCCCTCAAACCATCGACTGTCTGAAAACCCGCTGCACCCCTATCGGTGTAGAACTGGTGATCGGTGATGTCAGCAAACTGGATATTACGGATGCGGGCTTGTTTGGGGTATTGATTCAAAACCCGGACAACAACGGTGCAGTTAAAGATTATACTTCTTTTATTGAAAGTGCTCATGAAAAAGAAGTGTTTGTTGTAGTTGCTTCTGACCTGATGAGTTTACTATTGATGAAATCGCCCGGCGAAATGGGTGCGGACATTGTGTTGGGAACATCGCAACGCTTTGGTGTACCGATGGGCTTCGGTGGTCCTCATGCGGCATTCTTCGCTACCAAAGATGACTTCAAGCGCCAGATGCCGGGGCGTATCATCGGTGCTTCAATTGATGCATCGGGCAACCCGGGTTATCGTATGGCATTGCAAACGCGCGAGCAGCACATCCGCAGAGAGAAAGCAACTTCCAACATTTGTACGGCACAAGTTTTATTGTCGGTGATGGCCGGAATGTATTCGGTATATCATGGCCCTGAAGGATTGAAAAAAATTGCTTTGCGCATTCATGGATTAGCGAAGCAACTGGAAGCCGGATTAACCGCAGCCGGGCTGAAACAAGTAAATGAAAATTACTTCGATACACTGAAGATTGCGGTGGCTGACACGAAAAAAATTCAGGCGGAAGCAGAGAAGAGAGAAATCAACTTCAGGTACTTTGCTGACAATCATGTAGGTATCGCTGTCGATGAAACGACTACTGCTGAAGACATTAGCGTTGTACTGGAAATTTTCGGAGCAAAGGCTAAACCCGCTGCCGCAGAAATCAGCTGGCCGGCATCCTTGATCCGGACTTCTGCATTCTTGACTCATCCCATTTTCAATGCGCATCATTCCGAACACGAGATGTTGCGTTACATCAAAAAATTAGAGAACAAAGATTTATCCATGGTGCATAGCATGATCTCATTGGGGTCATGTACCATGAAGCTGAACGCTACTTCTGAAATGATTCCGGTAACATGGCCAGAGCTGGGAAATATTCACCCGTTCGCTCCGTCTCACCAGACTGAAGGATATAAAGAAATCATCACCAACCTGGAGAACTGGTTGAAAGAGATCACGGGGTTCACCGGCGTATCACTCCAGCCCAACAGCGGTGCCCAGGGTGAGTATGCCGGATTAATGGTGATTCGTGCTTATCATGAAAGCCGCAACGAAAGTCACCGCACCATTTCATTAATCCCGGCATCGGCACACGGTACTAACCCTGCCAGTGCAGCCATGGCGGGTATGGACATCGTGATTGTGAAGTCAGATGAAGAAGGTAAAATCGATGTGGCTGATCTGAAAGCAAAAGCCGATCAATACAAAGACAAGCTTTCCTGCCTGATGGTAACGTATCCCTCTACGCACGGAGTGTTTGAAGAATCCATCATTGAAATCTGTGAAACCATTCATACCAATGGCGGACTGGTTTACATGGATGGTGCCAACATGAATGCACAGGTGGGCTTAACATCTCCGGCAACCATTGGTGCCGATGTGTGCCACTTAAATCTTCATAAAACATTCTGTATACCTCACGGTGGTGGTGGCCCTGGCATGGGACCTATTTGTGTCAATGACAAGCTGAAGCCTTTCTTACCCGGACATGCGGTGGTGAAAACAGGTGGTGAAAAAGCGATCACGGCCGTATCTGCCGCCCCTTGGGGAAGCGCAAGTATTCTGCCGATCTCTTATGCTTACATTGCCATGATGGGTGGTGACGGATTAACTAACGCTACCAAGATGGCGATATTCAATGCGAACTACATCAAGGAAAAACTAAGCGTTCACTACAAAATACTGTATACCGGTGCGAACGGTCGTTGTGCGCATGAGATGATTGTCGATTGCCGTGACTTTAAGAAATCAGGTATTGAAGTAGAAGATATCGCGAAACGCCTGATGGATTATGGATTCCACGCGCCCACGGTATCTTTCCCGGTGGCAGGTACACTGATGATTGAACCGACTGAAAGTGAACCGAAAGAAGAACTGGATCGCTTCTGCCAGGCACTCATTGAAATCAGAAATGAAATCCGTGAAGTGGAAGAAGGCAAAGCCGATAAAGAAAACAACGTATTGAAACATGCGCCACACACCGCAGCGGTAATCACTGCCGATGAATGGACAAGACCTTACAGCAGACAGAAAGCAGCGTATCCGCTTCCTTATGTGAAGGAGGCGAAGTTCTGGCCAAGTGTAAGCCGTGTGGATAATGCCTACGGAGATCGTAACCTGGTATGCAGCTGTCTTCCGGTGGAAGAATACGCAAATGCATAATGACTGATTCCATTCCTATAAAACAAAACCCGGCCTCGTCCGGGTTTTGTTATTTTTGAGCCATGAGATTATTGCTGTTTGTTATTTCTGCTGCCTGCGCAAGTAGTGCTTTCGCACAATCGAAAGTGACCTATAGCGGCTTTCCTTCCACTGTTTGGCCCAAGTTGTATGACATCACCTATCAAAAAACAGCTGACGATCCGTATGCCAATCCGCAGTTCAGCAAAGGCGCAAAAGAACTGAATGGAAAAATCATTTCCTTACCTGGCTATATTTTCCCTTACCAGAACAATAGCATGAAGAGTGATCATTTTATGTTTTCTTCATTACCACTGGCATCCTGCTTCTTCTGCGGTGTAGGCGGGCCGGAAACTGCGATTGAAGTATTCCTGAAAGCGCCTTTTATCTACACCAATAAATTGATAGAAGTAAAAGGGAAATTCGTACTCAACACTAAAAATCCGGATCAGTTGATTTATGTGTTGACGGAAGCAAGTGTGGTGGGCGAAATCGAATTATAAAATCACTTCAACCCATACTTATCCATCAGGTACACCAGCGCGGCCATCGCCCCTGATCCCAGTTCCAGCTCACGCTTGTTTACTTTATCAAAGGTATCTTCGGGAGTATGATGGTAATCGAAGTAGCGTTGTGAGTCGGGCACAAAACCAAATAAGGGAACGCCTTGATTGGCTAACGGACCGATATCTGCACCTCCACCTTCCTGAGTAAAATCCCAGACATCGAATGGCTTGAATAACGATTGCCAGCTTTGTACTTTTTGTTTCACCGCATCATCTGCGGCCATTGAGAATCCGCGTGGTGTAAATCCTCCGCGATCTGATTCAATGGCCGCAATGTGTTTCTCTTTATTCTTCAAAGCCATTTCGGCATACTTCAATCCGCCACGCAAACCGTTCTCCTCATTCATGTACATCACGGCACGAATGGTCCGCTTTGGTTTATATCCCATCAGTTTAAACAAGCGCAACACTTCGATCGACTGAACGCAACCTGCCCCATCATCGTGCGCGCCTTCGGCCAGATCCCACGAGTCAAGATGACCACTTACTACAATGATCTCATCGTTGTATTCACTTCCTCGCAATTCTCCGATCACATTATAGGACGGGGCATCAGGCAATGTCTCGCAATGTGTTTCTACATACAGTTGCAGGTCTTTATCGTCTTTCAATAGTTTGCTTAACAAATCGGCATGCCTGGTGCTGATCGCTACGGCTGGCAGTTGAGGGATGTTCGGTGCATAGCGAACGCCTCCGGTGTGCGGATACTCTTCTGAATTTAACCCCATTGATCTGACAATAGCACCGATGGCACCATACTTCGCCGCTTCTGACGCACCGCTACCCCGCTGGTCAACCGCTCCGCTATAAGCAGCGAATGTGTTTATTTTGGTGGGATCCATGGGGCGATTGAAGAATACCCATTTCCCTTTTACTCCCTTTACCCCCAACTGTTTCAGTTCATCAAATGATTTCACTTCTACGATCTGAGACACTAAACCTCCGGGGCCGGTTCCTACCGATCCTCCCAGTGCACATACATTCACCGATACGGTGCCCATCTTTTTTGAATTGATGATGCGCGCCATTTCCTGCTGGCCGCGTACCCAATGTGGCACCATCACCGGCTGCAGCCACACCGAATCAAATCCGAAATCTTCCATCACATGCCGGCTCCACTCTACTGCTGCAGCTGCCCCGGGTGAACCCGAAAGCCGTGGACCAACTTTTTTCGTCAAGTGCTCCAGCATCTCATACGACTTGCCGTTGCGAAGTGCTTCGTCAAAAATGGTCTTTACGGTAGTGTCGTCTTGCGCATAAGCAACGCTCACGCACATCACAACCAAACTGGTGAATAGTACTCGAAACATGGGGTAAGAAATAAAGAAGTTTAACGTGATGGCTGACGCACAACCGGATCGTCTTTCATGGTAGTACCCGTTACACTAATGCTTCGGGCCGATTTTAAAATGAACATGTGATGATCCGGATCTTTGTCATTCAACTGCAAGATACCTTCCATCCATATTGCTTTGGAAGAAAATTTGATTTTTTCTGATGATTCTACTTCCACGACTGTTTCGGGGCCGGCCGCTCCACAGAAATAGCAGACATTAAAAGGTAATGAAGAGAGCATGAATTTATCGGAGTCACCTACCTCGCTCACCGGAATCACATAGCCTTTCAGCTTTACTTTTTTTCCATGAAAACTTTTGAGTGTGGCGCTGAATACGGGAGTCTCCACCTGGTAGCCATTCTTATCTTTCTTGCTGGTAAACCCTACTTCAGCAAGTACCTGCCAAAAGTTTTGTCCGGGTGACTGCATCGAAATGAAGCAGGCAGCGAACAAAACTCCAATAAGAAGTTGTTTGGTATTCATCAGGATCAGGTTGAGGTGAACAGCGTAAAATCCGTCAAGAGAATCGCGCTCATTTCATGTTCGAAAAGTAACCGTTTTGCAATCTGATTATCTGCTTTTCGTGTAAAAAATTAAATATTCCTCCATAACGGGGTATAGATCCCGATCATTTTTGAAATGACTAATTTTGAATCTTTAAACCAACAAGGCCATGGCTTTCCTGTTTGAATCGTTTGAAGGATGGAAAAAACACAGTGAAGAGCACCATCGCTCTTTGGTGGAGGTAGTGCTGGAATATGAAATGGAACAGCGCGGCACGAAGGAAGCACAAATTCGGGAAGGGCTCGCCCGTGCATGGGAAGTGATGAAAGATGCCGTGCGTACAGGCCTGGAAGAAGACATGACCTCCCGCTCAGGCATGATCAATAATGGAGCAAAGAAAGTCTATCGTTACCCTACTCCGGTTTTATCCAAAGAATTTCAGCACCTGATTGCACGCGCCCTGGCAGCGAAAGAAGTGAACTCCTGCATGGGCCGCATTGTAGCTGCACCCACCGCAGGAGCAAGTGGTATTATGCCGGGAGTTCTTTATACGTTGCAAGAGATACATGACATCAGTGATGAAAAAATACTTGATGCCTTATTACTTGCAGCAGGTATTGCATTAATTATTGAGCAACAAGCATCCATTGCCGGTGCTGTGGGGGGATGCCAGGCAGAGACTGGAACAGCTGCCGCAATGGCAGCGGGCTCCATTGTTTATTGTCTTGGCGGAAATACCAACCAGATTTTTAATGCCGTTGCCATTACCATACAATGCATGTTGGGGTTAGTGTGTGATCCGGTAGCCGGATTAGTAGAAGTGCCATGCGTAGTGCGCAATGCAAGTGCTGCTGCCATTGCCAATAGCTCGGCGCAGATTGGCTTGGCTGATGTGAGCAGTGTGATACCCGTAGATGAAGTGATTGAAGCCATGGGTGAGATCGGTGCCAGCATGGAAACACGCTATAAGGAAACGGCATTAGGCGGACTAGCGGCTACGCGTACCGGACAAAAGATTTCCAAAAAAGTATTGATCAGGGATATTGAAGTACTACCTGACGAGGAAGTGAAGTAGTGCGCTACCGTGGTGGCAAATCATTGGGCAGCATAAAATCAGGAAAAATACTTGTACCAAAGTAGTACAGTAATCCATTGATGATAAAACTCCAGACCACGGCACTAATAAACATATAAAGGAAAATCTTGTTTCTGGGAGCACCGAAGCTGACAGCAATAATGGTTCCTGGTATAGGAGTAAATAGCACTGGCGTAAGTGCCGCTACACCTGCCATTCCGAATTTCCGCCACACGGTTACTATTCTTCGATTGCCCGCGGTAAATCGTTTCTTTTTTTTCTTGGGAGGAAACCATTTATGAATAGCCACGCGGATAAGATCACCAAAGAAAGTAAACACCACCACACTCAGCATCATACCAGCTACTGTGCCTGCTAACCTGATTACAATACTGTATCCTCTCAGGAAACCGAAAATAGGGCCAAGAAAAAATTTTAAAGCGCTCGGAATAACCACCACACTTAGTACTTCAAGAATTTCCTCCCACATCACCGGATCGCTTTATAACTTATGAATTGATTTTTACTTCCTTTAAAACGCTTAACCAACCAGAAGTGTTCGTTTTTCGCTATTGATTCCTGCAATATGGGTTTTATAGTGTTCATACCGATGCAATACTTCTCGCACATAAGAAACCGGACCTTCGCATCTGCAATAGCCCGCCGCCACTACCGGATCGCGATAGTATTTCGGATTGGATTTGAGCAACATGTATTTTTCCACATCTTCCCATCGCGTTGGATCTGCTCCATATTTTTTTGCCAGCTTCTTGGCATCAATCACGTGCGACAAGCCCACATTGTAAGAGGCCAGTACAAAACGTAGACGTTCGTCTTTATCATTTATTGTTTTCGCCCAATGGTTGTCCAGAAATTTAAGAAAACGAACTCCTGCCCTGATGTTCTGATCAGGATCATGCAAATTACCTGCCCCAAAACGCTTGCCTGTTCCGGGCATTAATTGCATCAATCCGGTGGCCCCTGCCCACGAGGTCAGGTTTTGTTTAAAATTAGATTCCTGATAGACAACAGACGCTACCAGCCGCCAATCCCATCCAATGATTTTTGCATTTGACTTAATGATATCATCAAATGGTGAGAGTTTACCACCATTCAACGAAGAATAGTCGCTATTCATGTGTTGGATGGACGAACGTGGACTTTTAAAGTACCGATCATAGATCACCTGATAGGTGCCCTCCTTTTTAATTTTCTTCATCCACTCGTTCGCAGCGGTAAGTAAGTCCGGAGAATTTTTTCTTACTGCCCATGCAATCTGTTGTGGCAAACTCATAACTGTTTTGATATCCAGCTCAGGATAATACGCAGCATTCACCATACCTAAGGTCTGGTCCGTAACGGTATAATCGATTTCACCGCTTACCACTTTAAGAATGAGCGACTCGGTTTCTGCCGACGCACTGTCTTCGTGAATAATAATCTGACCTCCCATTTCTTTCGAAAGATTTTCAAGACGCAGCTTGAAGGAAGAACCGCGCATCACATAGACGTCTTTTCCAATCAACTCTGCCGGATGACGAATCATTTTCTTTTCAGCGAGATGAGGATTGGCAGCCCAATCGGCAGGTTTGCGTTGCACCAGCACCTGATGAGTACTAAAGTGCGGATCGGTAAACGCAACGTACTCCTTACGCTCGAGATTGACAGTAAGAGGAAAAGCAATTACATCGCCTTCACCTTTATTTAACAGATTGAACGCTTCTTCTACTCCGGTGATTACTTTGATTTTTAAATCCACTTTGAGTGACTTGGCAAAACGCTGCAGCAACTCATACTCATAGCCGATGGGAGCACCTTTATAAATAAAATAACTGACGGAATTATTATCGACCAATACATTGATATAACCGCGTGTTTTGATTTCTTTCAGATCGATCTGTACCTCGGGTTCAGTCGCAAAAGAAGGCTCCTTGCCGGGAGGCTGGCACGAATACTGCAAAAAGGCCGTAAAAATGAGAACCTTAAGCCAACGGTCGACATTCATAAAAGGAAAGATACGGAAAACAGCGTAATTGAAAAAGAGGCCATGATTTGCTCTGACGCTCTGCTGTACTTACAAAATCAGTAATCGTTTTTATCAGGTATCGTTATCTCTTGTTTATAAAAACAAAAACCATCTCGCCGATGAGAGCAAAAAGGGGCTCATCACGAGATGGTTTTTGTTATTGCACCGAACGATTACTTCTTCACATCCGGAAGTTTTTTATTCAACGATTCATTTCCTGTCTTTAATTTTCCATTCACATCCAACTCTACAATTTCATACCCCAGCTTTTCGAGGCCCGGCAAAATCTTTGCCTTATCTCCTACCAGAAGGATGTTTGCCTTCTCTGGTTTTATCCATTTTGATGCCGTTTTATCGACCTCTGCTTTTGTCAGATTAGCGAGAATCTTGTTTTGCTCATCAACAAAATTGGCGGGAAGATCATACTCCAGAATTCTTCCGATAAAACCGGCCTTCTGAATTCCGGTTTCGTACAGCAACGCATCACGCTGTCCTAACGCGTTCTTCATAAATTTCAATTCATCATCCGTGATCCCGGTCTTGGCATAGTTATTCAATTCCTTCATTACTTCTACCAATGCACTGTCTGTAGCATTTGCACGAATACCTGAGCTAAAAGAGAATGTACCGGTGTACTTATCTCCGGTAAAACCAGAACGTGCACCGTATGTCCATCCTTTATCTTCACGCAAGTTCAAATTCACTCTGCTGTTGAAAGCTCCGCCCAATGGAAAATTGCTAAGCATTGCCCTGTAATATTCGCCTGTTGCATCGTACTTTAACCCGGTAACGCCACCAACACGAAACTCTGTCTGCGCACCTTTAGGTACATCTACTAAATAGATTCTTGTCTTATCCACTACCGGCACTGCAGGAAGCGACGGAAGTTTTACCTCTTTGGCAGGCAGTTTTTTCAGGAAGGCCATCTTCGGAAGAATCTCCGACT
>JAHEZH010000259.1:821-6045 GCA_023251155.1 Flammeovirgaceae bacterium | reverse complement strand
CGGATACGCACTAAAAATAGTGAGCTTCCTGCTGGCTTTAGTTACCTGCTTTGTGATTATATCGGGCATTTTGATATGGCTTGAAGCCAGAAATAAAAAAGCAATACCAGAATCCAAGCGTAGATTTAATGAAAGAGTAGGACACCTGTATCTTGCTATGTGCCTGAGTATGTATCCCGTTACAGCGCTGGCATTTATCGTTACCAAACTCATTCCTGAAGACATGAGTGCGCAACGGCAAACGATTCTGTATGAAGTGTACTTTGGTACATGGCTGTTAATGACCGTGCTTTTCACGCTGCGGAAAAGTAACACCTTGACGAATCGGGTATCGCTGATGCTGGGAGCTGTGCTAGGTATAATCATCCCCATTCTGACAGGATTGACTACAAACACGTGGTTTTGGACTTCGCTTATCCATGGGCAACACGACTTATTGATAGTCGATGTGCTATGGCTTAGCCTTTCGGCCATGGCCATTTATGCACTTTATAAGATGAGTCGTCCAAAAGTCGGGGGTAAGTCATTCTAAACAGCGGAAACAATCAACGTTGATTCAGGAGCCAGGAAATATAAGTGTGCCTGCCTGAACGGAATCGAGAGACACCTATCGTCTACCACACGTCAATCGGTGCACTCATTTAAGTGCTCTTCCGAATCCATCCTAATGTGCTATTGCTCATTTGAGCTATAACGATGCACCCGATCAATGATCCCCGCTAACCTGGCTTTCATGTCTTTTTGTATGGATAACATCTGCTCTGAAGTTACTTCAAGTGGTTTGTGATCGTGATGATGTTTGTTGTGCGCATGTCCGGAGTGACTTTCGTTGCCCGGTACTTCTACCATTTCGGCTTCCCATTTTTCAATGGCCTCGTTCCAGGCAGTAACCGAATCCGGGGGAACTCCCGCGGCACTGTCCTCCGCCATTCTACTTATATCCACTTCCAATTGTTCCACAGCAACCATCACCTCATGATGAATGCGTGCTGCTTCGATCAGTAATTGATCATCGGTTTTGGTTTTACAAGCAAAGCATAGAAACAATAAAACCAAAAAAATTCCATGACTCTTCATCGGATGAGTTTGAGTTAAGTAGTTGGACCTATTTAATCTTTTCGTGATAAAAATATATCCCTAATTTCTTATTTGCAACAATGTTGCAACTATATTTGCAGGAATATTTTACGCCTCTCAAAAAATCATCGGATGATCTCTACGACAAAACTGGCTTTCAATTACCCGTCATCGGATTCCATTCATTTTAATGACCTCGAAATTGCACCGCGTGAAGATTGTCTTTTGCTGGGTGAATCCGGTAGCGGAAAAACAACCTTGCTTCATTTATTGGGAGGATTACTTAGAACCTATCAGGGCTCTATAAAAGTTAACTCGAACGAGTTGAAAGAGCTGCCCGAAAAAGAAATGGATTTTTTTCGTGGCAAGCAGTATGGATTTGTTTTTCAAAAGAATCATTTGATTCATGCCCTAACGGTAGAAAAGAATGTTTTGCTCTCCTTCTACCTGGCGAATCTCCCCATCAACATGGAGCGGATGAAAGAGGTACTCGACTCTTTAGGACTTTATAACAAACGGAAAAGTCGGGTTACTCAGCTCAGTTACGGACAGGCACAGCGGGTGGCCATCGCCAGGGCAATCGTTCATCGACCTTCCATCATCATTGCCGATGAGCCCACCTCTGCTCTTGATGATCAGAATTGCAATAAAGTGATGGAACTCCTGTTACAAGTAGCATCTCAAAATGAGTCGACCCTAATCGTAGCCACTCATGATCAGCGCCTGAAAGGAATCATTAAAAAACAGATTCACTTACACCACGCTATGCGTTAGATCACATTTCAATCAATACACGATGAACCTCTTTTCATTAGTCTGGAATTACCTGGTAGCTAAACCGCTAAATACCTTTCTTAACTGCCTCTTACTGGCGCTGGGAATTGCTGTGATAACTATTCTATTACTAGTACAAACACAATTGATGACGAAGATCAGCGATAATGCGAAAGGCATTGATCTGGTGGTGGGTGCCAAAGGCAGTCCTTTACAGCTGATCCTGTGTAACATTTTTCATATTGATTTTCCCACAGGAAATATCAAACTGGCCGAAGCTGAAAAACTGGTCCGTAACAAAATGATCAAGAAAGCCATACCCATGGCGTTAGGCGATAGTCATTCCGGTTATCGAATCATCGGCACGAACACGGACTATCCGCAGCTTTATCATGCTGTTTTAGAACAAGGAGATTGGTGGAAGAAATCACTGGAGGTAGTCATCGGATCGCAGGTAGCACAACAGCTGCAATTGTCAATAAATGACACGTTTGCAGGAACGCATGGGCTGAGCAATGAAGGTGACGTGCACGAAGGCCATCACTACAGAGTAGTGGGTATTATGAAAAAAAATAATACAGTACTGGATAACCTGATTCTAGGCAACATCGAATCGGTATGGCTGATGCATCAAGAGGAATCGGTTTCTCCTTCACCAACCGATTCCTCTTTACTTGCCTCTACCCTATTACCAGCTGTTACCGCTGTGGATAGTACCATGGAGATTACTTCGCTTCTCATCCAATACCGCTCTCCGATGGCCGCCATCCAGCTTCCCCGGTTGATTAATTCGCAAAGTAATATGCAGGCGGCCTCCCCTGCATTTGAAACCGCACGACTGTTCTCCATCCTCGGGGTAGGCGTTGAAGTGCTGAATGGTTTTGCTTACGTGCTCATCGTTATTGCTGCGCTAAGTATTTTCATTGCGCTGTATAACTCGCTGAAAGAAAGACGCTACGATATGGCCATCATGCGCTCGATGGGTGCCACACGAACACGTCTTTTATTTACCACCGTATTGGAGGGAATTACCATGACCGTTATAGGAAGCGTGGGCGGACTGGTGCTGGCCCATGGTGCATTAATGATCATTGCTGACACCGTCAGTGAAGTACAGAGCACAGGGATTACCGGATTCCTCTTCCTTCCTGTAGAATCGCTTCTGCTATCAGCAAGTGTAGGATTAGGAGCAGTATGCGCACTCCTTCCTGCCATTCAGATTTATCGCGCAGACATTTCCAAGGTGCTGGCAAGCAACTGATGCAGCGTACACCATGAACAGGGCAGACATAAACAATGAACAAGCCGGTCTTTAAAAGGATAAACTCATGAACAACGAATTAGGAATACGAACGACACCATTGCGCGATGAACTGACCTCACTGTTTTTAAATCATCCCGGAGTTGCATTTTCAGAAACAGAGATCAACGACATGGTCGATGGCAAATTTGACCGGACAAGTATTTACCGCAGTGTCAAAACCTTGCTGGAAAAAGTGTTCATCCATAAAATCATTTGTGAAAATGGTGTCCTGAAATACGCTCATCCTCAACAGCACGATGTAGTGATCCATCATCCGCACTTTCAATGCACACCAGGTGGAAAAGTAAGTTGTCTGGAAGAGTATCCCATTGCACCCGTTCCACTTCCTACGGGATATAATGCGCATACGATTAACCTGCTCGTACGCGGAAATTGTTCTCACAGTCATCCTGAAAATCATTCAACGAATAGCATCCCTTTCCCTAAAAATGAAAACTAATCGGTTACTCTTTTTTGCCTTTTGTGCCATTACTATTATTCATGCACAACAAATTCCGCCCGTAACGAATGGCTGGGTTCTTTTCAGCCGTGTGAAATTTTCCTCTGAGTTATTCAAAGAGCTGAACGAATATTTTCTGGTGCCTCAATTCGATGACGGAATAAGAAAATATGAAAATGAAGAAATACTCATCAAAGGTCATTACCTGCCCGTGGATACGGGAACAAAAAATTCGGTCATTATCTCCAAGGTTCCCTATGCCGCTTGCTTCTTCTGTGGTGGTGCCGGCCCCGAGTCAGTAGCTGAGGTACAATTCGAAACGGAACATCCAAGGTTTAAACCCGACCAGGTGATACAGGTCTCCGGCAAACTGGTATTGAATAAGAAAGATGTCAACCACATGAACTTTATACTGAAAGAGGCCCGCCTTGTACCCTGAAGCAGTAACTCCCCTTTCATTTTCTATCTGTCAATAAACTCATTGCTGTAATTCGTGATCAAGACTTTTTTCACACCACGGACAATCGATATCATCGGATGCTGGACTTCTACCCTATGCGCCATGCATTGTCTGCTTGTGCCCATGCTGTTAAGTGCAGGCCTATTCAGTAAGCTATCCTTTTTAGCGCATGGTTATGTGGAAGAAGCCGTGATTGTGTTAAGTGCTATTCTGGCACTCAGTTCACTGTTACCTGGCTACTTTCGTCATCATCGGAAATTTACTGCTCTTGGGTTTTGTATTGCTGGATTTGTGATCATTACGCTAAGCAGAATGGCCGATACCGCATTTTGGGAAATCGCATTGACTACTTCGGGTGCTATGCTGGTGGCTACTGCTCACATGATCAATCACCAGACTTGTAAACAAGCCGATGTGCGCCGCACAATACAGCAACAGCAAATCCGGTCGCGCGACACCCCAGTGTGATCCAGGTAGTGTCGAACGATTTAAAAACCAATTAACAAGCGCTTACTCATCCACTGAACAACACAATCTCATGAATTGGATTAAAGAAATTATCGGAACAAAAGAGAATCGTCAGGTTCGAGCACATGACCCTGACGATCTGCAAAAAATCCTTCAATCTGATGTGAATCTCGTCTATTATAAACGGACACCGGACCGGGAGATTGATTCCTATATACGTCTACTGATGCAGCGACCATTCAAGGGCATCACTACCGTGATCAACCAGCAAAACTTGGCAACAGTCATCAGCGATCAGTTAATGGATGTGGGTAGTACCTCCATGGGAAAGAGTAGAATGCAGGAAGACATCATTGCCATGGCGTCCGTTTTTTTTAAAATAACCGGCGCGGCCCATCTTCGGTTAATCCTGAAAATAGTGGCGGATGATGCCTGTCGTAAATTCCATACCGATGCCTACGACCTTCGATTACTTTGCACGTATTCCGGAAAAGGAACAGAGTGGGTCAGCGATCGGTTCGTTAATCGCAAAAAACTGTTTCATGGAGAAAATAAAGACATCATCCGGGACGCTTCCAAAATCAGATGTATGGAACCATTCGAAGTGGCAATATTAAAAGGTGAAGTGCCATCGCGGCCTAACGTAAAAGGAATTGTACATCGTTCTCCCCCTATTGAGCTG
>JAHEZH010000259.1:0-811 GCA_023251155.1 Flammeovirgaceae bacterium | reverse complement strand
CGATTGCTACTCCGGATGGACTTTTAACAAAACCAATCTTAAAACTTACCTGACCTTCCTTTCCCTAAGAATTCGGGCGTCAGAATCGATAGCCAAAACTCTCTTTTCTTTTTCATTCTCGATAAAAATCTTGTAATGCGAAAAGTTCGATTTTCCCATTTTTATCTTTTCATAGTCTTTTATGATGACATAACCCGGATATTTATCTTCTATCGCTTTAACAACTGAATACGGTAAGGCTGTGTCTCTTACTAACTCTTTGGAATAGTGCAGTACACCGTTAGCATCATAGACGGCTTCACCTTTTAAATTAGTTCCCCTGATAACTATCGTATAAAAGGTAGCTTTCCCATCATCGTGCATGGATACCAGATACTCTTCGCCAATGGCCACTGCAGGTACTGTTGACCACTTATTATTAATACCAGATGAAAAGTCCTTCTTAAATGCGTCAAGGACAACAACGGGAACTCCATTCTCTTTCGTATTACTTTTAACCTTGGCGGTTTGCGAACAGGCGGTTATCGAAATGACAGCTAGTATCACAACGGATGAGATCATTTCTTTCATAAGATTCAAATTTAAGTTTCCTTGACTTTTGACTCTCGATAGCTGTTATGGTCACCATCCCTTGTTATTTTATTTCCGATCGTGCCGGATGTGACTTTCAGTAATTTACCCATCTAAATGCAAAAAAACGACTATCGCTAGTAATTTAGTCTTATCCAGATATGCCCCCGATTCAACAGGAGAAGTGCTCGTTGACAGGAAAACTAACGAGTAAACATGAACTGGTTCAGGCCACTTCATT
>JAHEZH010000141.1 GCA_023251155.1 Flammeovirgaceae bacterium | reverse complement strand
ATGGCCTTAAGTTCTTTGCGGATCGCTGTCAGTTCGACAGTGACTGTATCAGAGGATGCATCCTTGTGATACCAGATGATCTCTTCTTTCTGTAAAATCATCCGTGCAAATTCTCCGAGTGTCTGGCAGTTGGAATTCTTGCGGAGGCCTTCCAGTTTGTTGTAGAATGCTTCCGATACCCGTACACCGATCAGGTGATTAAGCGGCTCTTCCGTGTTATATTTTCGCTGGCTCATACTTGATACATTTTAGCAAACCACAGAAGCCGAGTTCCGAGGCTTCGTTCCCGAAGAGCCCTCAGGCGATGAGGCAAGATGCCAAATGTGTTAACATTTGTACATCTTGCTCCCTGCGGAAAGCCGCAGGGTGTAACGTGCAGCTTTTCATATTCCGACAAACTTTTGCTTTCCGCTTTCATGATCTTCATAGTTGATTTTTTGTAAGAGAAGATTCTGTATTGCGTTTCCTTTCCTGAAGGATTCGCTCGATGTCTTCATAATCGTAGAAGATGACGCCACCAATTTTGGAGAAGGGAAACGTACCATTAATGCGAAGGTTCTGTAATGTTCCAGGTGAGAGGTTTAAAAGCTTCCTGACCTGCGGAGATTTGAGCCAGCGTTGTACTGGCTCTGCCTGTCTTTGTGACAGTAACTTTTCAATGGCTTCGAGTAGCTCTACTTTGAAAACTTGTAGGTCTTCCGGGGTGATAATATTGGTTGCCATGATTTGTTCTGCTTTGAAAATCTATGGTTCAAATCACGGTTGTAACCCGTTGTTAAAACAGTCACAACTGTCCCAGGACACCTGGTAAGTATCTCATAATCAGTAAGAAATAATTTTAAGATTTTCTAAAAACAGGGATGACTACTTTTGCAATGCGCGAAAATTCCTGTTGGTTTTTTCACATCAACAACCCAAAATCTTTTACGCTATGACACAGGAAATCACTCATCCCATCCTACAAAAAGCCATCAAAAATCTTGACGTCAGCAAGGAGTTTAAGGTGATGGCCAAGGCCAACGGATACAAAACATTACAGGATATTTTAGACATGCCGTTGCATGAACTTCCTTATAAACCGCAGTCGGGGTACAGGATGTTGAAGGAGTTTTTGGATATTGTAGAGGTAAACAATTTAAGCTTTTTAATCGAATAATAGTAACTCCAATAAAACCATACTTGCATGAAGGATCTGATCTATTACCCCGACTTTGAATCTACAAACGAAGACTGGTTGAAATTTGCATTACTATACTTGGATAAGCTGAATCCGATTATCCCACCCACAGGAGATTCGCAGTTATCAGAACTGTATAACAAGATTACAAACGATACTGATCTTTTACACTTTCATAGACCAGAATATCAGGAAGGTTATACATCATCCCTTGATGCGATTGATATTACTGAACGAATTGCCAATGATCCTTATCGCTTTGATTTAAAACTAGGACATGTAAATGCCATAGAATATTGGCGAGATAAATCAAACCAAAAGTATAAGCTCTATGGAGAAAAATTTAGTCACGATTGGGAGCATTTTTGTATCTCAAACGGCTTTGCGCATCATACTGATGGAGGTCTTTTGGTTTCTGAAGAACTAGGTGCCCTTTATATGGTTGTGCTCTCCAATACAATAGCGGATACTCAAGGGAAGTCACCGATCACCGATAAGCCCGGAGTCGATAAACTATCGTACTTCTTAAAATCCAAAGCTCCCAACCCAACAAACGAACTTAACAATGCTCAGTCAGTCATCAACTTGAAGATGCCAAATTTCAGTAAGGTTACTTTTGATGATATTGTTAAGTTGAGAAACACTCCCAATTTCAAAAAATACCAACAAGCGTTTCACTCTGAGCTTGACTCATTTTATAGAAATATTGAAGGAGGGCAGACAAGTGAAGATTTTGTTAAAAAATATAACAGTGTGCTAAAAGATTTTAACGAGAACATATTTACACTCTCTGTTGACGTCACCACTTTTGCTTTCGGTGCAGGGATGCTACTTCAGTCAGCCCAGTATACAGAGACAGAATTTTTCAAGACTATTGTATTGGGAGGAACTGGTCTTATTGTCAAGTCAGGAGTTTCTCTTAACAAGACCTGGAAGAACTCTAAGTCCAAGAGACATTGCAGGAGGTTCTTAACAGAGATTTCCAATCTTTGATAGGGCTGAATAAGCTAGCAAAACTGGAAGTGCCTGCGGATACTTCTGCATTCGTAACAAGAGTTGAAGGTCGTTCTCGAAATGCGAGGGACCTAAATCAAGAGATTTAAGACCAAAAAAGTAGGGTGTCGCTGCCGGGAACTGTTATCAGGTAAAAGAGCCAGCAAACCTATGGTTAGAAAGTCTCCCGCAGAGCTGATAGCAGTTCTACTTATCCTACTTTTCATTTACACCGCTTCCAGCAAGTTA
The DNA here is from genome assembly GCA_023251155.1 of Flammeovirgaceae bacterium. Taxonomy (GTDB): domain Bacteria; phylum Bacteroidota; class Bacteroidia; order Cytophagales; family Cyclobacteriaceae; genus ELB16-189. Next base: position 13,414 of record JAHEZH010000141.1, on the reverse strand, counting down.
CTGGACATTGATGCTTTCCGTAAACAGATGCTGAACCAGCCCTTACCGGAAACACTCAGGCAAAATCTGGTTTGGCTAGTTCCTGTATCCGAAATAACCACTTCCATTTTCCTCATCTTTAAACCGCTACGGCTTTATGGATTTTCACTGGCATTTCTGCTGATGCTTGCCTTTACCTTATATGTAAGTCTGATACTGGCAAATACATTCGCCTACATTCCATGTTCATGCGGAGGCATACTTAATACCCTGTCCTGGGAAGCACACCTAATCTTCAACATTGTCTTTACTCTTCTGGCTCTTGCCGGAGTCATCATCGAGCGAAAGCGAAGACTGATGATGACATAAAAAATATTTGCGCAGATGCCTGACTGATCACCGGGCGCAGGGGAACGCTGAAAACCTGAAACAGAGTAGGCACTTTGAAAAACCCGATAGACGGTTTGATGCTTTTTGAGTTGTTAAAAAAGTATCCAGTGTTATGAAAAAGTTCTTTGGAAAATCTCTGCCTGTAATGGCCTTTCTTTTTGCCATCGGTGCTGCCTTTGTTACCCACGCCTTTAGTGCTCCTCCCGTAGGAACATTGAAGGCCAAGATCGATGGCGCCTGGCAGCCTATCAGTGAAACGCAGTCGTACACCTGCGTCAGTAGCTCTGACGAATGTGTGGCAAGGTTCAACCAGCAAAACCAGATGATACCTGGCACACTGGTTCCCGGAACCTACGATGCGGACTAAGCCGTCATACCGTTCCATAAAAAAGTGCATGGATGATTCACGTTCATCCATGCCTTTTACCTAAGAAGTAAACTCCTTTCTAAAAACGGATTCTATATTCTCCAGCAAAATCGGCTTGGAGAAAAAGTAATCGATACCGAGCGACTGTGCCTGTTCAATGTCAGCCGGATCAAGCGTTGATGAAAACATGATCGTCACCAGCTTGCTGTCTTTGAGGCATTCCATTTCTTTCACCTCGCTGAAGAACTGAAACCCGTTCATGATGGGCATGTGCAGATCAAGTAAGACCACCGCTGGAAGGTTCATCGCACCTTCACATCCCTGGTGAAGCATATCCAAAGCTTCCTGGCCATTGTAGGCACTGTAAACATTATTCACACACGCATAGGCTGAGAGTATTCGTTTGCTGATCAAGTGGACAAGGTCATCATCGTCTACCACCATTACATTTCGTTTGAGGGTCATGGCAAAATATTAGCGTGGGTTTTGTTCAATACCACTCGTTTGTATTTCCTGATCGGGAATCGGGAACGCGTAGCGTACATCATTGGGAGGTAAACTGTGTTCTGTTCCATTAAGTGTCCGGTGTAGCGTAATTGCAAAACGTTCATCCTGATTCAATCTTTTCAGATCACTCCATCGCGTGGCGCGGAAGAGCAATTCTTTTCTTCTTTCTTCCAGGATACGTGCAAGCAGAATCTCCGGATCTGTCTCTTCTACAGGAACTAAGGCTCCAGTCTTCCATCGTTTTTCAAGTAGCGCATTCAAATCTTCCAGTGCTCCGGCAATATTTCCTAGCCTTGCCCTGCATTCTGCACGAATCAGATAAACTTCATCGTTAGCAATACCACCGAACAGCGTAGATGTTCCGGTGTAGTTCGCCTTGAAAGTATATCGGTTCGGACTCCGAAGCCTGAAGAAAACCTGCTTGCGCAAATCATCATTCTCGTAAGACGCATATAGTAATGTATCAACATACGTTGTGGAGAACACGGTATAGCCATAGGTAATCATTTGTCCATGAAATAAAATTTCATCGTTCATTCGTGCCACGGGACGTGTTGCCGCTGCATTAAGTGTATTGTAATCCAACAGATAGTTATTTTCATTCAATGACTCGCTCGCCCAACTCTCAGCATTTTCGTAATCTCCCATAATCAAATACACTCGTGCCAACAACGCCATCGCGGCTGCCGTAGTTGGCCTTGTCTTATACGATGAATTCACCGGAAGCAATGGCAATGCATCCGTCAGGTCGTTGATGATCTGGTTAAATGTTTCCCCTCGTGAAGCGCGAGTCACCTCTGCATTTACATCTGCCGTTAACCGGATGGGAATTCCTAAACCAGAACTTTCACCAACAGGCATTGAAAAAAGTTCTAGTAGCTGATGGAAAGCATGTGCACGGAAGAACAATGCACTTCCCTTGATACTTTTTCGTTGCGCTTCGTTGGCAGATGTAGCCTCTATCTTCTCCAATCCTTCCAATACAACATTTGCATAGAAGACCTGTTGATACGGAATATTCCAGTCGCCACACGCTTCTCCTTCATAGATGTTATCCTTCCAGATATAACTGTTTCGTTCTGTGGCCGTGAATAATCCCTGCCAGGCATTGTCCGTAGTAAAGGCGTCATCTGAAGCGACCATCCCGATAGCAGGAACGATATTCATAACGCGGTCAGCATTGTCAAGCAGCGCTTGCAAGTCTTCCAGCGTAGTGGGAACTACGAGCGATTTGTCCGGCTTCTTCTCCAAAAAGTCATCACTGCATCCTGCTGTGATCAAACAGGAAACTATCAGTATCGTGTTGATATATTTTTTCATAGCATTTCAATATTTGGTAATCAGAAATCAATTTTAACTCCGGCAGCAAGGGTTCGCACCGGCTTCATGGTTGGATAGTCGGGATCGAGGTCACTATCTGTAGCCTTCCACAGGATGCCCAGGTTATTAGCATACACATAGAGATGAACCCTATTGAATGGCAAATGCGAGAACTGATTTCTATCCAGCGTATAGGTAAGGTTGATATCTTGCAAACGGATATGATCACCTTTCTCTACCAGCGCGGAAGAGTTGAGATAAAAATCATCACGATTTTGATCCATGAACTCCGGCATCGAAGGAACGGATGTTGATTGTTCATCACCGGGATTCTGCCAACGGTTTGCGTAATCACCATGATCAACTTGTCCTTTTAGAATATTGCTATACCTCAAGGAACTTCGTTTGAAATAATAGCCAAGCCTGTAACTCACATTCACCGACAAAGAAATATTCTTCCACGAGATTGTATTGCGTAATGAGCCAAACGAAGTAGGTCTTGCCGAGCCATGATACACTATTGATTTGGTAGTAGCATTACTTATGATTGTTGCGTATTCACTACTGACAGCACCATCCACATAACCTTGTGGGTTACCCGTTTCGGGATCAAGTCCTGCCCAATCGAAACTGTAGATGCCGAATAGTGGTTTTCCTTCAAGCGGATACGAGATCAGCGCACTTCCGCTTCCATCATATACATACTTCACTGCCGGAGCTTCTATCTTATACGAAGTCACTTTTTCCGTCAGGTGACTATAGAGAAGATTCGCATTCCATTTAAACTCACGATTAATAATTGCAGCATTCAATACGAGGTCAACACCATGTCCTTTTGTATCTGCATTATTACCTCTGAATACCGTAACTCCTGTTGATGGTGGATAGGGCATTGAACCAATCAGATCGATTCCCCATTTGGTGTAATACTCAATGCTTCCGCTCAATATTCTGTCTTTCGTTTCAAAGTCGATACCCGCATTCCAGATCTTAACACGTTCCCATTGCAGTGCTGGATTTGGTGGATTAATGATTGTGCTATATGGTAATCCGGTTAATGAATTATATCCCAGGCTTACCGCAGTTGTGTAAGCTGTTACTGATTTATCGATGTTACCATTGTGCCCGAAGGTGGTACGCATTTTAAGGTAAGGAAGCCATGATAATTTATAGAACGGTTCATCGCTTACGGTCCAGGCCAATCCGGTTGACCACAATGGTACTCCGCGCTGGTTCGCATTCACACCAAAAAGATTGGATTGATCTTTTCGTGCGCTGGCTGAAAAAGTGTAACGACTTTTGAATGTATAAGCTGCGTTCGCGAAATACGAAATGAACCGGTCGGTCATCGAACTAATTCCATCCCGATTGTAAATGGAAATGTACTGGCCTGGATTATTGTAGGCCGGAAAGAACGAAGTGTAATCTACCCGCTGTGTCGTGGCGAGGTCATCGTTATAACCGTAGTACCGATAGTAGTTTGCATCCGAGTTCAGCTCTTTTACCTCGTAACCGGCCAATGCCGAAATAGCGTGGTTATCCCATGCATGATTCAAATTGAGTTGGCCACGAAAGTTATAGCTCGATGAACGTTGGTCATACGTATCCAGTATTCCGCCCATCGGAACGGGATAAGTTAAATTTCCATCCACATCAGCGTGTGTAAACTTATTGATCTGATCCCGCGTAGCGTATGATTCGATCCGTTGATTGTCCCGCGTTGCCGTGTTGCTGTTCCAATATTGATAGAGTACTTCAGCGTTCAGGCTTTTGTTGAACTTGTATTGTAGCCGGGTGTTGATCCGGTAATCCTGTAAAAGCGAAGTGTTGTCGCGGAAGCCGATCTCATCGAGTGGAGAATATTTCCAGTTGAGCAATCCATCCGCCTGAGCCTGTTCTACAAAACCCAACCGATAGTCTTTGATCACCGTGGCGTTGTTGCCTTCATCATCTTTTAATCGCGCATACGGATACATGGGTGAAGTAGAATTAAATCGCAGGTTGGTGAGGCCATCATTATTTCTGGTTCGTTTCGATTGCGCATAGTATAACCCGGCACTCACTTCCAGTTTGTCGCTAAAGAATGACCATGTGTTATTTGCATTCAGCGTAAAGCGACTGAAATCATTGGCTGTTAAATTCTCCAGGTTTCTGTCCAAGCCAGTGGATACGTTGTAGCGGTGCGAATCTGATCCGCCCTGAATGCGGATGGAGTATTGTTGATTAATGGCGTTTCGATAGAGGTACTTCTCATAATCCCTGCGCACATCGTTTTGTTTCAGTAACGACAGTCGCTGTTCCATTTCATCGGTCTCTATAAGTCCATCACGGTGCGCAATCAGTAACTCCACCACCGGAGTAAGTGGTTCATGACCATCTGATACTTCGGCACTTTCAAAATACCCTTTATCAAAGAGCATTCGCTCCACGTCAATAAAATCACTTGTAGTCATACGCGGTGCATAGAACTCATCCGGCTTTTGCGCGATGGTGACGTTGGAGTTAACCGAAATGCGTGGAGCCTGATTGCGTTTTCCTTTTTTGGTAGTGATCACGATCACACCGTTTCCTGCGCGAGCTCCCCAGATGGAAGCAGCGGCTGCGTCTTTCAACACGGTCACCGACTCAACATCGTTCGGGTTGATGTTGTTGATATCGCCATCATACGGAAAGTTGTCGATCACGATCAACGGACTGGCGTTACCAAAAATGGTACTCCTTCCACGAATGCTGATATCATTCGTGTTGCCTTCCACATTCCGGTTAAAGATCAAACCACTGGTAACATCTTCCAGACGGCTCAGTACATCCGTACTAATGCGCCTGTTAACAAGTTCATTGTCCACCTGGGCAAAGGAACCGGTAGCACGTTCTTTTGGTATCTCCTGGTAGCCGGTGGATACAATCATCACCTCATCCAGCGTGGAGATATCTTCCGTCATGGTAATGTTGATTTCAGTCATTGTGCTTACCACAACTTCCTGTGACGCGTAACCGATAAAAGAAAATATCAGCGCATCTTTTTCACGCGCCTGAATACTGTACCGACCATCAGCATCTGTTGTGGTTCCAATGGTGGTTCCTTTCACAATCACGTTTACACCAGGGAGAGGCTGGATGTCCGTGGCCGAAGTGATGCGCCCGCTAATCTGCGACTGGCATAGTGCATCATGACTGCAATACAAAATCAGTAAAAGGAGTAATTGATTTTTCATACGTTATTAGTTTTAGGTTAATGAGCCATGCTTAATTCGCATTTCGGATAACAAGGACTTCGATGTTGTGCTTCGTCTCAATCAGGTCAAGATCATACGCCTTCAATGCCTTGCGCAGATCGTCAACGCTGCTCAGTTTGGCATCGAGATTTATATCCACATTGCCTTTGTATCCGGTATCATCGACAACCGGTTTGTTCAGGTGTTGGAGGTAATGATTAAGCTGCGAGACAAGCAGTTGAATACTGCTGTTGGTGATGGATAGACTAAATGCATCGGCATTACTAACAGAAGAAGCCGTACTGGACTTCATCTTATCATTTCCAGAAGTCCGAACCAGTACAAGGCAGGGTACGGCACGTTTCTCTACGGAAGCGATATACTGCGGAAACAGTCGCGTCATATCACTCCGCATAATTTCAAAAATATTTGCCGACAAGTGCGATGGCACGATCACTTCATAGCACCATGCATGATCCCGAAGCCATGCTTTGAATGGAGCGCCTTCCAGGTTGGAGATCACTCCGGAAGGATCTTTCACTTCCAGCACAATCCGGTTGCGACTGAAGTAACGCGTTTCATCACTCCACGCCAGCGCGAATATCAATTGTATCCATGCATTCGCCATCGTGATGCGCGTGACCGAACCTTGTTCATCGCGAATCACATCGAATCGGCTCTGCACACCTTCCACGTACCGGGTGAGCATAGACTGGAAGAGCACGTGTTCTTTCTCTATACCAATAGGTTGAAAAAGCAACGGCACTTCCGGATTGTACGCTTTCATTGCGTCCTTCTTTTCGGCAAGAGACTGCGAAGGTTCCGTCAACATCTTGCTTACGGTGGCCTCATTCACTTCATGGTGTCCGGTGATCGCCTTTACCACACCATTACCACCAATCCATACATAGTGCGGAAGTTCCTTGTGCGGAAAAAGTTCGTGAAGCGTTTTATCACCCGTTACCATGGGCAAGCGAATGTTCTTCAGCCGTGAAGCCTTTGAGAAAAGTTTGGTGACTTCCTCTTTCAACTGATACGTCACCGGAAGAAATACTACCTTACCCGAGAACTTCTTCTGCAACGAATCTGTCTTCGGAAACATGGCAATGCAGGGCGAACACCACGTTGCCCAAAAATCAATGATCAGTAATTTGCCTTTGAACTCCGACAACCTGATCTGATCGGAGGAATGATTGATCACTCCGGTGAGAACCACATCCGGCACACGGTCACCAATGACCAGACCGGAATTTTTGCTTTGTGCCACCGCACTACCAAAAAGACAAAGCAGTGCCAGCAAGCATATTTTTCGTTTCATGCTCGATAGAGATTAAGATTTAAAAAATTGAAACAATAGAACCGGGTGACTCACCAGCACTGAAGAGAATGCTGTGATGTCAACCCGGCCGATGGACTCCATCTATTTTATTAACCTAAACTTCGAGTCCACCGAAGCATTTGCGCAGGTGGATTAGCTTGGAGGCCGTTTACAGTGAATGAATATTTCGTAAGCGCGGGTCATGATTGAAGCATAATTTTGAATTTCTCATCGCTCATCTCGCTCACGGACTTTGTAATACATTCCTCGATTTGAAGATGCGACAGTAGTTCATAAACCGCTTTTAAATCTTCCTTGAACTCGGTCTCGCATTTATCGATTCTTATTCTCCTTAGAATACTCAGCAGGGCGTTTTGATACCGAATCAGACCATCAGGGCTACTCAACGGTATTTCAATTCTTAAGTGATTTTTGCTCGAATCGTGTACTACCATAAACGATATGTATTCCTATTATTAGAACAAGTATAATGAATTTAGGCATAATTTCATACTTTGAATTCCTAAATAATTAATACATGTGCCTAATTATTAAATTAATGTTCCTAAAAACATTATCCATGACAAAATTAGGTGAGTACCTCGCCAGAAAATCCGTCAACAGAGCCGCTATTTCAAGGAAAACAAAGATTCATACCACTCGGCTCAACGAGCTTTCGAATAAGGAGAGTGCAAGATTAACGGCAGAAGAGCTGTATCTAATTGCCTTGGCTATCGAGGTGAATCCAGGAGAGTTATTGGAGTATGTATGCGGAGATTTAAAGTTGGAGGCTTAAGTAAATTTCCGTATCTATAAAATGATGCCAGACCATATTAAGATTACTGATCAAGATAGCGAAGCGGATACTTGCCGAAAGGAAGTATTGCCCAAGCTGTATGAAAGTCAATGGACAGATGAGTTAATATTGGAGCAACGGACTTTTACAGATGGAAAAATCATAGTAATTGGACGAAAGGCAAGAAGAAAGAAAGCGAAACGATTTGACTACTTACTTCGCTATTCCCAAAGCTTCCCTATCGCAATTGTTGAGGCAAAGAAAAAATACAAATCGGCTGCTGATGGAATCCAACAGGCAAAAGACTACGCCAAAACACTCGGACTTAAGTTTGCGTACTCCACAAATGGAGCAGATATTTTAGAGTTCGACTTTATCACTGGACTTGAATCAAAAATATCAAAGTATCCAACACCAACAGAGCTTTGGAACAGGCTAAATAAAGTTGAACCAATCAAACGAGAGATTCAAGAAACCCTTTTAAAGCCTTTCTTTGCAACTCTCGGCAAAGAGATAAGATACTATCAACGAATTGCCATTAACCGAGCAGTCAAAGCAATCTTAGAAGGCAAGAAAAGAGCACTGTTGACTTTAGCTACTGGAACAGGAAAAACGACTGTTGCATTTCAAATCATTTACAAACTTTGGTTCAACCGTTGGAATACCAAAGGCGAACATCGCAGACCTAAGATTTTATTTCTTGCAGACAGAAGTATCTTAGTAACAGACCCGCACGCTAAAGACTTTGCAATTTTTGGGGATGCAAGATGCTTGGTTCCAGAAGAAGGATTACCGAGCAGCCGAGAAGTATATTTTTCAACTTACCAGTCTTTAGCAGAAGACGGAAACAGAGTAGGTGCATTCAGGAAGTTACCGAAAGATTTCTTTGATTTAATTGTCATTGATGAGTGTCATCGTGGAAGTTCCTCTGACGAGAGTAATTGGAGGGTAATCTTGGAATATTTTGAAACATCGGTTCAGGTAGGTCTAACAGCGACTCCGTTAAGAGACGATAACAAAGACACCTACGCTTATTTTGGAAACCCGCTCTATATATACAGTCTGAAACAAGGAATTGAGGACGGATTCTTAGCACCCTACCTCGTTCATCGGGTAGTTACTGAAACAGATGCAACTGGCTTCAGACCAGAAGACGGTCAACGAGACGACAACGGAGAACTTATTCCTGATGGTGTTTATACCACACCCGATTTTGAAAACTCCCTTTCTTATTTACCAAGAACAATAGCGGTCGTAAAGCACCTTTACACCTTTATGGTAAAATACGGGAGGTTTGATAAGACAATAGTATTTTGTGTTAACCAAGAACATGCCGACCAATTCCGCAGAGAATTGAGCAATCTTAATAGAGATTTGGTTCAGCAATACCCGGACTATGCGGTAAGAATTGTATCCGAAGAAGGCGATATAGGCAAAGGACACCTAAGCAGGTTTATGGATATTGACGAACCAATTCCAGTAATCGTAACCACTTCCAAACTTTTAAGCACTGGCGTTGATGTTCCTACTTGCAAAAACATTGTGATTTTCCGGAATATAAACTCAATGACTGAGTTCAAACAAATCGTTGGACGCGGTACAAGAGTGCGAGAGGATAAAGAGAAATTGTTCTTTACTATTTTGGATTACACAGGTAGTGCAACCAGAAATTTTGCTGATCCAGACTTTGATGGTGAACCACCTTTGATAACCGAGGATGAAATTGACGGAGACGGAAATGTTATTGACGGTGATGAATGGACACCGGATACTCCAGACGATAGAGATGACGATGACACAGATGCACCACCAACAGGAGGTTTCACAGGAGGACAGACCAGACAAAAATATTATATAAGCGAAGGAACAGTTTCAATTGTCGCTGAAAGCGTTCAAATTTTGGATGCTAGTGGAAAACTAAGAACCATTCAGTTCTCACAATACGCCAAAGAGCAAATCACAATAATGTTTCCTTCTATAAATGATTTCCGAAATAAGTGGAATGATTTAGAGGAGCGTAAACATATTTTAGAAGAACTAGAAAACAGTGGAATTTCCATTGAGCAACTCATGGAAATAACTAAACAAAAGGAAGTTGATCCTTTCGACCTACTGTGCTTTGTCGCCTTTGACTTAAAACCTCTTACACGAAAGCAGAGAGCAGATTTATTAAAGAAAAATAAATCAGATTTCTTTGCTGACTACAGCGACAAGGCTAAACATGTTCTGAATCTGATTTTAGAAAAGTATATTGATTATGGACTAAACCAAATTACACCTGACATCATTTCGGTTGAGCCAATAGCACAGCAGGGAAATCCAATTGAAATAGTAAATGAATTTGGAGGAATAGACCAATTCAAAAAAGCAATCGAAGAACTACAAACTCTGCTTTACGCAGACGCAGCATAAAATAAGGAAATGGCAAAGACTAAGAAGGAGAAGACAGTTAAGAAAGCACCTAAAACAGTTGTTACTGAAACGCCTGCACAACGTTTATCGGGCATTATAAAGTCGTGTAGGAATATTATGCGTAAGGACAAGGGTATGAACGGAGACGGAGACCGTTTACCTATGCTTACTTGGATTATGTTTCTAAAGTTCTTAGATGACAATGAACAATTACAAGAAGTAAATGCACAGTTAGAAGGTAAAAAATACAGAAGTGCCATAGATAAACCGTATCGCTGGAGAGATTGGGCAAAAGACAAGAATCTTACTGGAGACGATTTACTTGCTTTCATAAACAATGAAAAGGTAAAACTCGCTGATGGAAAATCCAGAACAGGGTTGTTCTATTATTTGAGAGCATTGCAAAGTGAGACAGGCGCTGAACGTAAGGACGTTGTCGCGACTGTTTTTAAAGGAGTCACCAACCGAATGATAAACGGATATTTGTTGCGTGACATTTTAAATAAAATTGATGAGATACATTTCACAAGTAATGAGGAACTAAATTCCTTATCCCATCTTTATGAAAGCATTCTAAAAGAAATGCGAGACGCAAGCGGTGATGCGGGAGAATTTTATACACCGCGCCCGGTTGTAAGGTTTATGGTTGAAATGCTTGATCCAAAAATTGGAGAAACAGTGTTAGACCCTGCCTGCGGAACTGGTGGCTTTTTAGTGGAAGCATTCGAACATTTAAAGAGACAAGCCAAAACGGTAGAACACAAGAAGGTATTGCAAGAGAAATCAATTATTGGTGGCGAGGCGAAACCATTGCCTTACCTTCTTTCTCAAATGAATCTCTTACTTCATGGGTTGAATTATCCAAAAATTGATAGCGGCAATAGTTTGCGCGTTCCACTAAGAGATATTAGCGACAAAGACAGAGTTGATATTGTTTTGGCCAACCCACCCTTTGGAGGCGAAGAAGAAAAAGGAATTTTAAACAACTTCCCAGACGATAAGCAAACCACGGAAACCGCGTTACTCTTTTTGCAGTTGATTATGCGAAAATTGAAGCGCAAAAAACCAACAAGCGAAGGTGGAAGGGCTTCTATTGTTGTGCCTCACGGTACTTTGTTTGCTGATGGCATTGCAGCAAGGGTTAAAAAACAATTGATTGAAGAATTCAATTTGCACACCATTGTAAGACTTGGCGAAGGCATCTTTGCTCCGTACACAACAATTCCGTGCAATCTTTTATTCTTTCAACATGGTGAGCCCACCAAAGAAATTTGGTATTATGAATTACTTCCACCTTCTGATAAAAAGAAATACAGCAAGACTAAGCCTATACAATTCGAAGAGTTTGATGAAATCAAAAGATGGTGGAGCAAGAGAAAAGCAAGTGACAACGCGTGGAAAGTAAAAATAAAAGACGTTGTAACAACAGATGAAACTGGCAAGCTAATCAATGTAAATCTTGACATTAAAAACCCAAATAGAAAGGGTGAGTTTGAATACAAAGAACCAGCGGAATTGGTGAATTCTATATTGGAGAAGGAAAAGCTCATAATTGCTTTAATGAAAGGAATTGAAAATGAAATTAATCTAATGATTAGTAATGAAGCATGATTGGAAACAAACAAGAATTGGGGAGGTTGTTCAGCAAGTAGATAATTCAATTTCTCTTAACCCTTCCGAGACTTACACTCTATTGGGAATGAGTTTAGAAGGAAGAGGGTTGTTTGTCCGTGAGCAAAAACAAGGTTCAGAAATCGGGAGTAAGACTCTCAATAAGATACAATCTGGTCAATTCATTTATAGTAGATTATTTGCTTGGAAGGGAGCCTTTGATTTTGTACGGGATGAGTTTGATGGATATTATGTTTCGGATGAATATCCAACTTTTAAAATAGACGAGACAAAAGCGGATGTTAAATTTCTACATTATTATTTCAATCAAGCTAAAACTTGGAAAGCAGTAGAGCAATATTGCATTGGAGTAACAAAAGCAAGTAGAAACAGATTTAAGGAAAGGTTCTTTTTGGACTTTCAAATCAACCTGCCCAGCATTTCATATCAACATGAAATAGTTAAGAAAATTGAAAGTATCGAATCAAAGCGAAATGAAATCTTTCATCTACGAGATGAGCAACTAAAGGACATAAATAATTTACTCTATAGTAAATATCTCGAGCTAATTGAAACTGCGGAGTGGTTGCCGATGAAAGAAGTTGCGCCAATTCACCGAAGACAAGTTGAGATCAATCCAGAACAAACTTATTTCGAGATAGGTGTTAGAAGTTTCGGAAAAGGCCTGTTTGAAAATCCTAGTTTCAAAGGCTCAGATTTGACTTGGCAAAAGCCATTTTGGATGAGAGAAGGTGATCTGCTTTTTAGTAATATAAAGGCATGGGAAGGAGCAGTGGGATTAATTCCAAAAAAATATGACGGCTGGGTTGGTTCACATCGATATATAACTTGTTTGCCGAATTTAGAAATCATTGACCCTGAATTTCTTTACTACTATTTCAGAACCTTTGAAGGCGTTGAAAAGCTAAGTTCTGCTTCTCCAGGCACAGTTGATAGAAACCGTACACTAAACAACAAGTTACTTCATCAAATCACCGTCCCAGTTGCGGCAATCGGTTTACAAAAAGAATTTGTGGCATTACTTGAAAAAACAAACTCAATTAAGGACCACTATAAACAAACAAAACACGAATTAACTGAGTTAATGCCAAGCCTGTTAGATAAAGCCTTCAAAGGTGAAATGTAGATGAAACCAAAAATATTTACTGCCATACTTCTATTTATTAGCGCATATTCACCGCTATTTTTTATACTGGCTGTAAAGGATTTTGATTTTAATGAAACGCATAGATTCTATCATCCACTTCCCATTTACATTCTTTTAGGTGTTACTGTTTTAAGCGTAATACTACTTTTTGTTGCAGTCGGTACAATCAAAAGAGGGAATATGTGTGTGGAAATTGTTTCAGTAAAAAATCGTTCGGTCGATTTAATCAACTATACGATTCCGTACATGCTTTCATTCTTTGGTATTGATTTGGCAAAAACGGAAGATGTTATTGCGATAACTATCTTTTTACTGATCATGCTATTATTGA
>JAHEZH010000026.1 GCA_023251155.1 Flammeovirgaceae bacterium | reverse complement strand
GACGGGTAAAGAAAAACTAGAGATTTACCTAAATGATCAAAAACAAAAAGGCAATTTGTCATTTGACGAAATGAAAATAATTGACTTTCACGAAAGGGTTTCAGAGATTTTAAATGATTATGACAGAGAATCTATTGAGTTAGTCGACAGAAATTATTTCCAGTATAACATTCTTGGTCGCTTTTACACTGTAATGGAAAATAGGAGATTACGGCTAGAGAATAAAAAACGTAAAAATAAAGAGACGTGAAAGAATACTGCCCACAACAAAATGTATAATCCATTGCGGGGCTCGGTTTAAGGTGATAAGTTTTATCAGCTTAAAATCTTTTGTAACGTGGGACAATTTAGTAATCTAAACCCGCAACGGCTTATACATAAACGTTGTGCGTCATGCGTTTTGACAAAGCGGACTAAGAACCCATGGGACTATTAATTGGACTTTTATGTTTTTAAAATTATTCACTGGAACTGATCAAGACGACAAATATAAAGTCGGACAAATTTGGGAGTACCGGACGAGAAAAGGAGAAGAGAAATCAACGCTGATAATTGTTGGTGTTGAGAAACATATAAAACTTGGCACCATAATCAATATCTCCGTTGGGGGACTAAAGATCTCAAATCCAAATGCCGACAATGGCCTGTCTGACGAAATTCAACATCTTCCATTTTCAAAAGTAGCCATCGATAAAAGTGTTACGAAGCTGATCGAGACAACCAAAAAACTCCCGGACTACAAAGACGGCTACGACGAATGGAGAACAGCGTTTGACAATGGAAAAGCGGGAGTTTTTTCAATTACAGTCAAGGAATCAATTGACGTCATGGAAAAAACTTTGGGCCAATAAACTAGGGTGGACTAAACGCAAGAACGCACAACAGTGTGTATATATCATGGCGCTGGAGCGGAGATAATTAATTTTTAATTTTGCCAGCGCCCCGAAATATACACGAACGTTGTGGCTCATACCTTAATAAAAATTTATCATACTAATGGGAGCTTGGGGACAAGGAATTAAACAGAACGACTTATTTGGTGACATATACGACACGTTCAGAGCTTTGTATTATGACGGCCTTGAACCCAATCAAATTCGAGAAGCCTTAGAACGAGACAATGAAGTTGATGAGGACGATTTTGCGGAGTTCTGGACAGCTATTGCATATTCGCAATGGGTTACTAAGGGACTTGAAAAATATGTTCTGGAGAAAATCAAAGAGATAAAGGAGACAGAACGAGGACTTCAACTATGGAAAGAGGCTGGGGACAAGGAATTTAAAAAGAGAAAGAAAGTTATTGAAGAGTTTTACCTAGAAATTCAAACTGAGAGACCAACTCCAATTAGACGACTGAAAATTAAACCTTACCCTCCAATATTTGAGCAAGGGGACTGCTTAACATTTAAACTTGACGACAATAATTATGGAGCTGCCGTGGTTATTGAAAAAATAAACTTCCACCCATTGAGTCTATCAAAATTGGGTTCCAACAGAATTGCATTGACAAAGTATAATGGGATAAAGAAACCCGACACAAATGACATAGTTAATGCTGAAATACTCTATACAACTTTCAGAAAGTGGAATGAGGCATTTAACGTAAATACGTTTGACGCCAAGGATTTAGGAAAAGATTTAAAACAAATTGAGAAAGTCGGACAGATAAGCATTTCGGACAAGGTTGTAGAATTTGTTAATCGACCAGGACGGTGTTTTAATTTTGACCATTGGAAAGATGTTAGGTCAACAATTAATAGCCAATTGACTTTTGAAACTGATAACAAGCTCCCTGACTATAGGAAATTGAAAGTAAAAGATATCACCGACAATGTGGACAACTGGAAATACATGTTGGACGAGAGATATAAATACATTTTCCCATAAGGCACGAGCCACAACAGCAGCTATTTGCAATGGCTGGGTGAAGTGTAAGTATAAAGTTTTATCTTCGCTATTACGTTTGGTCACGGTGGACAAAGACGCTTTCAAAAGCCAGCCACTGCAAATAGCCAAACGTTAGCGGCAAGCTGTGGACAATAGTACCATGACAGAGGAAAAGAAAAAATCAATTGAGAATTTAGGAAAGTTACGTGAGTATTTCGGACGACATGCAACGGAAAGCGCTGCTTGGCAACGAGAATTTGAAATCAGTAGCCAGATATGCAAATTAATATCATCCAAGACTGAATTGCCTACGACTGACTTTCGAAACATAATGGACATTTTTAACAAGATCAACGATGATGTTCATTTTGATGGATCAGGATGGCACGACTTTAAAATACGATTGAATTATTTATTCCGGACTTTTGGATATCACGTGACATGGGACAGAGCAGACAAACGAATAGAAGCGTTCGAGAGAATTTAAAAGTTATAGCACCGGAACAGCCAGCCGCTAACAAAATGTATAATCCATGGCGCTGATAAGGAGGACATTTTTTTATTTTTGCTCAGCGCCACGGCTTATACATAAACGTTAGCCACAATTTTAACTGATGGAGACCAGTTCCTATATACATACAATCTTGCCAGAGGGAGTTTCATCATTCGTTGAAGTTGATGAATCTCTAATACCATTGTTGAACGTTCGAGAGGAGAAGAAATCTTACACTGGTTTTAAGGAAAATAATAGTGCAGAGTGTTATGAAAGGTTTGCTTCTGACGTACTTGCTTCAATTTTCATACATGGGACAACTTTCGTCAAGACCAATGAAGTAGTTAGACTGTACAACATTTTCGGAAGCGAAAATCTGCTAAGACTCATACAGGATGGCGGGGTGAAGTTTGTGGACGACAACGGACTCCACTCCGCAATTATCGCTGACAAAGACGATATCTACCATCATTACTGCTGCACCGGAATTGCCCTTGATAATGGAAAAGCCTTGAATTTTAATTCCAGTTTTGAAAAGCTCCAGTTTGGACTTGATAGGTCAGAAAAGAAGATTGAGAATAAAGTATCAATTCTTCTAAATGTTGACAAAAATTCAATTCACATTCCACAAGCGATCTACACCGACAAAATTGTAAATGAAATTAGCCTTGATTTAAGAAATAAAAACGTAACTGAAAGTCTAGGATTGAGTTCCTCATCTTTAAACGAAATAAAGACAGAAGATTCAAATCGAATCTTTCGATTGATCTATGGAAATCATGGACTAGTATACTCGTCTTTCCTTGGATCACAAAGTCTGATTGCCGAGAGCGGAGTTAGTAATATTATAGCCAATAAGTTCAGTGGAATTGTAAAACCACAAATTTCAAATAGCGTTGAATCATTTTCAGATTTATCGAAAAGGATTGGTATACCTGATTTCTTTCAATTATATAAAGCAAAGGTGATTGATCTTGAATTTATATTAAAGCTTCGCAATAATTACGGAGGCAAGAAATTTAGAGAATGGATTTCTTCTAAGGATTTTGATAAAGAACAAATTTCTGCCGATCTATTGAGATTCTCTGGAATAAAGCAAAATACCTGGGTGAAATATTTCAGATGGGCATTCTCAAATGCAATTGGAGTTATTGAACCGTTTACTGGTTTTGCGGCATCGACTATCGATTCGTTCTTAGTGGACAAGATATTGAATGGATGGCATCCTTCCATATATCTAAATGAACAACTTAGAGAACAATTTGATAGGAAAATTTCCGATAATGAAAGACTCTTAAAAGAAAAGAGGGTATCCGAAATTTTGAAAGGACAATCCATCGGAAGGAATGATTTATGTCCGTGCGGAAGCGGAAAGAAATTTAAGAAGTGTTGTGGTAGTTAAAACTGTGGCTAACAAAAGCTATAAGTCATGGCGGCACGGTTGATATTTAATTTTTATATTTCGGTGTGCCGCCACGCCTTATAGCTAGACGTTGTAGCTCATGCGCTAAAGACATCGGTTTCCGTGGACAATGACGGCCAAGCCGCTCAGATTTTTTCCGCAGACTAACACAAAAATGTAATTGATGACAATGGACGCTGAAAGAGTATATAAAGTTCACGAAGAAATTGGATTCCCCTCAATTACCGAAAAAGAGCAAGCCGATATATTAATATGGCACGATGTGGAAATTATAAACAGACTTACACCGGGTTTTAAGTCCGAGTATATCCCTCCTGCGGTTGCAAAGCGATATGTTAAATTGACAAAAGATAGATTCAAGGCTCTATTTTCTTCGAGTGGTTATATCGAGAAACTATACGACACCCACTTAAAGTATCCAAAGTTAGACAGTCAATGGATTGAGAAAACAAAGGACTCAAAGTATATTTTAAAAGTACAAGAAAGGGGTGGACTTGTTCACATAGAGTATTTTGATCACTACGATAACGTGATTAATTATTTTGTTGACTGGATTTATAAAACTTATGATTATTAACAAAAACGACTGCTATTGAATTTGGACAACGTGAAAATGATAAACCTCAGACAAGCAAAATTAAAATGTTTACGCAGACAACTTGGTCATGCTTGCCAAGTTTTCAGTCCGGCAGAATTGTTGATTAATTATTAATTTGGACTGCCGGCACGCTTTATATGCGGACGTTAGCGACAACCAAATGGCCAAAGTTCCGGGGCTCGACAGAATATAAAGTAAACAATGCATGTGAATAATAAATTCTCGTTGATCCTTTTCATATTCTTTGCAGCTGCATGCGATGATAGCAAAAAGACGCCACTTGAAAGCAGAGTTCATTCGTCTGACACTGCTTGCATGCAAGAAATCGTTGAGGCAAAGGCTGACATAAAGAACAGTAAATTTATTTATTATAATTACGTTGGAAATATTATTTGGCAAGCATTAAGATCGGAAAAGAGATGGATAGCTTGTTGACTCTTTATAGTATTACTTATAAAGATGAGTCTTCGCCTGACGTTATTCAACCCAGTAAAAATTATCATTGTTATTGCGAGTTCATGCAAGAAAAGCTAATCGAGAAATTTGGTGACAATTTTACCGACTCACTTCTCTACACAGCAGACAGCTTAAGGGTAATCAAAAACCGAAACAAGGTTTTTGACTGCGGTAGCAAAAGCAGTTGCTGGGACAAGCCTGCAATGTTTCCAGGCGACAGTACCTATGACCAAACAAATCATTCAGGCCTTCAGAAAGAGTTTGACAAACTAGTTAAGTATCCAACTAATTATAGAACTAGACAAGGAGAAAAATCAATGGCAATGCTGCAAGTTTATTTGGACATTGATAAGAATGGAAGTGCAAAAGTGACGAACACTCAATTCGTTTTTTGGGATAATAGAACCAAAGAGGAAGATTACAATAAGCAGTATTGGGACTACATTAAAAGTATTGCAATCCCATTAATAGAAAAAACAACATGGAGGCCAGCAACGATTAAATCAATAGGTGTTAAGTCCAAGAATGACATATTTATTTACCTTCGCTGAACTCACAAGTCGAATGACAGTGTGGGAGCAATTTGGCAGCCGCTAACAAAAACTGTAAAACATATGCTGTATTGGGATTAATTATTTTAAAAAGGTAAATTTAAATAGCACATATACTAGGGTTATAAGCCATTTTTGACCAAACCGAACATGGGAAGTTGGGGAACAGCAATTCGAGACAGTGATTCGTTTTCAGACGTCTATCATGATTTTTTTGACAAGTATAACAAAGGAAGCAAGCCTGACGATATCTCGAAAGAAATAATCTCTGACTATGCTGAGCTTTTAAACATTGAGGAAGAGAAAAATGATTTTTGGTTTGCACTTGCTTTAGCTCAATGGGAAACAAAATCACTTGATAACAATGTGTTTTTGACTGTTGAAAATATTATCGAATCAGGTGCTGATTTAATTTTATGGAAAACAAGTGGTGTAACTGAGAAAGATCTACAAAAAAGAAAAATTGCCCTTGATAAATTCCTACAAAAACTAAAGTCCAACAGGCCAAGGCCAAAGACCCGTGTAAAGACAAAAGTTAAAACTGCAATATTTATGGCGGGTGACTGCTTGACTTTCAAGTTGAAAAACGGAAATTATGGAGGTGCTGTTGTAATTGAAGCGGATACAGATGCTCAAAGTGGTTGCAATCTAATTGCGACAACTAGACTTAATCAAAGAGAAAAACCAGTCCTTGACGATTTTAGAAACGCGGAAGTACTTGTGAAATCATTTGGTGGTTTTTGGTTTGAGGAGACGCAAGTCTACTGGCACATGCCTGACTTTTATTACAAACTCTACCCAAATTTAAATGAACTGATAGGTAATTTAGATACTCAATTCGAATATGACAACAGTAATCCTGACGGGAGAGGTTATCTTTTTCGTCCGTCAATCACGACTGGTTGGGACTTCTCGCAGGACATGGACTTGCAACTTGAACATGAGCTTTCTCAATCAAAGCCGACAAAAAAATTGTACATCAAACAATTAATTAAGAACGGCTTATAACAGTATGTTCTGCAATGGTGCCGTGACGAGTTGGTATAAAGTTTTATCTTCGTTGAACGTTTAGTTTCCTGGGACAAAACGCGGCTTCGGAAACGCACTACTACGCAAACACAAACGTTGTAATTAATTGCATGAAACAGATTTGTCTAACGATATTAACCTTGATTTCGCTTCCGGCCTGGGGACAACAAGCTCGGACCATTGGAAAAGTTTATGTTGACGGACGAGAGCTTGAAATAATTGCTCATGTTGAAGAGTTGAATGGCGTGAACTCGCGACTGATGCCTCGTAGTGTAAATAGAGACGATGTTGAAACAGATAGTTACGTTTGTGTCTGTGGTAGAAGTGCAATGGGTGCTCTGATTTCTGATTGCATCACATCCGGGTAAAGCGGGCAAGACTTCAATGCTCTTTACTGACAATGCTTCCCATGTTCCCTCCAGGCAACTTTTACATTTCGTTTACATCATTTTACAAGCGCTTTACAATGCCGGGCACAAAGGCTTGTAGGTTTGTTGCCGTTGAAACTAAAACGAGAAAATGATGAACTACACCTCTGCTTTACTCTTCCTGTTTGTTTTTTGTACCTCCTGTAGCGAACAAAACGAAACCAGCGTGCAAAAAGAGCGTACCCACTCCACAACAAACTTCTCTGGCGAATGGAAAGCCCGGGAGTCGATAAGTATGGGCGGCAATATTGTTTGCACCTATGCCGAGGGTGACCGTATGCGCTCTAAAACAATGAAAATAACAGCGCAGGCCGATTTTCTAACTATAGAGGTACCCAACCCGTCTGCTGGCGCAGCGCTGGCAACAAGCCAGGAGAAACTGGTCTTCAACGGGAAGGAAAGCGAAATAAATCATAGCATGGAAAAAGGAAAGAAGTTTACCGTAACGTGGTCAGCCGATGGGCAAACGATGACGGTGAATACAACGGTACGCCTGATGACAGCCGTTCCTCATACGATCAATACGCTGCAGCAACAATTTGTTTACGTCACAGAGGTGTGGAGGTTGAGCAATGACGGCAACACAATTTCGGTTCAGGCCAAAGCCAAAGCAACCCTATTGGGCGATGAGCGTTCCTGGACCACTGTATTCGACAGAGTCCGTTAGCAGGTCAATGCCTTTTGCATCTCCCGATCCATTGCTGGATGAAATTGACAGGGATTCGCTCCGTGTGAAATAACCGTAAAGTACAACGCAGTGGTGAGGATCGTTTTCGTGGTCGTGCCAATCAATCGGCACACCGGTAAGGCTGATGATGGCGAGGATAATCTGATCAACCAGAAACCCGGATGCTATCGACTGAAGAACGTATGTTTTTTAGTTCCGCTCTGGAAGAAGGGATCTATCCTTTCGTTACAATCTCCTTCCGGAAATGCGCACCCCAGGTGAGCAACTCGTCCAGCAGTTTCTTCATGGAAAATCCCAGCGGTGTAAGTGAATATTCCACCGTCACCGGCATGCTGTCATATAGCGTGCGTGTAATGATCTTGTTCTCTTCAAGTGCCTTCAGTTCCTGTGAAAGCATTTTTGGAGAGATGTCGCCGATGTCGCGCTGAAGTTCGCCAAACCGCTTGTTGCCAAAAGTGAGCGCCAGTACAATCGGTAATCTCCACTTGCCTTGGATCACTTCCAGTGCATCTCTGCTGATCATCAGCTTATGCTGGCATGACTGTGTTTTCTGATTCATAATGATTGATTCACATGAGTACTTACGCGCAGGTAAGTACTTACCACCGGGTAACTACTACCTTTTCAATAGTAAACCTACATAATTTTACGCTCGTAAAAATCAGCATAACGCTATGAAAAAAACAACATGGTCAATCGACCCACTGCATTCCGAAATCGTATTCAAAATCAGGCACCTGGTGATCTCCACGGTGACGGGTTTGTTCCGGAAATTTGAAGGCCACGCCGTTTCGGAAGCGGACGGATTTAACAGCACTAAAGTCTATTTAACGATTGACGTAAAAAGTATCGACACCAACCAGGCACAACGTGATGTGCATTTGCAGAACGGTGATTTTTTCTCCGCTGATTTATATCCACAGATCACGTTCGAGTCCACGTCTTTTGTGAACACGGGCGGTAACCATTTTGTGATGGTTGGTGATCTTACCTTGAAAGGTGTAACGAAGTCAGTGGAACTGAATGTTGAATACGGCGGCTCGCAACGGAGCTTACAGGGTGTCGTAAAACATGGCTTTGAAGTGACGGGTGTTATTAACCGTATGGATTTCGGAATGACGTGGAATGTACTGACGGACACGGGAAATGTAGGACTGGGAGAGGATATCAAACTGGTTGCAAACATCCAGGTTTCAGAACAGGTTGCCGCATAGTACGCCGCTTGAAAGATCCTCTTCCGATGGTTGGCGGTGGCTAACGTGCGGGCAGGTATTTTTGAACTGACTGAAGAGCTTGTCCATTGAACACCTACCCCGATGTGTTATTTGATCGGCGTCCGTTTAAGCAGGCGTCATGTGTATTCGCTATGACACAGGCATCTGCCTTGCATTCAATTTTGATGCTCAGGTTAACAGGCAACGTACGGCAGTTCATCGCTATTCCGTCATTTTGGTTATCAATACCTGTATTTTGGTTACACCCGGAGTGAAGTCGCCGAGCGACTTTTGTAATCTAAAATGCAAGGCAAAATGAAAACCATCTTCATCACAGGAGCTTCGGCAGGTTTGGGAAAAGCTACTGCCAGATTATTTCAATCGAAGGGTTGGCACGTGATCGCAACGATGCGTAACCCGGCGAAAGAAACAGAATTGACACAACTACCCAACGTCACGGTGGTTCCACTGGATGTTACCGATGTTCAGCAAATCATTGACACGGTAAAAACCGTAACCGCACAGCAAAGAATTGATGTGGTTTTTAATAATGCCGGTTACGGATTGGTCGGTGCTCTGGAAGCCTGCACGGACGAACAGATTGTGCAGCAGATTGAAACCAACCTGACATCCGTACTACGTGTAACCAAAGCGTTTATTCCCTATTTCAGACAAATGAACGGCGGATTATTTGTAACAACCACCTCGGTATGTGGTTTCTCGTCCAACCCACTTTCCCCGGTGTACAATGCGACCAAGTGGGCACTGGAGGGTTTTAGTGAGAGCATTTCGTATGACCTGGCTCAGTTCAATATTGGTATTAAAACCGTTGCGCCGGGTGGTATCAAAAGTAATTTTATCAACGGAATGCAGGTGGCGGTGGACAGGGAGTATGATGCGCTGAACAAAAGACTGGGTGAACTCTTTACCGATGGCACACTCATGGAGTTTACAGAGGCCGAAAAGATTGCACAAGTAGTATACGAAGCCGTAACCGATGGCAAAGACCAGCTTCGCTATCTGGCGGGTAAAGATGCTCACCGAATTGATCAGCAGCGACAGGAACTCGGGCGGGAGAATTTCAGAAAGCAACTCATGAAACTTTTTAATCTTCCATCTCCTTATTAGGATAATGTTTAACATCGTATTGTTGGATGTTCAGCGGGAAGCGTTTGATTTAAATGATATCAATCATTATTTCTAAATGGAGTGGCAATGAAAAAGGGAAAAGAGATCACACAGAAATTCAATTCCATCTCTGATTTGCACAGGGCATTGGGTTTACCTAAGCCACTGCATCCACTGGTGAGCCTGGTGGACTATGGCAACATCAAAACAGAAGCCGACAAGCTACCCAAAGCCATGCTTTTGAATTTCTATAAGGTCTCTTTCAAAAAGAACCTGCAGGGGAGAATAAAGTACGGACAACACTACTACGATTTTGATGAAGGCGGCATTTCCTTTATTGCCCCTGGTCAGCTCATCGCGGCGGCTGAAGAGGAAAAGGACTATTCCGGCTATACCTTGTTGTTTCATCCCGACTTCCTGAGAAATTACGCACTGGCCAAAGTGATTAAAAAGTACGGCTTCTTCTCTTACTCCGCCAATGAAGCATTGTACCTGTCGGAAAAGGAAAAGAAAACGATCACGGAAGTGTTTCACCATATCCTTCAGGAATTGGATGGCACCATTGATGATTTCAGCCAGGACGTGATGATTTCACAGATCGAAGTGCTGCTCAATTACAGCAATCGCTTTTACAATCGCCAGTTCATCACACGCAAAGCGGCAAACTATGATATACTGACCAAGCTGGAAAGTTTGCTCGATGACTATTTCAAGAAGGATACCACAGCAACCAGCGGTTTGCCCACAGTGCAGTACCTTGCGGATGAATTGCATCTTTCGCCGCGATACCTGAGTGACCTGTTGCGATCGCTCACGGGCCAGAACACACAACAACACATCCACGACAAAGTAATCGAAAAAGCAAAAGAATACCTGACGACAGAAAACCTGACGGTATCGGAGGTGGCCTATCAATTGGGATTTGAACACCCGCAATCATTCAACCGGATTTTTAAAAAGAAAACCAGGCTCACGCCCATTGAGTTTAAACAATCATTTCATTATAATTAACGATGTCTTATTGTAGCGTTATTGAACACCTGCAACCCCCGGAGAGAAAGGCGTTGCATAGAAACTATCATGACCATCACTACGGTTTTCCTATCCACGATGACAATGAGTTATTCGGACGATTGGTTATGGAGATCAATCAGGCAGGCCTGAGCTGGGAAACCATTTTGAAGAAAGAAGCATCCTTTCGTAAAGCGTACAGCAAATTCAATATCCTTAAAGTAGCAGCGTATACTCAAGCGGACCGGGCAAGGCTTTTACAGGATGTCGGTATTATTCGAAATAAACTGAAGATCGATGCGGCCATTGAAAACGCGAAAACCCTTCTCCGACTTCAGAAGGAGTTTGGTTCGTTTGAGAAATGGTTAGCCTATCACCATCCGAAAAAGAAAGAGGAATGGGTAAAACTGTTTAAGAAAACATTCCGCTTTACCGGGGGAGAGATCGTGAACGAGTTTCTCATGAGCATTGGTTATCTGCCCGGCGCACATGCAGATAACTGTCCGGTTCAAAAGCGGGTGCTAAAACAAAAGCCCATGTGGAGTAAGCAGAAGGAAGACAGGATATCACCGGAGATCAAAATGGTGATACACGATTGGCTTGCTGCCAGCAACGCCTATGACGTAACCCGTTATTTAAAAATGTATCACAAAGATGCCGTGCTCGATGATCCATCCGTTGGACAAGTTTTCAAAGGGCATCCTGGTATCCGGAAATATTTTGAGGATTATTTTATTGGATACCAAACACAAACCCGCCTGATTAAGCTGGTGCCCTTAAATGAACATGCAGCACATATTGATGTGGAGTTCACGGGAGAATTTCCAGGAGGAAAGATCAAAGGTGTATTTGACTTTGTATTTAAAGACGGCAAAATTGCTTCAGCGAAAGCCGGGCTGTTGTAAAGTACTGTCATCAGCACGTGATGAAGAGTAGTTGGCCCGGTGCCAGTCTACCGGTTTGCCTCTTCGCAATTCGGCAGAACCAGCCCGTGTTCAATCTCGGTGCTTCTGGATGCATTGCGAAATGGGCCATGCGCCGGATGCTTCAGTGATTTATTTTAATGCATGTTCATGGATGATCTTGATCGTATTCTTCATTCACTACTTCAACACTCAATTCTTGCTGTGCTAAAAGTGAAGCGCGCAAACGCTGCTCGTGACGTTCACCCCATTGACCAATGGCTGCAATGACCGGTAGTAAACTTTCACCAAATTCAGTAAGGTTATACTCGACTTTTGGTGGAACAACAGCATAGACAACTTTTGAAATCAACTCGTGATCTTCCAGTTCCTTCAATTGAACATTTAATACCCTTCGTGAAGCATCTGGAATTTTGCGTTGCAATTCGCTCGGGCGCCGATGACCTTGCTTAATGAACCATAACAGGCGCATTTTCCATTTGCCATATAGCACTTCGCCCACCAGGTCTAGCCCGCAATTCAAATTCAATGGAATTTTTCTGTTTTTCATCAATCAAAAATAACCCTAATGCTTTGCTTGTAGCCTAGGGGATAAAATTATCCCTATGCAATTAAATTATCCCTACTTGTGCCAAGTGATCCTACAGGCCACTTTTGCCCATATCATTTCAATAAAAAAAACGAGTAGCGAAAAATGGCAAATCATTTCAACGAGGAGTTATCGGGCAAGATCGCCCTGGTAACCGGTGGAACAAAGGGGTTGGGAAAAGCAATAGCAGATCGCTTGGAGAATGCAGGTGCAAAAGTCATCATCATCGCCAGGGGAAAACCGGAAGAGCGTGGAAACAAGTACTTCATTTCAGCCGACTTA
Source organism: Flammeovirgaceae bacterium (assembly GCA_023251155.1). GTDB lineage: Bacteria > Bacteroidota > Bacteroidia > Cytophagales > Cyclobacteriaceae > ELB16-189. The sequence goes on along the minus strand of JAHEZH010000026.1, from coordinate 34,802 downwards.
AGCACAGCGGCGGGTACAGAAAAAGTGATTAAAGAAGTGCTGTCAACATTCGGTCAATTGGACATTTTGATAAACAACATGGGTGGCTCCGATACACCAGCAGGTGGTTTCGCCGCTTTGTCAGATGAACATTGGGAGAAAACCATTCAAACCAATTTGATCGCGTCAGTACGGTTAGACCGAGGTTTCTTACCGCAGATGTTAACACGTAAAACGGGCGTTATTATTCACATTGCCTCCATTCAGGGAAGACTCCCGTTGCACGAGTCCACCTTGCCGTATGCTGCCGCAAAAGCAGGGTTAATCAACTATAGCAAAGGGTTATCGAAAGAAGTTACTCCGAAAGGTGTGCGGGTGTTAACGGTTTCACCAGGTTGGATAGCCACCACCACAAACACCGGATTTCTTGAACGTATTGCAGAAAATGCAAGGATCACCATTGAAGAAGCAACAAAGAGTGTGATGGATGCATTGGGTGGTATTCCATTTGGCAGACCTGCAATGCCGGCAGAGATTGCAGAGCTGGTCGGCTTTCTGGTTTCTCCAAAAGCAAACTATTTAACAGGGACCGAGTTTGTCGTTGATGGAGGGACCATTTCCACCATTTAATCGTCATCAATAAGTAATGAGTAAACTAAAATCAAACAACATGAAATTACCAAACGTCATACAGGACTTGATCAAAGCACAAAACACCTTTGACAGTGTAGCGTATGCAACTCTTTTTTCAGAAACCAGTGTAGTGCACGATGAGGGTAAAACGCATACCGGAAGAAAGGAAATTCAAAAATGGATTGATGAATCGAATGAAAAGTACAAATCAGTAATGCAACCTCTTGAATATACAGAGAAAGGGAACAAAGGTATTTTATCGGCCGAAGTGTCGGGTACATTTCCGGGCAGTCCCGCAGTATTGAAATTTCATTTTGAAATCAATGAGGGACTTATTCAATCATTGAAAGTAACCGGATAGTAACGCTTCGACTCAATCACTCACCGGATAACCTGGCTGCGTTTGACAAGACAAAGTTGCAGAATGAATTCATTGGAAAATGAACCCTGTGCGGCGGATAAGAAGTAGAACTTCAGTTGAATGAGGATCTGAATTCCAGGGGAGATTGTTTCGTTTTGTTTTTAAATAGCTTGCTGAAACTTTGCGAATGCTCAAAACCGAGTTCATAGGCAATTTCGGCAACGCTTAATCGTGTTGTGGTAAGCCGTTCTTTAGCTTTTTCGATTAACTTTTCGTGGATGTACTGCTGCGCGTTCTGCCCGATGAGCGAACGAAGCATGTCACTCAGGTATCCGGATGAAGGATTCAGTTGCCCGGAGAGGAATTGAACAGTAGGAAGTCCCTGATGAAGAGATTGCCGGCTATTCAAATAATGATCAATAATGGCTTCTGTTTTCTGCAGGATGTCATCATTGATCACTTTACGCGTGATAAACTGCCGCTTGTAAAAGCGATTGACATAACTCAACAGCAATTCGATATGGGCGATCATGACCTCCTGACTGAATTCATCCACACGGCTGCTGAGCTCTTGCTCCATACTCCTGTAAATGGAAAGAATCGTTTCCTTTTCGGTGTCGGATAAATGCAGGGCTCGGTTATTTCCTGCGAAGCGTAATCGCTTAAAAGTAAATGCAGCCATTGAGAATGCGAAGACAATTCTTGTTCTGCAAAAGGAGCAAAAGGAATAGGGTTCTTTTGAAAAGTGGAAGGAATTCAACCATCCAAAACAAACGAGGAATGAATAAAAGTTTTTAAGAAAACTTTTCGTTTCACAGAGGGTGAAATCGTGAATGAATTTTTAATAAGCATCGGGTTTTTACCCCGTGCTCATTCATCAGATTGTGAAATCCATAAAAAAATCCCGCGGGAGTAACGCCGGTGTTCTTTTTGAAGAATAGATAAAGTTGGGTTGTTCGGTAAATCCAATGCTATATGCAATGTCCTGCAACGACCAGTCCGTTTGAAGAAGCAATCCCTTTGTCTGCTCCAGTAATTTGCTTTTGATATGTGTGCTTGCATTTTGACCGGTATGTTTTTTTGAACAATCATTCAACTGATTAGGATGTACTGATAGCGAGGCATCAAACTCCTTAGCTGTTCGGATGGAGGTGGTGATAGTAATGGGAGATGTTTCTTTTCCAAAAGAGGGAAGAACTCATGCACCACGTGTTTTTACTCCTCAGGAACATTATCCGGCTTGGGGAAATGAGCAACCCTGATGCTGTCAAGCGGCCAAAATACTTTTGCAACATTGTTGCATTTAATTTGCAAACTAAATAGCTTGCCGTTCCTTTATGCATCAACGGAGATCAGTTTCAGTGTTTCGAGATAAACCGATATGGAAAACTTTCCGGTCGCTGTTTTCCGTATTCCTGCTGGCGATTTATGCCGTTGGTACTGTCGGAGTTGATCTGCTTCATCATTCTATCCACCACCATCACGAATCCGAAGTACATACCGCCATTGCCGAAAAGGATCCTTGTCACCGCAGTCTCTTTCATGGCAATGTACAGGATGGCTGCCATCACAAAGCCCACGTTACAAGCGCTGAGAACTGTAAATTCAGTCATGTTGTATTCCAGGCGCAACAAAATTCTGCCGGCGATCCTGCACCGGATATGCTCACAGAGAATACGCAAGTCATCTGTGTTTATCATGCTTCACTTACTGCAGCCAGCGCAGACCAACCGCACCTTCGCGGACCTCCCGTAGTATAACGCAAGGTCAGTCTGGCCTTTTCCTTGAGTCGACCTGTTCCATCGCACAGGTTGATTTAAGCTTCATTTATCACCGACCTAATGGGTACAGCGACAATGAGTTCGAATGTATGGCATTGCATCGTGCCTGCTGTTGCTGGCATGACGCTCAACACATACCGATAAGAACGAATACGTACAGTCAATCGTGAATCGTAACGCCAGGGGCAAAACGCCGGAACAAATGCTGCCTGGGCAGCAATCTCTTGATGATGCTCTCGTGCGCATTAACCAACGCCGGATGCACTTAAAATAAAAATGTAGACAATGAAACTATTCAACCGTGATAAAAGACTTCCGGTCACCGTGCTCAGCGGATTCCTGGGTGCAGGAAAAACAACACTGCTCAATCATGTTCTCAACAATAGAGAAGGGATGAAAGTAGCCGTGATTGTGAACGACATGAGCGAAGTGAATATCGATGCTCAGCTCGTTAAAAATGAAATCAAACTCTCCCGTACCGAAGAAAAACTGGTCGAGATGAGCAACGGCTGTATCTGCTGCACGTTGCGTGAAGATTTAATCAAAGAAGTCAGCACACTCGCCAGGCAAGGAAAGTTTGACTACCTGCTGATTGAAAGCACGGGCATCTCTGAGCCCATTCCGGTAGCGCAGACTTTTACATTCGATACGGGGGAACAACTTCTCAACCTGGCCGATATCACACGACTTGATACCATGGTTACGGTCGTGGATGCTTTCAATTTCTTCAAAGACTTTGGAAGTGCCGATACCGTGCTCACCAGAAAGATGACCGACGATGCCGAAGATCAACGCAGTATTGTCAATCTGCTAACCGACCAGGTTGAATTTGCCAATGTTATCGTGCTGAACAAAACAGACCTCGTAAGGGCTGACCAATTAAAGCTTCTCGAAGGTACGCTGCTCAAATTGAACCCCGATGCCCGAATTGTAAAAACATCTTTCAGTAAGATCAGCGCAAAAGATATTCTCAACACGAAACTTTTCAACTATGAAAAGGCTGAACAGTCTGCAGGATGGATTAAAGAATTGAATAACATTCATACGCCTGAAACGGAAGAGTACGGCATCAGTTCGTTTGTCTTTCGTGATCACCGTCCGTTCAATCCCGACAGATTCTGGAAGTATGTTCAGGATCAATGGCCATCGAATGTGATCCGCAGCAAAGGGGTGTTCTGGCTCGCCTCACGCCCTGACCATGCGTTGTTGTGGAGCCAGGCAGGAGGATCAATCAGATCGGAAGTATACGGTAAGTGGTGGGCAGCTTTATCTGCAAAGCAGCGTGCGATGAGTCCTGCCTATATCGAGAACCAGGACTTCATCCAAAAGAAATGGAACACGACGTGGGGCGACCGATTGAATGAGCTTGTCATCATCGGCCAACACCTTGACAAGGAGAAAATAAAATCCGATCTGGAATCCTGCCTCTGCAATGAAGCTGAAATCACCCACCACCTCAAAGGCGGAACATTTCTGGATCAATGGCCACTATAAATTCTGAACAACACATGATACAAGCCATCAACTTAACGAAAACGTATAACGGAAGTACTGCACTCAACGGTGTGAGCTTCGAAGTAAAACGCGGTGAGGTCTTCTGCCTGCTCGGACAAAACGGTGCCGGCAAAACGACCACCATCAATCTTTTCCTGGGCTTCATCGAAGCCTCTGCAGGGAAAGCCCTGATCAACCATGTAGAAGTGCGGCCAAACCTTTCCGAAACCAACAAGATGCTCGCCTACATTCCCGAGGTCGTTCAGTTGTACGGAAACCTGACGGGTATAGAGAACCTCGACTTCTTCAGCCGGTTGGCGGGATTCATCTACAAGCAAGATCAGCTTGCCCGGTTCCTGACCAAAGCGGGTCTTCAGGAAGAAGCGCATGGTAAACATTTATCCACCTACTCGAAAGGCATGCGTCAGAAAGTAGGTATTGCTATTGCGCTGTCAAAGAATGCAGATGTCATTTTCATGGATGAGCCCACGTCGGGCCTTGACCCCAAAGCAACGGCAGAATTCACCACCATCTGTAAAGAACTGGCGAAAGAAGGTAAATCGATTTTCATGGCAACCCACGACATTTTCAATGCCGTGAATGTCGGTTCACGCATCGGCATCATGAAATCGGGAAGGCTTGTGCAGGAGCTTTTAACCGCTGACATCAGTGCCAATCAATTACAACAACTCTATCTGGAAACTATTTAGATCTTATGACAAGACATTTACTAATCCTAATTCTGACCTTCTTCTTCTGTATTCGATCCTTCGCTCAGATCAATGTAAGCGGAAAGGTCACAGACCAGTCAAAAACCTCCATACCAGGCGCTACTGTTTTACTACGCAATCAGCACATGCAAGAACGAACCACCACAACGGCCGATGGCACATTCAACATTGAACTTACCAAAGCAGGTGTTTACGAAATTGAAATCCGGTTTCTTGGTTTTGATCCGTTTGTCAAGTCATATACATTCCCGGAAAACAGGAACTATGATTTAGGCACGATCGTGCTCACGGAATACACGCAGGAACTTCAAACGGTGGAAGTAACCGGTCGTCTCGATCGCGACTACAACAGTGATTATTCTTTCTCCGCAACAAAAACAGCCATCAAAAATAAAGAGCTGCCACAATCACTCTCCACCGTAACCAAAGAACTGATGGCTGACCGCCAGGCTTTTCAACTGGCGGATGCGGTGAGGACTGTCAGTGGTGTTGCACCCTCGAGCTTCTATAACCAGTATAACATTCGCGGCATAAGCCAGAATGAAGAAGGTCAGATTATCAATGGCATGCGCACGCGTCAATATTATTTTCTCCAACCAATTACATCCAACATTGAACGGGTAGAAGTATTGAAAGGTCCGGCCTCGGTTACCTTCTCCAGTGTTGACCCGGGAGGGAGTATCAACATGGTCACTAAAAAACCGCTGGCCACGGATCGTAAAGAAGTAACCATGGGGGTAGGTAGTTTCAGTACGATACGAACCACGCTCGATTTCACCGGGCCATTGAACGAATCGAAAACATTATTGTACAGAATCAACGGGGGTTTTCAGGAAGGAAGATCCTATCGCGACCTGGTGAAGAACAACGCGCTGCTGGTGTCGCCATCCATCAGCTACATTCCCAGTAATAAGACGGCCATCAATGCGGAATTGATCTTCAGCAATAACAACGGAACGCTGGATCGTGGTCAGCCTATTTTCGGGGCGGTTGCCGGTGCAACAGATTTAAACAGCACGCCTATCAGCCTCAACCTCGGCGCGGCTAATGATTTTTTTAAGTCGAAAGAACTGATCATCATGACCAGCGTAGCGCACAAGTTTACAGATAACATCAGCTTCAATACTTCGTACATGAAACAAACCTGGACGGAAAATTTGCAAGAGCATCGCACGACCAATGCGTTTGCCCCTGACATCAATGGACAACCTGTTACGAGTCTGGCTGCGATGCAGTTTATCCAGCGCCAGCAATACTGGAACACGGATAACCTGAATGCATACGTCAATGTTGATTTTAAGACAGGCCGCGTTTCAAACAAGTTGTTGTTCGGCTATGACCTGAGCAGCTGGCACAAAACAAAAGGTGGTGGACAAAATGCCGCGCGCGGTTTTCTGTTGAACGATGGCACAGTAGCAAGCACATTTGTGGTAGCGAATGCAGCGAACTACCAAACTGCCACGATCGACGGTAAAACGTTACCCAAACCGAATGTACCGTACTTCAACCTGAGCAACCCATCCTATACCATTCGGAATATGGATGACTACGTGATGAATTCGAGAACAGCGGTTCCGTCCGCATTGACGACTACCAACGCGATCTACATTCAGGAACAGTTCAAACTTGGAAAGTTTTCTGCGTTACTAAGTTTACGCAACGAGTGGTTTGAAGACATCACCAACTACGATGCTCCGGGTGAGCGTTCGTTCACCAACTCGGCACTCATTCCACGCATAGGGCTCACCTACGAAATCACGAAGAGTATCAACGCTTACGCCACCTACCTGAAAGGTTACCAGCCGCAGTCAAACACGGTAACATTGATGCCGAGTACAGGTGCTTTCTTCTGGGCGGCTAACTCGGCAGCGCGTTTCAAGCCGCTGATCAGTGATTTAAGGGAGATGGGTGTGAAGGGAGAGTTCTTTGATAAGCGTATCACCACCACATTATCAGCTTACGAAATCAACCAGGAAAATATTCTCATCAATGCAAACCTTCCGGCTTATCCGGATTCCCTTGTTCAGCGTGGAGCGGATCGAAGCCGTGGCATCGAGTTCGAGCTGGCGGGCTATGTATTGCCCAACTGGCAAGTCAATGTTTCTTATAGTTACATTGATGCCGTCATTGTCGAAGATGCAAACAATGAATTGAATGGCAAGCGAAAAGAAAACACACCAGCCAACAGCGCAACACTCTGGACGCGCTACAACTTTTCCGGTAACACGGCACTCCGCGATTTAGGTGTAGGTCTTGGGATGCAGTACAGCGGCAGCAAAGTGCCGTGGTTTACCCGCGCCTTCGAAGTTCCCGCCTACACCCTCATGGATATGGTGATCTACTACACGCCATCGAAAGCCAATATGCAGTTAGCGCTCAATGTCAATAATGTGTTTGATAAAACGTACTGGATTGGCGCGCAAAATTATCTGCGTCTTTTCCCGGGTGCTCCGCGCAACTTCATGCTCACCGCTACATATAAATTCTAAAGCGATGAGGAAAAATATAATTGCACTGATAGCAGTACAACTCTGGAAGAGTACGTTCAAGTCGTCTGCCATTTATATGCTGATGGTGCTGATGGGTGTTATCATCACGTTCGCAGCTTACAGCGGATGGAAAATGTACACGGTGCAGAACGGCATTCGTGAATACTACCAACATGAAGCGCGCGAAAGCTGGGAAAGCAACCCGGATAAACACCCGCATCGCATGGCGCACTATGGTTCTTTTGCCTTCCGGCGGAAGCATCCGTTGAGCATGTTCGACTTTGGTATGGAGAGTTTTACGGGCAATGCCGTGTACCTCGAAGCGCATAAGCAGAACACGGTTAATTTTTCGGAAGCAAGTTTTTCTACCGGCTTGTTACGCTTCGGGGAGATCAGTATGGCCATGGTTTTACAAGTAGTCATTCCACTGGTTATTTTCTTCCTGGGTTTTTCGTCCATTGCTGCTGACCGCGAAAGCGGAACACTGAAAGTGATGCTCACGCAAGGGGCCACGTGGAAGGAACTACTTGCAGGAAAGTCTGTTGGATTGCTGAGCCTGACGATGCTGTTCTTCTTACCGTGTGCGATCGTCACGACAGGATTGTTAGTCGGTAATGGTCACACCACGGGTGATGTACTCATGCGCTTTTCCGGACTGTTACTGACGTATCTCTGTTACTACTTTATTGTTGGCGTTATCACCGTGATCATCTCTGCTGTAAGTAAATCATCAAAGGATGCGTTGATCCGTTTGTTGGCGATCTGGCTTTTCTTCGTGATCCTCTTACCCAAAACCACACAGGCAATAGGCAGCTATATGTATCCGTCACCTTCAAAGGTGGCATTTGAATCAGCACTGGAGGAAGACATTATCAGGCAAGGCGACAGTCACAATCCGGATGATCCACATTACAAGGCGATAAAAGATTCGTTGCTTTCCGTTTACCAGGTGGACTCTGTTCAGAAACTTCCGTTCAACTACAGCGGCTTTATTATGCGCGAAGGCGAACGACTGAGTGCCGTAACGTATGAGCGACATCTGAATGAATTATTGAGGGTTTATGGACATCAGAATAAACTGAACCGGATCACAGCGTTTATTAATCCCTTCACCGCTGTTCGGAATGTGTCCATGGCATTCTCCGGCACTGATTTTTCTTCGTACGTAAACTTCCAACATGAGGCTGAGGCTTATCGTTATCAACTGGCCCAGACCATGAACGAGTTGCAGATGAAGTACATCAGCAACGATGTAAAAAATTCGGCCGATAAACGCGCTATACTGGATCGCAAACACTGGCAGGAGTTCCCTGATTTCAAATACGTGTTTCAATCGACAAGAATATCTATAAAGAATGAAGCCCTGTCAATTGTTGCGCTGCTGTTATGGCTGGGTATTGCTGCCTTGTTGATACAACTCCTTTCTAAAAAACTAAAAGCGATCTGATATGTATAGCCTGATCATTAAACAATTTATCCGTTCGCGTTCTGTTATCACGACACTTGCGCTGATCCTGATCATGGGATTCGTGAGCATTCTCATCGGCCGTCAGTTCCTGGCCAAGGAGGAGCGCAATATTGCTGAGGTAACCCGTCAACAGCAGGAGCACATTGAGCGGAACGTTCAGTACCATGAGAATGACATGGGCCTCCTGTTATACTATGTTCGTTTTGCATTTATTAATAAGCCCGATAAGCTTTCGGCATTGTCCATCGGGCAACGTGATATTAATTCAAGCCTGCAAAGTGTTACGATCCGTACACTGGAGGCGCAGAAATACGATACAGATTTGAGTAATCCGGCCAACCTGCTTTCCGGAAATCTTGATCTCGGATTTGTAATCATTTACTTATTTCCCTTAGTGATCGTTGCTTTTACGTTCAACGTGCTGTCCGAAGAGGATGAGAGCGGCACCTGGCGGATAGTGGCAGTGCAATCACGGTCGATGCTGGGCTTCTTGCTACAAAAAATATCAACACGAGCCCTTGTCGTTTATGGTGTTTTACTTGGCTTGATGCTGTGTGCCGTTTTGACTTTATCGCTTTCAATTAATAAATCCCTGCTCGCGTTTGTTATCCTGAGTATGCTTTACCTGGCGTTCTGGTTTTCATTGAGTTTGCTGGTCATTTCATTTCAGCGAAGTTCCAGTTTCAATGCCCTTGTCTTGTTATCGATATGGGTAGTATTGGCAATCCTCGTTCCTGCCACGGTGAATAGCTATGTAGCAAACCGCTACCCGGTACCGGAATCACTCAGTACGCTGATCAGGCAACGTGACGGTTATCATCAGAAGTGGGATGAGCCAAGAGATTCAACGATAGCGAAGTTTAAAAAGCACTATCCGCAGTTCAGTCATTACCATCATCCCGAAGGTGCAGACTTTAGCTGGCTGTGGTACTACACGATGCAACAAATGGGTGATGATGAATCGCGTAACGAGAGTAGTGCCATGCGTGAGAAAATCATGCAACGCGAGATGCTGAGCCGAAAGCTGGCCATGGTCATTCCAACCATGCATACGCAATTGTTGTTCAATGACATCGCAGGAACGAGCCTCGGGAATCACTTGGATTTTCTTGATCAGACAACGGCTTTTCATGAGAAAATACGACTGCATTTCTATCCTAAAATATTTGAAAATGCTTCCGCAAAAAACGAAGACTGGAACAGCTTTCAACCCGAATATGCTGTGCAACACAACACGGTGTCTTGGACAAATCTGATGATGCCCATGTTCCTGTTAATCGGTTTACTGACGGCATTCGCATTGTTGAGGTTCAGAACCCGGATGCAATTTTGATATCAGATGATGAATCGTTTGAAGACTTCAGCGGTGTATGACCTCCGGAAGGTTCGAGAGAATCCACTTCGGAAGTCTCGAAATTTGCTCAAAAATGAGGTTTTTGGCATAATGAGTCAGAAATAACCTTGGTCAGTTTCTTATTTATTCAGCTGATTAACAGATATTTAAATTGTACATTGAAAAATGTAAACAAATCTGTTTATAAATCTGTTATACGGTATATTTGAGTACGGTTATGATAAATGAGATTTCTATATTAAAAGGCATTCATCCTGGTCTTGTTCTGGATCGGAAGCTCAAAGAACGTAAGATGCGGAAACGCAGCTTTGCCCTTTCTATTGATGAATACCCTCAAACCATCAGTGCTATTACTAAAGCAAAACGTGGTATAAACACTTCGCTTGCTCTAAAGCTTGAACATGCCCTTGGATTGGAGGAAGGTTATTTTATGACCTTGCAGGTATTCTACGATATCAAAGAGGAGAAGCGTAAACAACGAAAAAATACTCCTCCGGATTTCTCTTTGATCCGTCGCGGATTGTTTTGGGATACTGATATCAACAAGATTGATTGGTATGCAAAGCGCAGAGCGGTAATTGAACGCATACTTGAACGCGGCAACGACCTGGAAAAAAATGAGATTAAGAGATATTATGGTGACGCCGTTTTTCAGAAGGTAGTAGACAACCTGAAAACACAGCATGCCTAATAACTTTCACTGGAAGACAGTCAAGCCTCTTTTGAAAGAGACACTTACTTTACTTGTGAAACATGATCTGTTTAAACCCTTCAGACTTGTTGGCGGTACCTCGCTAAGTTTGCAACTAGGTCATCGTATGTCCGATGATATTGATTTGTTTACTGATGCAGTGTATGATTCAATTGACTACCGCGCGATCGATACGTTTTTACGGAGTAAGTTTCACTTTGTATCCGATCTTACACCAGGGCCAATCGGTATGGGTGTCTCTTATCTTGTCGGCAAAGATCAGAAAGATACTGTAAAGCTGGATTTATATTACACGGATGCATTCATACAACCAGCATTAGAAATCGGACCTTACCGACTTGCCACAATTGAGGAAATCATTGCTATGAAAATTGATATCGTGCAGCGCAAGGCTCGGAAAAAAGACTTTTGGGATATTCATGAACTACTACTCTCGCACTCGCCGTCCCGGATGATCGCTCTTCATTCACAGCGATATCCCTATACTCATGAAGAAGCCTTGATCCGACAGAATTTTACTGACTTTTCAAAAGCAGACGAAGACTTCGATCCAATCTGTTTAAAAGGAAAATACTGGGAGTTGATCAAGCTTGACATTATACGAGCTATTCAAACAGATTAATTCACAGAGTGTAACCGAAGTTTCTTTAACACATCGGTAAACGACTTCAACCCACAAGTCGTCTGTCCACACTGATTTTACCCGGACCAATAAGCATAAGTCCTGCGAAAACAATCGCATCTTCAATAGCATTGGATGCCCGAACATTCCGTCGCCAGCACCGAGGTGAGATACAGCCGCAACAAACATTGTCGCTGCCAGCATAAAACAAGCGAGCCTAAATCTAAATCCGGCAATTAGTAACAACGCACCGAGAAATTCACTCATAGCCCCAAGAAACCCCCATAACAATGGAAAGAAATTAATCCCTAAATATTTCATGGACTCACCGAGTTCTTTCCATCCATCGGGTCCACCAGCAATTTTAGGATAGCCGTGCCATAGGAACATTACACCTATTCCGATTCGAATGAAAAGCAGACCATAGTCAGTCAGTTGAGAACTTCCGAGTAGTGTTTGAACGCGTGTCATTTTTTGTTCATTGTTTCATTTTCTGATACACAAATAAAACTATCACGCTGACAGCGATAAAAATAAGCTGACTAACTATGACAAATAGCTGATGAACGATATTTGTCACGTTGGGTCAGTGCGCTTTATATTAACCTCCGTGGCGTTTGCCTCCACTGGTTCTCTCTTCGTTCTCGTCATCTCCATCGTTCCGTTGATGGATTTGGATCCTACCGAGGCGCCAGCTCAATGAAATAGCAAATGAACGATTATAATAAAAGTGTTTGGTATCGCTGTCAAAGCCTGGTGAAGTGGCGTAACTTCGTTGACTAAGTCCGTCTTTGAAAATATTATTTAAGGCAATGGAGATGGTTCCTTTATTTTTGAAGATCTCCTTCTTTGCAGTAAACCGATAGTTATAATTTGCACCTTGTCTTCCTTGTAAAGTCACATTCCCGTTGTCAAAATTGCCTGCTACCTGCACCGCAAATCCTTTCGGTAGCGTATAGGTGCTACTGATCGTTGTCGAGACATAGTTTCCCTGGTTAGATACACTCAGAGCCTGGCTCTTGAACCATACGTGATAGAATTCAACTGAAGCATTTAACACCCACTTGTTGTTTACGGGGACCGAGCCGTTAATACTTGCACCGAGGCGCTCATTGGTAGCGACATTGCGCCACGTGCTTCGGGAGACACCAACGCTGTCAACTGTAGTGAGTTGCTCAATGGCATTTCTGTTCAAGGCTCCGTATACAGTGCTATTCAAAGAGAATCCACTGTCGGACATGTACCCGTGCCCGATTTCAAGAGTTCGCGTTACCTCGGGCCGCAATAGCGGATTGCCAAAGGTGAGATTCAATGGGTCACTTGCATTTACATACGGATTCATATCCCATATCCACGGTCTGCGAATTCTTTCCGTGTAACTTAACTTCCCGTCATGATGGCTGTTGAATTGCCGCGTCACAAGAAAATTAGGTACGAAGTTGCCGAACGTCGCGTTGAATGAAGGTGTACTGCCTTTGAAAGAGCCTCCCAGGCCAGTGCGTTCATAACGAGCTCCCGGTCGAATGACCCAATCATTCTTCAGACCAATAGTAACGCTAACATAGGCTGCCATAATATTTTGATAGTAGCGCATGGTATCCGAGCGTGATAGAATGATATGAAGATCTTCACTGCCAGTGCTCGTGCTGTTGTTGTAAACAGCGTATTTACTGACGGAGGTAGTGCGACTCCAGCGACCTCCGGTTTCGATAAAGCTGGTTCCGCTTTTGTTCAACGGATGCGTGTAATCGAGTTGAGAATTGTAATCCCAGTCATCACTTTTATTGGGACTTCGTTCGCTGAAATATTTGATTCCGTTGAGACTGTCTTGATTCGTGACATATTCCATACGGCCATTGGAGTGTCCCACGAGGTTAGCAAATTTCAGCTCTTGTCCTTTGCGTTGGAATTTCCTGATGTAGTTGAATGACAGGTCTGCGTACCTAAATTTACCGGACTGAATGCTTACCTGGTTGTATTCGCGACTGCCCAGTGAACTCCCATAAATATTATACAGTGAGCTTTCAACGGGCCATGAGTCTGTCCAATAGGATATGCCCGCGGAAAAAGTCTGTAGCGTGTCGGGGTGATATTCCATGTTAAAGCCGCCCCAGCCGCCGGCACTTCTTTCAAGAGATTGATTGCGTTGATACAGCGTGGATGAAGTTGTTCCGTCATGAAATGATTGGCGACGCAGTTCACTCACCGATTTACGTTTCGTCTTGCTCACATCTGCGGTGATACTGTAGGTGAATTTTTTGCGGACGATGTTAAGGTTCATAGTAGCAGATTGATCAAGGTTGCCGTGACTGATATTGAAATTGCCGCTGGTATTTGCCGTTCGCTTTGTGATAATGTTGATGATGCCCGCGGCACCTTCGGCTTCATACTTGGCGGAAGGTGAGGTGATCACTTCAATGGATTCGATCGAGTTTGCCGGAATCATCTTCAGCGCTTCCTTGAGATTCTGCGCCATAAATCCGGAGGGTAGCCCGTTTAAGAGAACACGGATATTGGAATTGCCACGCACCTTCACGTTGCCTTCACTATCTACCGTAACCAGGGGTGCCTTCGAGAGCACATCTGCGGCCGAGCCAGAGGTGTTACTTATATCGGAAGCAGCGTTGTAAATGATCTTTTCTCCTTCATTTCGGATTTGTGATTTTGTTGAAGAAATAACTACTTCATTAAGCATCATGGATTCTGCCTGCAATAAGATTATTCCGAGATCAAGGTTTGTTGTGGTCTGAGTAACAACGATCTTTCTTTTGTAGACCTGGTAACCCATGTACGTAATGCGAAGTAGATAATCGGGTAAGACCGTAGCTCCAAACGTAAAGGTACCATCTGCCGAAGTTGTTGTGCCTATTGCATTCTTTTCCTGGGTATCCAAGACAGCAACCGCAACGAATTCAAGCGGTTGATGGGTTGCGGAGTCCAATACCGTACCGCTCACCGTTATTTTATTTGCATCAGGGGCTTGGCCGTGTGAACGTATGACCGATAGTATCGAAATTATTGAAAGCGTAAGAACGATTATTTTTCTTTGGACCATGCGATTGAGATTACCAACCCAAAGGACCGTTTTATCGATCTCGCTGTAAAAAATGATTGATAAGACAGGAATTCGCCATGATGAACAGCGTTCGTCATCTTCATTGCAATTGCTACGTAAGATTTGACGAACTTGCATCAGATTTCAGCACCAGAATACGGAATGAAAATTGCCGGTCAACATAGGGCTAAAAATGTTAAATGGTATCGCAGCCCGATCATTCCGGAGGCCATTTTCGTGGTGGCCATCTTTCTGGCCATGATGGTCCAGCAATGGATTCAAATAGATACCTTTCTCGGCCTGGTGAAGGGCGTTGTTTTCTTCCTGATCATTTATACGCAAGCACATCTTCATCGAATCTTCGTCTTTCCATTACTGATGCGTCGCAGGTATCTGTTGTATTCATCAATAAGCCTGGTTTCGCTTATTGTGGGTGGCATAGTCCTATACACAGCAGACCGGTATTGGATCGAACCTGACTTTTATGAAAAAGAACCAGGGGTATTGAAGCATATTTTGTATTTAATGATCGTTACTGCTACCAGTATCATTATGATCATGGGCTTATATCTCGTGCGGCAGTATCAGAACGAGCTACAAAGAAGAAGTGAAGACCAAATTTTGTTGAGCGAAATGCAAATCAACTTGTTGCATGCGCAGCTCAATCCACACTTTTTCTTCAACATGCTGAATAACATTTATGGCGTCAGTCTTAATACGCCGGAACGGACACCCGATCTTCTCCTGAAGTTATCCAAATTGATGCGTTACCAACTCGAGAATGGAAGTAAACAAAGGGTGGCGATCGCTGAGGAAATCAATTTTATTGATAACTATATTGTGTTGGAAAAGGAACGGATTGGTAAGCGATGCCACATCACCGTTAAGTTCCCGCAGTCGTCAAGTATTCCGGTTAACTACTCGATTGCGCCATTGATCCTGATTACACTGGTTGAGAACGCCTTCAAGCATAGTATTACCGTTAAAGATACATGGTTCGTTTTTATAGATATGCAATTGACCGGATCGACCCTGCAACTGCTTATACGAAACTCATTACCGGATGAATCGCTTAGAAGTGAATCGATCGGCATGGGATTGAAAAACGTTCGGCAGCGCCTCGAACTTCTTTACCCGGGACGTCATTTTTTTAGTAGCGCAATTAACGGTAGTGAATATAAAACAGAACTGCGTCTGGAGCTGGTAGTATAGATATGAAAGAATCACTGCGTTGTATCATTGTTGATGACGAAGAGGGAGCCCATCTTGTGATCACACATTATATCCAAAAGCTTAAAACGTTAAAACTGGAGGGCCAGTTTTTCAATGCGCTTGATGCCATGGATTTTATCTACAAGAACGCGGTTGATCTTGTGTTCCTCGATATCAATATGCCGGGCTTATCGGGGATGGAGATGCTGGAGGCAATGACCAATCCCCCGCTGGTTGTACTAACAACTGCCTACGCGGAATTCGCGCTTCAGAGTTATAAATACCAGGTGGTCGACTACCTGGTAAAACCAATTGAGTTCCCTCGTTTTGTTGCTGCTGTCGACAACGTGTTGTCGCGTCGCCCTGTTAGCAAGTCGATGAGCGACGGCGATGCTTCAAAACAACCAGAACATATCGTTTTGAAGGTGGACGGAAATAGGGTTAGGATTTCTTTTGATGACATACTGTATACGCAAAGCTGGGGAAACTATGTGAAAGTGTTTACTCCCGATACGGTACACTTGAGTCTTACGACAACGGCTGAACTGGAACAGAAGCTCGATAAGGAAAGATTTATCCGCATACATAAGTCTTACATAGTCGCTTTGAAGCATATCACGAAGATTGTTGGTGGAGAGCTGTACCTTATAAACGGTGCGGTACTCCCGGTGGGTAATACTTTTCGCCGCGAGTTGATTGAGAGGTTCAAATAGGAGGGAGGCCAGCCGTGGGGAAGTGGAAGAGAGGAGGAGGGATTCGAACCCATTGTTATTGGGCTGATTTACACTGTTTTGTAGCGGTTAAATTAGGTGGTGCACCGAATTGACACCATGAAAGGGAACACATTAAGAATCGCTATTCAAGACCAACGTCTTACGCCATGCTATTTCTTTTCCTTACTAATTTTTCTACCATACAATGAAATGCGTTTCCTGAACTATTATAAAACGCTTGTTTTCCATTGTCATGAAAACCATCACCTGAGAGGTCAGACCATTTTAATTTTTTATTTGAGTGATAAAGATTTGCCATACTATCAATTTTTGTCTGATTTCTAAAAGGTGAACCATCTTGTGTTTTTGATTCACGCCAACCTTTCCGTTTTGTAGACTATAGAACTTAAAACCGGATAAACCAGTCACTATTATAGAGGCCCCATATATTCATCAAATAATTACCAGCCAAAAGTAAAAAAGGCAGAAGCACAGTCGTCCCTGAGTTCTGTCTGAATATGTAGACCAAATACTATTCTAAAAATTGTTTAAGTCCTTTAGGCACGCGTGTAGTCAAGTAAATGCTCGACTCAGATTGCGGTAATTTCTACTTAATCTTGACTTCTTGACGAACGTGGATTCTCATTGAACCGTAGACTGATGCCCATGAAGAAAACAGGGACAAAGCGATTATCATGAAGCTGTTCATCAGAAAGCGTTTCTGTTAAGTCGTCACCCTCTTTATATTTGCCATTGAGAACTTTTTGATTCGTGAAGATAAAGCCTGCATTCAATGCATAATTGTGAGCAACCAACAGCTGGCCACCGCATAAGAAGTTTATATCCGATGCGTTGGTCCCTATCCCAAAAACCGGACGAATAGATGCGCCTTTGTATTTGGTCGGCCGATAGGAAAACATAATTGACGCGGCGGGGTAAAATACTTTGCCAGAATGTGATTTCGTTACCCTGTATAACTGAGGAGTAGGCGGTGCATTGGGATCTGTCGGTGCCACCGGCGGTACTGCTGCAAGAAAATACGTTTTTTCTTCATAAGGCCATTTTGCGCTGTATGCAAGCCATCCAAAAGTAATAACAGCCTCACGCTTTCGCTCCGTGATATACACCAATGTCCACTGAGACGCTGGTTGCGCATCGACAGTCGACACTGTAACAGTGACTTTTTGGTCATCACGTAGTTCAAACGAAGATTCAGATGTTCGTCGAAGTCCTGCTAGCTGTTCTTTAGCGCTTTTAAGGGCCTCTGATTCACATGCAGATTTGTCGTAGGGAGGCTTCTTACTTTCAGCCTTTCGTATTTCGCCTGCGAGTTCGGTTGCTTTAGATTTCAAATCTTGTTCATTTGGCGCTTCGTTCACCGACGTCATTAGTTCATTTATCCTCTTGCACGGTGATATTCCTTGCGATTCACCGGGTTCCTTAAATGTGCCTTGAGGTAGGGATAATGGATCTGGCTGGTTGTTCTCCTTTACAACGGAGACCGAGTACTTCTTTCCCGGTATCGCATTTTCCAAAACAACAACATATTCTCCCGTCTTTAAGACAATCTCGCGTTTTACTCCTGTAGCTACTGCAAGATCTATAACGAGTTGCGTTGGTTCCTTGGGTCTAAAAAAACTTTGAGCATTTGATTTTAAAAAAAGCACAGAAACAAACGCCATTAAAAAGAACGTTTTCATATTAGTGAGGGGTTTATTGAAGTGAATCATTATCGGACATCGGTAAATGGCTACTGGGCAGTCCTTCGTAAACGTCAGTACGTAGACCTCTAACAGCATCTTTATACATCCTTCGCTGCCGTCGAATCTTTGAGTTGAATATTCTTTTTGCAAAACCTAACGGAGACATTATTGAGGACCCCCCAGCGAATTCGAATACTAATTTCCCAATCCCATAGGGTACATCATCATTATCAATGTCGCCACTAGCATGTCTAAAGCCACAAACGTGCATCCATTCGTGCATTATAGTTGAAGCTAAAATTGCTAGGTCCCCATTACCATACCAACCTACAAAGTGTTTAGTGTTTAATGCAATCGCTGGACTTGGCGGAGACACTCGGCCCGTTTCATCATCTCCTAAACCCATGAGCTCTATTTCGAGATCAATTGAATCGTCCGGATCGGTCTGTCTCTCTTTTCCTGAAATGATTTTGTCGATGATCATGTCATTTGTAGGACTAATGAAAATGCCGTCATCGTCCGTATGAAATCGACGTACCGTAAATGGATATTCTTTGACAGCATTAATAAATGATGCTTGATTCACAGTATCTTCAATTAAACGGACGGCGTTCTCAACGAAACGTTTATGTGAATCTTCTGTAGGTCCATATGTGTTTCGAAAAGAATTGAGCTTTACAATAGTCATGGCACAGGGTGTTTTACACTTCAGTAGTGAAAATGTAGGACTGGCATATCTTGCGTGGCCCCGATCCGATCGCTTACCGTTTCCACGAATACTCGTTCAAGGGTCATTTAAAATTGAAGCTAAGGGCAAAGGTCGAGATGCGATTTCACACATAGTAACAACTTTTTCTTAAGGCGAGGAAAACGCTCTTATTAAAAAAGCCCATCCAATCACCACCTCGCTTCTACAAGCAAGTATGATGAGTAGATGGATCATAATAAAAGAGGTAAGACAACTTTTCCAACGATAAGTGCCCATTTTCCAATGTCACTGAAAACCTTCTTCACTTCCACACCTTTAGCTTTCTGCAAACCATCAATTGAGTCAGCGACTTCCTTGTCATCAATAGAATTACCAATGGCTTTCCCCATTTCGGCCAAGTCTTTAACAAGGCTGGCAATTTTTGTTTTGTCACGGTCTTTAGGTTTCTTATTTGCTTCTTTTTGCAGGTCTTCTTTCTTTGAATCAAATAGCTTTTGATTAAAGACAGTCGCTGTAAAATCGTACAAGCGATTTGCTCCGTAACTAATTGTGAAAGTTAAGTCTTTTGTAATTGCCTCACTGGAAATGAGACCTGTCAGATTTCTGTCCAGTGTTACATCGAACATATCCTTATCCTTTTCCTGTAAAACGACACGCCTTTTAACTACGACTTTTCCTCCTAATTTAATCTCTCCCTTGTCTCCGGAAATTGATATTGTGGGATCCGTTTCTTTGTCTATTCCGGGAAGTCTAAAAGATAAGATTATTAAAGAGTCACCCTTAACACCATTAAATTTAAAGTCGGAGACTCGCGGTAATTTCTTTGATATTATTAATGGTGGGCTAATCTCCTTACTTCCATTTAAGTAGTAAAGAGTTGATGCTGTTTCACTAGGAATTGATGAAAGTCCGTCAAGTTTGATTTTCCATTTCCCTTCAGAAACAAGCTCTGGTTTTACACTATTAAACCTTTTAGCATACTCGGAATTTAAAAACTTAACTCCAAGTTGCCCATTTCCATCGGTTTCAACTTCCCAAGAGGTATCGTCCGCTCCGGGAGGAATGATAATGCTCTGAGATTGTTCAAGGTTCTTAATTCTAAGATTGTGGTTTGGAACGAAAGTTACCTCTGTCGGCGTGGTTTGGTATGTCGGCTTACCGGCCTCAACTCCAATTACAGAGCATGAGACAACATATTTCGCATTAATAATATCAATATCAAACGCCGTAATTACATTTAAGACCAGCTCTCCATTAAAGCAGAATCTACCGTCTCCAAGGTCGTTGGCACTGAGATCGGTACTTGTTTCTGTTGAGCCACTTTTTTTTGTAATCTTAACTTGAGTCACCTCGAATGGTGTTCCTTTTTGATTAGTTCGCAATGTGATTGTTACGTGTTTCATATCCTTACGATAGCCGGTTTGATCTATAGTTACGATTTTTCTTTCAACGGCTGTTCTTACAATTGGCGGGGCGAGATTCAAAACCGGAGTTTTGCCACTCTTACCCGGCATAGAATAGTGAATCCGAATACTTAGTTTATTCCAGTCATTTGATGACGAGGTTTTCTTAAGTAGATTATTTGATCCATCATACAAATCTGCAAACATTACAAAAGGTCTATCACTTCCTGCAAAATCAAGATTTCTTTTTTGGAGAAGTAACTTTTTTTGATCCTGTGGACTTGTACTCCAAGAGATTTGTCCTTGAACATTTACGGATAGCTCATTTATGCTAATCGAATTTGGAATACTGCCAGCCTCAACTGTGTTTAATACCACCATAACCCGTGCGACATCATCAGAAGTATAAATAATATCCACGTCACCAACTGGATCATTGGGATCTACGACTCGGTTTTGACCGGAAGCAATTACCGAAAGAAGAAGAAGTGAAAAACTAAAGACTACTTTCATAAATAGGGGGTATTAGGGGCCGTTAATAAAAAACTAAAAAGCCCATCCAATCACCACCTCGCTTTTTCAAGCAAGTATGATGAGTAGATGGGCTCTCTCAAATCGTATATGAATGTAAAAAACTAGAAATCAATTTTCAATACTTTACCCGTATTAATTTTCTGTAAACGATTTAATGGCAGTGTTTCGCGTAGATTGATAAAAGAGAAACGTAACTCTCGAACCATTTTCAACTCCTTAACTACTAGAACACAGGCTCAAGAAAATTTGCTGGTGCACCGAATTGTACCCGTGTGTTCAATTTGGAAAAATCAAAGTAAAGCTATGCGGCTTCCGTCTTGCGGATGATAAGAAGGATCATAATGAAATGTAGAGCTGAATTAAGGATTTCAGTTCGTCAACGAGCGTCTTCTTGAACGGCTCAAGATCCACGAGTGTGACAAGTTGATCACGATTGATTGGAGTACTCTGTTTTCCTTCATTGTTTTTTCAGGCCATTGAGCATAGCAACTCGAACTAGAAAAATGTATGAAAAATGTGTTTTTAAGCTGAGCGCGTTTTTGAAGAAAATTCGATGATTGGGTTTTAGATTAGTAAGGGAACTCTATGGAACTGTAATGGCTGACAAAGCAACGGCAGGTGTTTTGGTTACAAGTTCCTATTTTTCAAAACCAGCATTGGAGGTTGAAGAGAAAGTAAATCACAACTTTCGCTGCACGACTATTATGATTTGAAAAAATGGATTGATGTCGACAAAACCAAAAACTTAAATTGGTCGTTTGTACGACTAAAATTAAACCTTCATGAAAATAAAATTAACAACACTCACACTTATTTGTGGGCTGTTTATTAATAGCAAAGGGCAAACAAATGCCATCCAATCTTCAACCAACAAGAATATCCACGAGGTAGAGATAATCACTTCTGACATTGATAATTTCTGGAAAGCTTTTGATCAATCTTCGCCAAACTTTGAATCCCAAGTTTTCCAAAAAAACTATTTTGATAAAGGCTCACCTGCCTTAAAAGACTTCATCGAATACAGTATAGGAAGTGCCGATCAATTATCCAAGACAATTCGTAAGAGACCAAAGTACTATGCATCTATCAGACAAAGTACGATGCAAATAAATTCATTTAAACCCAGGTTTGTTGAAGCGTTTAATAATCTTTATAAATTATATCCTGAGATGCGATTCCCAAAAGTAACCTTTGTTATAGGTCGCATGAGTTCAGGAGGGACTGGGTCAAAGAATGGTTTGATAATCGGAGCTGAGATGTACGGATTAACTGATTCTACTCCTCAAGATGAATTAAATGATTGGTTAAGATCTGTACTTAAACCAGTAAATCAAATTCCTCACATTGTAGCACATGAACTGATTCATGAATTTCAAAATTATGATGGAGGTTCACTCCTGGCGGCATGTATAAAAGAGGGAGGTGCAGATTACATTGCAGAGTTGATTTCGGGAAATCATATAAACGGACATGTTCATACTTACGCCAATCCAAGAGAGAGGGAGTTATGGACTGAATTTAAGTCTCGAATGCTGAGCGATGATTACAGCGGATGGCTTTATAGCAAGCCGGAAGGTCGACCTCAGGATTTAGGATATTGGATTGGATATAAAATAACACAATCATATTTTGAAAATTTTACAGACAAAAAGCTGGCAATGACTAATTATCTGAACATTAAAGACTTTGAAAAGTTTTTATCGGACAGTAAGTATCCCGATAAGTTCAGGTAGATGATAGACAGTAGTTTGAAATAGACAAGTAAACACTTTGGAGCAACTTACAACACTATGACAGTTTACACATCAGCAGACGATGTATTCGTGGATTAGTTGACCATAGAAAAGAGTGCGATGTGACAAATTGACTATGAAATATTTGAGAAACGAGAGCAAGCCCAACTGACTACAACATTGTGTTTATGCCGGAGTTTGACAATGGAGAAATAATGAACGCCCTCACGCCACGCCAACTTAAAAGCCACACAAGCCCAGCACAACCAAAGCTTTTAAGTCCGTGTGGCTCATAACGTGACTGTAATAGGGGCACGAACGCAATTTTCAGACTACTCACCAGAACACTCACCGATAGTTGGATAATTGATGAATGTTTTTTGGGGTCCTAAAAGCAAAAAACCTGCAAACTCAAAGAATTTGCAGGTTTTCACCCTTTTTAAATGGATTTTCGCAGAGGAAGAGGGATTCGAACCCCCGGACCCCGTGAAGGGTCTCCGGTTTTCAAGACCGGTGCAATAAACCGCTCTACCATTCCTCTGTGTTATTTCTAAGTCCTGATGTTGAATCAGAACGGGAGAATGCGGTCTTTTTCCTTTTTAAGGACTGCAAAAATAATCGATTAAATCATTCCTGCAAAAAGTAGCACCGCTGTAAATGCACTTTTTTAGGAAAGTAGGCCAGCGTTTACACCAACAAGGACCGTTTTCAATCGGAATCAGAAAAGTTTAGCCCTAGGCCATTTGCACCCCGCAAAAGAAACCTGTTTTTTTGCCGCAAACTTTCGGTACACTAACGGATGATCAGAACGCTGCTCTCTCATAATTTTATCAGGTATATCATCGTCGGGGTCATTTCGATGGCCATTGAAATGGGGATGCTCATTTTGCTGGTAGAGCGCCTTGGGCTTCCTGTTTTAGAAAGCAACCTCATCGCGTTTGTGATCACTAATATTGTCAATTACATATTGAGCCGCCTGTGGGTATTCGAGAAATCCGGCAGAAAAAAACGGGTAGAGTTAGTTTGGTTCTCATTATTCCTGTCCATCAGTTTATTACTAAGCCAGGCGTTGATGTGGATAGGAGTTGATTATCTGCACCTGGATTATAAGATCACCAAGCTGATTTCCATCGTCATTGTTGTTGCCTGGAATTTTCTCACCCGCAAGCATTTCGTATTTGCCCGGCAAGCCGGTGCCTGATTGAAAAACGGAATTCAGATAGCAGGTAAAAAAGGATTAATCGTTGCCGGCAAAATCAGGGAACGTCTTCTTCAGGTCTTTGACGGTGTAGTTTCGTACGGAAGGTCTGCTCGCGTCCAGTTCCAGTAAGACCAGTTTCTGGTTATTTAATATCGGCTGCATCTTGTCACGGTCAATATCAAAGCCCGCTGATCTTCTTTGTGATTTCAGCGCATACTTGCGGGCGAAATTATCTCCCTCCACTTGCAGCTGATTTCTGATTTCGATGTTGATCTTGATTTTATCCTGGATGGCGCTCTTCGATTTTCCAAGTACTTCGGTCGCTTCCAGTGTGCCCAGCGTGAGTGTTGTCGTTCCCCCCACAGCAGGGATGGCTTTGGCGGCATTACTACCGGGTTCGGTAAGTAATGGGCTCACACCCGTCACCGCTCCCAACGATGCACTTAAAAGTGACCTTTGCTTTTTGCCTTTATTGGCCTGCTTATAGTCTTTATTCAGCTTATCCAGATTTTTATCCAGTTCATCAATCAGTGTTTTGGCATAGCTGAGCGTTTGCAGGTATTTGCTGTAGATAAATTTGTCTTTCTCATCCAGGTTTTCCGTATCATTCACCAGAATAGCCACTTTCTTTTGTACCTTATTGCTCGATTTGTCCAGAGCAAAAAACACCAGTTCGATTTTCTTCGACTTCTGTACCTCTTCAACAAAATAATACCCCGGTGTCCAGATGAACTCGTATTGGGTAAGTGCATTTTCTTTGAGCGCTGTTTTGGGCACACGGGTATCCGAGCTGATAAAGCTTACGCTGGATAAGTTGTCATCCCCATTCGGATCGGATATGTAGAGCTTGAGGCTGACCAACTCATCTTCTTTAATAGTGATTAAGGTATCGTTAGGCACAATGTTTATTTCAGGAGGAAGATCCAGCTGTGTCTGTGCGATGCGTATCCGGCCAATGGTTTCTGCTTTATCCGGCTGGTCCTGCACGATAAACTCCACATAAAGCGGATTGCCTTTCAGGCTATTGAACTGACTTCGTGATGGAGTCCAGGTAAGCAACCCCGCAGAAGACATACTTCCTCCTTCGGGCAGTTGCGATTGAAGCGAGCGGAAAACAATCGGATCGCCATCCAGGTCTTTCACGTACTCCGCGGGTATCTGATATTTATTCTGCGTGTTCAGACGTACATAGAACACCGGCAGGTCTTCTACTTCAGGAGGGCGGTTCACATGATCAACAAGAAACGTGATTGGTTTTCTTACTTTCTTACCGTCTTTCCAGTCGGCCTGAAAGATGACACTTACTTCTTTTTGTTTCTGAAGACGATCCACCAGGTCATAAGAGGGTTTCCATTTGAAATTGCCCAGCGTGTCAAACTGTATCCCTAACCCTGCGGCTCCTTCCAGCGAATACCGGGGATGTATGTTAGGATCGTTAAGGGTAACTTTGAATGCGAGTTCCTTACCTTCAGGAATACTTTTCATTCCCAGCGAATCGGGAAATAGGAATTGCTGAGCGTAGGAAGAGCCCGCCAACAATAAGAGCAAGAGCGAAAAAGTAAATCTCATTCAGTTTTGTTAAAACAAGAATGCAAATTTAAGCTCATATACGGTCTTGCCGACACCGTACAGCATAATTTCTGTGAATAATAAGGGCCTCGTATAAGATTAAAAGCTGCTCAAATGCCGAAAGAGAAGATAAAAAAAGAATACACGTTCTTCGAAAACGTTTACGAAGTAGTCAAACTTATCCCCAAAGGACGCGTCACCAGCTATGGTGCTATCGCCCGTTATCTCGGCACCGGCATGAGTGCCCGCATGGTAGGATGGGCAATGAATGCGGTTCCAGCCGGTACGCGGGGTAAAGTTCCTGCACACCGGGTGGTCAACAGGCAAGGGTTGCTTACAGGTAAACATCATTTCAATCCGCCCTCAGCAATGGAAGCGCGGCTGAAAAAAGACGGAATCAACGTAGTGAAAGACAAGATTCAGCATTTTGATCAGCACTTCTGGGATCCCAACACGGAGTTATAATCTCCAATTACTGGGAGGTACATTCCCAAATCAGGAAGAACAGGTAAAGTCAATCCTTGAAATTCAATCAATTTCGCATGCCCTACGGATGGCATAGTGTTCGTATGACACATTGCATCTCAACGATCGGAAAGTAGATTCGAAGAGAAAAGAAGACGAACAGCGAACGTAATGCATTAAAAATATAACCCGATCTATAAGTGGCTTTAAAGTAGGGTTAATGGGGAGAATGGTGTTGTTGGAGAAAGAGTTGTCGAAAGACAACTCTTTTGTGTTTTATATCCCCTTCGATCAGAAGAACGAATCAGTTTGACTTTTTGGAGATGAGGAACAGTCCGAGAAAAGTGATCAGTCCGTTGATAATCAGTAACTCCAGCCCGATCTCATAGCCATTGAGCACCTCCAGTCTCCAGTGTGCATAATCACAAAAAACGGAAGGCAGGCTTTCGCACATTACTTTTAGTGAAGGAGGACTGATCAACAAACACAGCACAATGCTGAGGGCGCATACCAAAGGAACAAGCTTGTCTGTTACCTGGCGTTTGGTAAACAATCCAAAGGCAAAAAGACCCAGCAACGGGCCATAGGTGTACGATGCCACGGTCAGTACGGCATCAATCAACGAACGCTCATTGATTTCTTTAAATACCAGAATGATAATGAGAAATAACAAGGAGAAGCCCACATGCACAATGAACTTCTGTTTGCTTCTCGTCTGTTCTGATTTGTCTTTAAAGTTTAAGAAGTCGATACAGAACGAAGTGGTTAATCCTGCCAGGGCTGAGTCGGCACTGGCGTAAGAGGAAGCGATAATACCCAACAGAAAAAACACACCGACCAATAAGCCGAGATCATTCAGCGCAAGGCGGGGGAAGAGTTCATCGGATGCGGCCGGAAGCGCCAGTCCATTGGCAGAACTGTATAAATAGAGCAATGCCCCCAATAAAAGAAACAGGAAAGTAACAGCAGCCATAATGAAGCTGAACCAGAGCATGTTCTTCTTGGCATCATCCAGTGTTTTGCAAGTGAGGTTTTTTTGCATGATCTCCTGATCCAACCCGGTCATGGTAATGGTGATGAACATGCCCCCGAAAAACTGCTTGGGAAAAAACAAGGAAGAGTTCGGATTATCGAAATGGAAGATGCGTGAATAACTACTCGCATTTACGGCTTCGATCATTCCGGCAAACGAAAGATCAAGGCGGCTGGTGATCTGCCATACGGTAATACAAACAGCCGACACCAGAAAAATGGTTTGAAACGAATCGGTGTAAACGATGGTCTTCACTCCACCCCGGAAGGTGTAAATCCAGATCAGGATAATGGTGGTGGCCACAGTGACAATAAAAGGCACGCCCCACGCATCAAACAAGAAAAGCTGAAGTACAGTAGCGGCAAGATAAAGGCGCAAGGCAGAACCCAATGAACGCGATACCAGAAAAAAGAAGGCCCCCGTTTTATACGATACTTTATTGAACCGTTGCTCCAGGTAAGAATAGATGGACACCAGGTTCATTTTGTAATACAAAGGCATCAGTAGGGCAATGATTACCCAATAGCCTACCAGGTAGCCAAGCACTACCTGAAAATAAGATAGCCCCACTTTGCCAACGCTTCCGGGAACAGAAATAAACGTAATCCCCGAAAGGGAAGAGCCGATCATACCAAAGGCAACGAGGTACCAGGGCGATTGACGGTTGGCCGTGAAGAAGGTATTGGTGTCGGCACCTCTGGAGGTAATCACAGAGATGAGGATGAGCACAGCGAAGTAAACAATGAGAATGGTAACAACTAATCCGGGTGTCATGCTGCAATGTTAATCAAGTTCCGTGTTTTCACCTACAATCGTGAGGGGCGGTAAATTGGTGTAGCAGGAAAACGTATTTTTTTTTATTTTTGATGTTGACTATGAAGACATCCGCGCAGGAACAGATTTTGGTGGAGACGCTTGAGGTGGTGGATACTGCAGACGTACGCGATCTTGTTGTCTTTAATGATGATGTAAATACATTCGAACACGTTACGGCCACGCTGATCAAAGTGTGCAAGCACTCGCCCGAGCAGGCAGAGCAGTGTACGTTGCTGATTCATTTTAAAGGCAAGTGTACCGTGAAGATGGGATCATTTGACGAACTTCGCCCCATGAAAGAAGGCATCTGCGAAGCAGGTATTGATGCGAAGATTGTTTGATCCTAAACTTTATTTTTCTTGGATTATCCCTCCAAACTCATTGAAGATGCAGTGAATGAAGTAGCCAGGCTCCCGGGCATTGGCAAGAAGACTGCTTTACGCCTGGTGCTGCACCTGGTGAAAGAAAATGAAAATAAAACACTGGCGCTTTCCGAAGCACTCAGTAAGATGCGACTGAACATCAGGTTCTGTAAGACCTGCCACAACATATCAGACGATGATGAATGCTTCATCTGCCGCAGCCACAGGCGCGATAAAAGCCTGATTTGTGTAGTGGAGGAAAGCAAAGATGTAATGGCCATTGAGAATACATCGCAGTATCCGGGTGTCTACCATGTGTTAGGCGGAATCATTTCTCCCATGAATGGGATCGGCCCCGCTGAGTTAAAGATCGAATCACTTTTGCAGCGCATAGCCCGATCAGCCGGGGAAGTGAAGGAAATCATACTTGCGCTCAGCTCCACCATGGAAGGTGACACCACGGCTTTCTATCTGCACAAAAAACTTAAAGAGACCGGCGTGAAAGTGACCTCCATCGCCCGTGGAATACCAGTAGGTGGCGATTTGGAATACACCGATGAAATCACACTGGGCAGAAGCATTACTGCGCGTACTTTATTTGGTTAAGGAATTTAATCTCCTCTTGCCTTAACTCTTTTTAATCTCTTTCTTTGGGCGTTTTTGTAAAACGCACCTATGAATACACTTTCCAACCGAATCAATGCCATCGAAGAATCGGCCACACTGGCAATGGCCGCCAAAGCCCGCGAGTTTAAACTCAAAGGAATTGACGTTATCAGCTTAAGCCTGGGCGAACCTGATTTTAAAACCCCTCAGCACATCTGCGAGGCTGCCAAGAAGGCAATTGATGATGGAAAGTATTTCACCTATCCTCCCGTGGGTGGCTACCAGGATTTGCGCGAAGCACTGGCGGCCAAGTACAATAAAGAAAACAATGTTCCTTATAAAGCGGAAAACATTGTTGTATCCAATGGAGCAAAGCAATCCATTGCCAACACCATGCTGGCGTTGATCAATAAAGGAGATGAAGTAGTGGTGTTCTCTCCCTACTGGGTAAGTTACGATGCACTGGTACGCCTGGCAGAAGGTGTCCCTGTGATCATCAAAGGAGGAATTGAAAATGATTTTAAGGTAACCGCCAGCCAACTCGAAGCAGCCATCACGCTAAAGACAAAAGCCGTGATTTTCTCATCACCGTGTAATCCTACCGGTTCTGTTTTTTCACGCAAGGAATTACAAGCCATTGCCGAGGTCGTATTGAAGCATGAAAATCTGCTGATCATTGCGGATGAAATTTATGAACACATCAACTTCACCGGAGAGCAGGTAAGTATTGCTTCTTTTCCAGGTATGTTTGACAGGACCATCACTGTAAATGGTTTTGCCAAAGGCTATGCCATGACCGGATGGAGAGTAGGGTACATCGCAGCACCGAAGTGGATTGCTGATGGTTGTAATAAAGTACAAGGGCAGATTACCTCAGCGAACTGCTCCATCGCTCAACGTGCCGCCTACGCGGCCATCACGGGCGATATCACACCCACCAATAAAATGGTGGAAGAATACCGCAAGCGCAGAGATGTCGTTTATGAGTTGTTGAAAGACATCCCCGGAGTAAAAGCGAACTATCCGGAAGGCGCATTTTATTTCTTCCCTGATGTCAGCTCGTATTACGGAAAATCAGACGGGCAGAAAACGATCAAAAATGGTGACGATCTTTGCCTTTACCTTCTTGAAGTAGCACATGTGTCGCTGGTGACGGGCGATGCATTTGGTGATGGCAACTGTGTACGTCTTTCCTACGCTGCCTCCGAACAGGAATTAAAAGAAGCAATGAAGAGAATAAAAGAAGCCTTGGCCAAGTTGAAGTAAGGAACACCGTAGGAAGGCATGACAACAGAGCAGATTTTTGAATCGTTCAATCAACTTCAAGTGCTGATCATTGGCGATGTCATGCTGGATAGCTACATCTGGGGTAATGTTGATCGCATTTCTCCGGAGGCACCTGTGCCGATAGTCTCTGTGAAGAAGAGGGACTATCGGCTCGGAGGTGCTGCCAACGTAGCCCTGAATGTGCAAGCATTAGGGGCACGCCCTGTATTGTGTGCGCTGGTAGGCGAAGATGATGCGGGTAAAAAACTAATAGATATTCTGCAATCACTTTCCATCACTACCGAAGGGTTGGTGCACTCCGGCACACGGCCTACTACCGTGAAGACACGCGTTATCGCAAGTCAGCAACACGTAGTACGTGTGGATGAAGAATCGGACCGTGAAGCCGATGGTGAAGAGGAGCGTAAGTTGATGGCAAAAATTACAGCACTGCTTTCGCAATGTGATGTAGTCATCTTTGAAGATTATGACAAAGGCGTGATCAATGCTGCCATTATTGAGCAAGTCGTTTCACTGGCCAGTCAAAAAGGAATACCAACGGTGGTTGATCCTAAAAAAAGAAACTTCCTCAGTTATAAAAATGTCTCCCTGTTCAAACCTAATCTGAAAGAACTCAGAGAAGGATTGAAAGTAGAAGTGGAGGCAGGCAACCAGATGCAGGTGGTGAATGCCGTTGAGCGGGTAAAAGAAAAACTGAACACCCAAGGAGTGATGGCCACGCTGTCGGAGCATGGTGTGTACATTGATTATGCCGATGAAAAAATAAAACTACCGGCACACAAAAGAGAAATTGCAGATGTATCGGGTGCCGGTGATACAGTGGTGGCGATAGCATCATTGTGTGCGGCATTGAAACTTCCGGGTAAAACAATTGCCTTCCTGGCTAATCTGGGAGGAGGGCTGGTGTGCCAGCATGTGGGTGTTGTGCCGGTCGATAAAAAAGAACTTTTACAGGAAGCATTGAAGACTTCTTTCTAGCGAAGAAATTCCCTGGCACGCTGAATGCGTTCTTGCGTTTGATTGAAAAATTTATTTCGCTCCCGCTCTCCCGTGGTACTGATCAGCACGGATTTATTGATGATGTTAACAAGATAGTCTTCCGTCTCACTGCAAAAGGATTCCTGAGAGGTGCTGAGAATATTCATCGTATTGTAGGTGATAAAGGATATCCGCTTACTACCCATTTTAAAAAGAATGGTGGTATCCGAAATGAGGAATTCATTTTTATAAAGCTTGAACGCACCGCCCCCTGATTTCTTTTCTCCACGAGCCGCAGCATCACGGATGTCATTGATCATTGTCGTATAGTCATCCAGTAATGATTTTGCCTGAGGTAACGTGATGAATCCATTTTCACGATAGAACTCTACCTGCCGGATAGTGACATTAAATGTTTCATCACTCCAGATCTCAGCGCTTGGCAGTTCCGCATACTTATTCCAGAGTTTTGTTCCTGTATTCACCAGCGACTCCGGTACTAACTCCGGTTGATAAGAAGCGGTGGCAAACTGTGAATAGCGGTGATACGATTTCATCCAAAAGAACATTTTGAATAAAGCCAAGTTCGGATACTTGTAATAGAAAAAAGGAGGTATATCTTTTGCGCAATAGACAATTTCGCGTTCAGGGAATGTGCTGATCATTTCAAGATTGCTGAGTAAAGAACCCAGCCATTTCTCAAATGTGAAATCGACCGCATCAATGCTGCGCCTGTGAAACGAGATAATCTCTGAGGTGGGCGACAGCAAAGAATCGAGCGACACTTTATAGTGGTTGCAAAGTTTCTTTACTTCTTCCAGGGAAAGAACGGTTTCACCACGCATTCTTCGATATACACTATCACGGCTTACATTCAGAATTTCAGCCAGTTCATCCGCCAATGACAGATTTTTAGGGAGCCGCTGGCGAATTTGTTCAAGAAAAACAGACTGAATGTTCTCTGGTGTGGCAGGGGAACTCATCGGTAATTAGGGGTAATAATCGTTAATACTAGGCCAAAAGAGCAGCATTTGCAATAATCCGTACACCTCAATGCTGTTTTTTGATTTTGTACGACTTCGTACTAAAGTATTTGAATGCGGTGGTGAAATTTGAAATCGATGGTGAAACCGGCCCTGCTATCTTAGCGCATGTAAAACAGCGGTGCGATGAAAAAGGACTTAGGTGTATTACTGTTCCTCCTTTTACTACTGCTTATTGTATTAAGCAACGATCCGTAGAGCATGAAAACACCGGATCGAGCCGCCAAGCGGAGAAAAAGGAAGTGATTCCTACAGAAAGATAAAATAGAAGATAAACAACACGCCCTGGCCCCCCATACCACGGCTGTCCACCCAGGCTTTATGGCCCCACTATAGGCTTCGGGTGGACTTGTTTTTTTATGCAGATTAGTTGTCCTGAAATTGTTTATCCAAAGAGAGTTGCTTCTCCAGGTCTTCTTTGATTTTTATATCGAGGGGCGTTTCCTTGATCACGTTATAGTTGTCCCAAAACTTTTTGTTGTAAGGCAGGTCCTGAAACTGTAAGCCGTAGCTTTTCATTTTTTCGGTAGAGCCAATACGCTCTTCGGTGTTGGGCTTTACCTGGTTGATCAGTAATTGCTGCTGGAGTTCGGTTTCAAATTTCAGTTCGTTGGTTTTCAATCCATACCAATTGATTTTTGAATCTACCGTAATGTAGTTGAGATACATTTTGCCATTGTACTCTCTGAAGTCAATTACTTTTTTGATGCCCACAAACCGGCTCTCCATCCCTCTCTTTTTGGTAATGGGCTGTACGGTATTGTTTTCATATTCCAGGTGCACGATGCTGTAATTGGTTTTGTCAATGTAGAGAATGAGCTGGTAATCGTGCGTATGGCGGATCACATAGATGGAGTGCCCGTTGTAATAGGAGTCTTTATCCCGAACCAGGCTACTGAAAAACACCTCTTCTTCCGGAAACTGCCGGTAGCGCACATTGTTATGAAGGAGGAGATCTTCCAGCAGATTGCCTTCATCAAAATACGTAGTGAATTTAGTGGAGTAACCTAAGCTTCGTCTCACCTCCAGTAATAATACACGCTCGCGCAGCTTGAATTTATTACGCGGCTCGGAATAGTCTTCATCATAAATTTTAATGGCCGATTCCAGAAGGGAAACATACGTGCCTCCTATCTTTTTTATATCACGATAAAATCCATCCATCATAAAGGGAGCAACCGGGTAGTTGGTCGAGATCCGGTCCAGGGCCACTTTCATCACCTCACCGCCCGTCAGCGTATCCGAGATCACCACTTCACTAAGCACCTGTGTGGTGGGCTGCAGGGCTATTACCAGCGAGGGATTATTGAACAGGGCAAAAGCACGGATTTCATAGCTGGCATATCCCAGCATGCTGATCACAAACACTTCGTTGCGGTATTCGTAGGGGAAGTGAAAGTCAAATTCCCCGCTCAGGTTGGTGATGGTGCCAATTGGCCGGCCTTTAATACCTACCGAAGCAAAAATGAGGGGCTCACGCGTTTCTTTATCGATAACCAGTCCGGATATGACGCTGTTCTGAGCGTAGCCTGTGCCCGCTATCGTTATAAATAACCCGATCAGTACCGAACGCTTAAAGTATTTTAACCGATTTTTCACGCAGGCGCAAAGATAGTGTATTCAAAGGCTTACATTACTTTTCCGTTGATCGGAAAAAACAGGCTGTTTAACTTCAATTTTACAACTTCATCGCTACGTGAGCCAAATAGTTAATTTTAACCTTCATTTTTCTTGACTCAAGTGAAGTGGATAGAAGAAATACCGAAGATCTGGAAGCGGGCGTACCTGCTGATATGCGTATGGTATTTTTTGAACTTTGCGGTGAGCGGTTTTTTCGAATGGAAATTTGAGAACCCCAAGTCGTACGTTTTATGGACCGCTTTTTTTCTATTTGAAGCGCTCTGTTTTTTAATCCTGCTCATCTTTTTGTGGGCGCATTTGCTCTTCCGTTTCCGTGCCTCGGTGCAGATTATCGGTCACGTGATGGGGCTCATCAGTTTCTTTTTGGTGATGGGTACGCTCTCGTATTATTTCAACGACTACATGGAAGGCCTCGTCTATTTCGATCACTGGAAAGAATACATGTTTGGACTGATGAGCTGGGATGCTATGTACATGTATGATGAGTACATTATAACCGTAGCCATTTATTATATCATCTCCTACTTCCAGGGGTTGCAAAAGCAGGAAAAAGAAAAGAGCGAGTTGGCATTGAAAAATAAAGAGATGCAAATCTCATTGCTGAAGTCGCAGATCAATCCCCACTTCTTGTTTAATACATTAAATTCGATCAGTACACTGGTCAATTCAAGCAAGGAGCAGGCCCGCAAACTCATTACTCAATTGTCAGATATATTTCGCTATGCATTGGATTCGCACAGCGGAGAAATGGTGAAACTGGTGCACGAGATTGACTTCATCGAGAACTATATAAAGGTACAGCAGGTTCGCTTTGGTGATCGTCTTCGTTTTGTGAAGCAGATCGATTCTTCGTGCATGAGCATCTCTATTCCGCCTATGATTTTGCAACCCCTGGTTGAAAATTCGGTAAAGTACGGCATTGCACCTAAAGAAGATGGAGGTACGATTTTACTTACCGTAAGGCGATCCGGAAATATTATCTTTTTTGAAGTGAAGGACGATGGACTTGGATCGAACGCCCAAAAGGTAATGGATGGAAGTTCCAGCGGAGTGGGAATGGCCAATACCGATTTACGGTTGAAAAGCTATTATGGTCCGCTCTCGGGGTTACGTAT
>JAHEZH010000258.1 GCA_023251155.1 Flammeovirgaceae bacterium | reverse complement strand
CCTTTAGTTCGATGAATTATAACATCCTGTCCAAACGAAAATTTACCGAATCATCTTCGGTGGATCTTGTCTTCCGTGGCAGCGGAGGGCTTACGCAGTTTTATGTTGGCTACGGCTACAGCATTACCAAACATCTTTCAGTGGGTTTTAATGCCGCATATGTGTTTGGTAACGTAGAAAAGGAAGAAATCATCAACTCGGGCTCATCATCAGGTGTGGGTGTATCCAACAGGACAACCGTATCGAAGCCAGCAATCGACTGGGGAGCACAATATTCCTTTCCACTTGCTACAGACAAAAAGCTGACCTTTGGTCTCACCTATCATCACAGATTGAAACTGAAGACCAGAGGAACAGTGAGTGCGTATGAAGACTTTGGGCAGGACAGCCTGTTCACCGTAACCAAGGAAGTAGACGATTACATTTTGCCGCAACAGCTCAGCGGGGGTGTTGGCCTTCATACCAGCAGATCACTTTTTGCCGTAGATCTCAAATGGAAGAACTGGGCGAATGGACGACTCGATGAAGGAATGAATTTGCGTAATACATCCAGGTTATCGATGGGATACGAGTACAAGGGCAATCCGGCACCGACAAAATACATCGATCTGATTGTCTTCCGCTCCGGGCTCTTTTATGAAAACAACTATTTTACCCTGCGCAATCAACCTTTCCGAAATTGGGGATACAGCATCGGCACTGGTGTACCAGTGAGCGGCAACAGGGGTTTGATCAATATCACCTACAGCCATGCACGCACCGGCACCAAGAGCAGCGGACTTGTAGCACAGCAGTCCAATACGATTCTTCTGGAACTCACCATCAAAGACCTGTGGGGTATACGGAGAAAATTTGATTAATCCTGATTGCGCGATTCCAAAGCACTGGTAAATTCATCTAATTAAATTATGAAACTGACTGATTAATCGACATTCAATACGTTTCTGCCAGCAATGATGATTTTTACTTTAACTTTGAAAAAAATACTCTTGGCCTACCGACGCATGAAGTTGAGCATTAATTCCTACCGCCTGCTTTTTCATGCTTCTATTGCGCTGATTGTAATCTTTCCCTGGCCGTTGATACTACCCCGTTCCAAAGATGTACATGAGGTCTTCATCTCGCGCCTTTTCTCCGATTACTGGCTGTTCTTTATCTTGGTTACCATCCCCTTTTATTTCGCCAATACTTATTTTTTTGTTCCCCGTTACCTGAAGCACAGAAAGTATCTGGTTTATCTGTTTTGCGTAGTTGCCAGTATCCTGATCGGTGGATTAATCAAGACCATTTTTCTTTATCAGGTCGTTCCCGCGGAAGATTTTCCGTTAGAGTTCAGAGGGAATATTCCCATACATCTTTTTCCGATTATTTTACTTTTCGCGTTGGGTACCAGTTTTGAAATGATCTTAACCTGGGATAGCCAGGGACGCAGGGAAGCAGTCATTGAAAAAGAAAAAATCAGCGCAGAGCTGTCATTTCTTAAAACACAGGTAAACCCCCACTTTCTTTTCAATTCGTTAAACAATATTTACTCCCTGTCAGAAAAGAAATCAGAACGCGCAGGGGAAGCCGTTTTACTTCTATCCAACATCATGCGTTACGTGTTGTATGACACGAATCACGGGAAGATGCATTTAGAGAAAGAGATCAATCATTTGGAAGACTATATTGCAATGCAACGGCTGCGACTGTCAGAGAAGGAAAACATCAGCATACGGTTCAGCTATTCAGGCGACATTAAGAAAGTATTGATAGAGCCGCTGCTACTCATACCTTTCGTTGAAAATGCATTCAAACATGGTATCTCGTATGATGAACCAACTGTCATTAACATTGAATTGTCAGTGTCGGAAGAAACGATGGTCTTTCATGTTTCGAATACAAAAAAAAGGAATAAAGAACATGGTCTTCCTGTCCATCACGTCGCCGGTGGAATAGGAATACAGAATACAAAGAGAAGACTGGAATTGATGTATGACCAGCGATTCGAATTAAAAACGGAAGATCACAGAGACCACTTTGAGACAAGTCTTGTCATTCAATTGGGGAACGAAGACAGGATAGGATAACCATCTAATTATCGGGTACAAATGAAAATCAACTGTATTGTTATTGATGACGAGCCATTGGCATTAGAGCTCATGGAGACCTATGTACGAAGAGTACCTTATCTGGAATTGAAAGGGCTCTTTCATAAACCTTTCAACGCCCTTGAAATCCTGCACACAGGAACTATCCATTTGATGTATCTCGATATTAACATGCCTGACATTACTGGAGTGGATTTCCTCAAAGGAATCACCTCCCCACCTAAAGTGATTTTTATTACAGCCTATGATAACTATGCAGTCCAGGGGTTTGAATTAAATGCAGTCGATTATCTATTAAAGCCTGTACCCTTCAATCGGTTCATGATCGCCACAGACCGCGCCTATGAACTGTTCTCCAAGAAAGAAACGGAAACATCTATTCAAGACTATATATTGGTTAAAGCAGAGCATCATACGATTAAGATCAAGCTCAACGCGATCTATTACATTGAAGGATATAAAGATTATCTGAAGATTTATACCGATGATACCACGCCCATTTTGACGATCACCACTCTTAAGGCCATTGAAGAGCTACTGCCAACGGGGTTTATCCGCATTCACCGATCTTATATTGTATCGATCGATAAAATCACTTCCTTTCGAAATTCAAAAGTACGTATCAAAGACAAATACATCCCCA
The DNA here is from genome assembly GCA_023251155.1 of Flammeovirgaceae bacterium. Taxonomy (GTDB): domain Bacteria; phylum Bacteroidota; class Bacteroidia; order Cytophagales; family Cyclobacteriaceae; genus ELB16-189. The sequence goes on along the minus strand of JAHEZH010000258.1, from coordinate 3,464 downwards.
TTGGAGATTCGTACAATGACATTTTCTACCAGTCGGTAGTGCACGGAAAAATAAAATAAACGCGAACTGCCATTCATCCTTAATGGCAGTTCGCGCCGTTTCTCAGTACCCGTTTTGCAATTGGTACAACGTTATCTCTATTGATTGTGGCATCCAACGTCCAGACCTGGCGAAGCGTGCAAAAACTAAAATTCTTCACGAAAGGATCTATTCCATAAATGTAAGTTTCATCCAATTACCGTTAGAGTAATCCATGCGATGGGGCAATTCTGTGGCGAATGCTTACCTACATTGATGTAATGGTGCAACCTATCCCTCATAGCAGCCCGATTAGTTTCCGTCCACGTTGACCGCTCGTTAGGGCAATGTAAAGACCGAGAGGTGAATCTAAACGATCATGGCTATCACAGGTAAAGAAATGAGAACGAAGTGCAGAAGTAACTTACGGCTTATTTTTTTTTAAAACAGGTGCTGGTGCCTACTTTGGAGTTTTTGAATTTCTTATGTAAAATTCGGGCGTTGTTCAGAATTAGTCTGAACGACTCCACAATTAAGCTCTCACTATTTAATTTTAAAAAAATCATTTGCAGGCTTATTTTGCCTAATGCTACTCTGATGCTATGAAGTTCTCTGTCATTCTAGTGGTCATGGCCTATCTGGCTGTGACCCATCATTCCCTTTCACAAACACCTGCCAAAACGGACTCGTTACACAAAGTACTTCCGTTGAGTAAGGACTCGGCAAAAGTAGATATCCTTAACCTTTTAACTGACGAATATCTTTTTAGTAATGATGACAGTGCCTTCCATTTCGGGCAAGCAGCCATAAGGCTAGCTACCGCTGTCCATTATAAGGCAGGTCAAAAGAAAGCCTACAACAATCTGGGAATTATTTATGGTATGCGTGGCGACTACGCCCATTCAATGGAGTTATTTACCAAGTTATTGCGGCTGCAGGAACAAATGCATGACAAGAAAGGACAGGCTTCCTCGCTCAGCAACATTGCTAAACTATATAAGGAACAACAGAATTATCAAGAAGCGTTAAAATACCTGGAGCAAGCTAAAAAAATAGACGTGGAATTGAATAATCATCGAAATCTTGCGGACGATTTTAGTAATATAGGAATTATAAAAAAGGCATTAAACAATTTACAGGATGCCCTCCAAAATCAGCAGCAGGCGCTTCGCATCAACTATATCCTTCAGGATACTTTTAGCATTGCCAATGGGCTGGTTAACATTAGTGAAATCAATTTCCTTCGAAAACAATATCCGTCGGCTCGCGACAGTGCCCAAAAAGCACTTACCCTATTTAGCAAACTAAACAATACCTATGGTAACATGTATGCGTTGCATGTGATGGCTACCGCTTTCCTGGGTTTGAGGGAATACGACAAAGCAACGGATTATTCCCTGCAGGCACTTGCTATCGCACAGCGGCAACAATGGCGCGAAAAGGAGTTGAAAATTTACAGTACCCTTATCCAGGTTTCCGCAACGTCAGGTAAATACAAATACGCGTTTGAATACCAGCAGAAATATCAGGCAGTCAAGGATACGCTTTTCAATAAAGAAAAAGCAAAAATGATCAATGAGATAAAAGAGAAGTATGATGCGGAAAAACGAGAACAACGTATTCAGTTTCTCGAAGACGAAGCCACTTACGAGGCACGGCTGAAAACCGCCTATATCGTTGCAAGCCTGCTTGTACTGTGCCTGTTGATTCTTTTCATAAGAAATATAAGACATCGTAACAAGATCTTACGAAGAGAGAAACACATCGCTGAACAAAATCTGTTACTGGAGCAGGAAAAAGCTCATGTGGTGCAGGTACGAATCGAGCAGGAACGTGTCCGTGAACAACTTGACAAGGAGCGCCTGCTACAGGAGCAGGAACGCATACTACTCGAAAATGAACGCATTGCTTTGCAACTGGACGAAAATCAACGCCAGCTTTTGACCAACGCACTGCAGATACAACAGAACCGTGAGATGTTAACTGATTTTGAAAAAACAATCAGTGCACTGAAGAAATCAAAAGACCCCGAGGAGTTGAAGAAAGGAATAGATCAGTTAGTGAAGAACCTACGTCAGCAAATTGACTTAAGTGATGACTGGGAGCATATCAAGCTTCAATTTGAAAAAGTACATCCCTCTTTTTTTAATAACCTGAAAGAACGGTTCCCTAACTTAACGCTAACGGAGCTCAAATTGTGTGCCTATACCAAAATGAATTTTAACGGGAAGGAAATAAGCCGGTTATTAAATATTAACCCCGCCAGTATTCAAGTAGCACGCTACAGGCTCAAGAAGAAAATGAACCTTCCGGAAGAGATGAACTTTCCTCAATACATTACTGAAAACCTATGAAATCCTATAAGTCTATTTTCTTCTTGTCCAGCCATAAGAATCAGCAAAACTCCTTCTGCTCCGCTTAGCGGGATGAGAATAAGTATCATCGTCTCGCGCAATCGTTTTAAATGATCTTTTTAAAACATGTATAGGTTTTGTATAGCTCTGTTTTTAGTGAGGCCTCCGCCCCCGTTCTAGTTTTGACGCTCTAAAAAAACCATTTCAAAAACTTATGAAACATTTCGTCTTTATTTTATCACTGGCACTTAGCCTGACCACCATTCAATCCCATGCTCAGCTGGGAGGAGTTTTAAAGAAGGCAAAAGAAAAGTCAGGTACGGGGACCTTTGATGGAACCACCGTGCAGCCCGATGCGTGTATCAGCAACGTAGAAGGGCGGCTCAAGTCTGTTAACGAAGTCTATTATCCGAAGTTCCAAGCTGACGCAAAAGGATACCTCGCCAGCCCCTCGGCCCTTTGGTTTGCACGAAAGGACATGGAGGGTGCCTACTACTATTTTACGGGTGGAAAACGTGGCTATAAAACTGGAGGCCGCCTTTGCGAAACCGGTCCCGAGGCAGCTGATCCCCGCTATATTGCGTTGAAAAAGAAAATGGAAGAAGCGGAAGCCAAAGTCATGGAGATGGAACGAACAAAAGGATACGAATTCGTTGAAGTACGTGATAGCAACACCATCATTTTCAAAGACATCAAAACCGGCAAAGAACTTTCTGCCGATGAATGTGCCAATCTTTAAAAATGGAAATTGATCTGGTCATTCCGATAGGGTTGTTCAAACTAATCGGGTTGAGCTATCCCGGAATGACCAATTGCATCTCTGCGGTGCCCCATACAGCAACACTTTAAAGTGATGAAGGAAGATCAGAAAAATACGAGTGAGCGGTTCAGAGAACTGGCTCTCTATCTTGGACTCACCTATACCCTCAGTTGGATTGCCTGGAGCCCTTACTACGCTCCCACCTTGTTCCCTGAAACTTGGCATACCAGTCCCCTTTTTCATTTTGCCGGTGCACTGGGTCCTTTGTTAAGTGCCTTGATTACGCGATCGATTATCAAAAGAAAAACGGTTACCGGATTGTTTTTAAGCGG
>JAHEZH010000140.1 GCA_023251155.1 Flammeovirgaceae bacterium | reverse complement strand
TACTTTGATCACATCTTCCTGGTACACCATCACACCAAAGGTATCGGGCATGATCTCGTCCATGATGGGATGTGTGGTGGGATGTTTTAGTCCTTTTTGATGAAGATGGTAACGTTCGATGTATGCTTTCATCATTCCCGAGCTGGCTACTCCGGGCCGGATGATGGAACTGGCGGCCACCAGCGTTAAATAATCATCACATTTTAATTTTTCCAGCAGCATTCGCATAGCGGGCGATTCCACATAGAAGCAGCCCATGGCTTTACTGTGCCGCAGCAGTTCTTTTATTTTTTCGTCTTTCTTGAAATCACTGAAGCGATGGACATTTACATCAATTCCTTTATTCCGCTTCACGTGTTTCACCGTTTCTTTGATATGACCAAGTCCGCGCTGGCTAAGTATATCGAACTTGTAAATGCCAAAGTCTTCGGCACTGTGCATTTCAAAATGTGATACCGGCAGGCCCTTCGGAGGGAGTTCGGTGGCGGTGTAGGAATAAACCGGTTTTTCCGTAATTAATACTCCTCCGGCATGGATGGAGATATTAGCCGGTAATTCTTTCTGCACGATGTATTCGGCGTAAGCATATACTTTGTGGCTGATGTGATCACGGCCTGCATTTTTTATTTTTCTGCTTTCAACCAGGTCTTCGATCTCCTCTTTGGGTAGCCCGAATACTTTGCCCAGCTCTCTTAAAATGGATTTGGCTTTGTAAGTAACATGTGTACCCAACAGGCAAACATGATCATATCCGTACCGATCGAAGATGTATTCATAGATGGCATCCCGGTTGTCCCATGAAAAATCAATATCGAAGTCAGGAGGGGAGGTACGCTCTTCATTAAGGAAGCGTTCGAAGTACAAATTTAATTCAATAGGATCGACATTCGTGATTCCAAGACAATACGCCACGGTACTGTTCGCACCGCTCCCACGCCCAACAAAATCGTATCCTTTTTCTTTTGCAAAAGAGATAAGATCATAGGCGATGAGGTAGTATGCCGTAAACTCTTTTTCTTTTATGATTCGTAATTCCTTTTCAATATGTGATATCCAGTATTTCTGATCTTCGCCATATCGGCTGCGGTACCCTTTTAGTGTTTCGTTCCTCAGGTAGGCAAGGTCTTCTTCTTTATTTTTAAGATACGACTTCCTGTTTTTGTCTTCACCCATCCTGCATTCAATGGAACATTGATCGAGTACGAATGCAGCATGATCGATCAGTTCGGGAAAAGATTCAAATACTTTTTTCATATTCTTTTCTGTGAGCATGAATTCTTCCTTGCGAGCCTGCTCATGTTCGGGCAGTTTGCTGAGCAATGTGTTGTTGGCGATACATCGCAGCAAACGATGTGCATTATGATCGCGATAGACAATTCTGTCTTTTTCGTTTTCTTTTTTTATTCGCTCAGGCCGAAGCAGCGTAACGGGATGTAGCGCAACAAACTTGTGCAGGAATTCCTTTCGCGATGGGTGAAGCGAGAAGGCGGTCAACTCATGACCACGCACACCAACGAATTCATTTTCGGAGAGATGTTCGGGATATATTTTCCCGAAAGGATAAATGACGAAAATATTTTTTGATATCGGGCCTCGTAATTCGAAAGGTTTCCCCTCGCGGTTATGAAAAGACAACAAGCGATTGATCTCTTCAAAGCCCTCATTGTTCTTGGCAAGAGCAATGTAGAGTAACTCATTCCCCGTTCGGAACTCTACACCGATAGCCATATCCAGCTGGTACGGTTCTTTACCAAATTGGGTGAGCCCTGTTTCTGTAGTGCGGTTGGTTTCGCATAACCGCAGCATTTCAAAAAAAGAAGCCGTGTTGTTGATTTCGGTGAGCGCCAGTTTGTGTATTCCACAACGCTTCGCCTCATCAAAAAGCGATTGCACCGGAAGGGTACCGTATTTGAAGCTGAAGCCGGTGTGACAGTTGAGATACATTTTAATTTGAGAATCTGATGAGGGTAAAAAGGGTGGATGTGGTTCGGTATTTTTATCACTGAGTACACTAAGGGAGTGTAAAGAACGGTTATTGTGTCTCTTGTGTGTATTTCGTTGTGATCCGTGTGGTGATCGAAAATATTAAACAGCTTTATTCACTCTTTCCATATCGGCCATCACCAGTTTTATTTCTCCAAAACTATACTGGTCACCCAGGCGTTCCTTGATCGGAGTTAATACTTTGCCTCCCATCTCTTCAATGGCTTTTTTGATTTCCGGTATTTTGCCGGCATCCACCAGCTGATGGATGCTCAGCTTTCCTTGTTGCACATAAAATGAGAGATGGGATTCAATCGTTACCGAGCTCAGCCCTCTTTCTGCTGCAATCGCTTCAACCGACTTTCCTATTTTAAAAAGCTCAAAGCTTTTTTGTTTTGTATCCGTTTCGCGTTCAGGGGTAGCTCTACGTTCGCGCTTCGGGGCTTTCAGATGCATGCGTGACGTTAAATCATGTTCACGTGCATAATCGGCTACCACATCCCAGAAGTGTCTTCCATATCTTTCAATTTTCACTTCGCCAAAACCGGAGATTTTTCTGAATTCTTCTTTGTTGTGAGGAAGGTAAGTGGCGATCTCTATCAATGTGGCATCCGAAAGCACAATGTATGCGGGCACGTTTTCTTCTACCGCCAGTTCTTTTCTTCTTTCTTTTAATTGCACGAGCAACTCTTTCTCATAATCGGCTACTTCTGGATTGGATTCGATTTTCTCTTTTACTTTAGTGAACATTACTTTTTCTGCTCCTTTCAATACCGCCGTACTCTTTGCCGTGAGTTGTAGTATGGGGTAAGCGCCTTCTGATTTGGTGAGATACCCCTGCGCGACCAGATCACGGAAGATATCACTCCAGTCTTCTTTGCTTACATCAGCACCCACGCCAAATGTTTTTAATTGCTTGTGTTCTTCCTGAATTTTAACAGCGTTTGATCCTCGTAAGAAATCAATTACGTAACCAGCACCAAATCGTTCGTGTAAGCGGGATACGGCAGAGAGTGCTTTTTGTGCAAGGATAGTTCCATCCATTTGCTCGGTGCGCGTAAGGCAGACGTCACAATTTCCACACGCACTTACTGTTTCTTCATCGAAATAGTTCAACAGGTATTTTCTTCGGCAAGTAACCAGATCTCCATAGGCAGCCATCTGATCCAGTTTGCGTAGTTGAATACGGGTCTGCTCGTTGTTGCCTTCAATCGCTACAAATTTTTTCAGCTTGCTTACATCGGCATATGAATAGAAGAGCAGTGCTTCACTTTCCAATCCATCGCGCCCGGCACGTCCGGTTTCCTGGTAGTAACCTTCGATGTTCTTTGGTAAGTCCATGTGCACGACATAGCGTACGTTCGATTTATCGATACCCATGCCAAAAGCTACCGTGGCCACAATGATGTTTACTTCATCGCGAAGAAACAGATCCTGATGTTTGGTTCGGATGTCTTTTTCCAACCCGGCGTGGTAGGGAAGAGCATTGAATCCCATGTTCTTTAAATCCAGGGCCAGCTTTTCTACCGATGTGCGTGAAAGGCAATAAATGACACCCGCTTCGCCTTTACGGTTTTGTAAAAAAGAAATGAGCTTGTCAAAACTGTCGCGTTTTACTTCTACCGTATAACGAATATTGGCTCGGTTGAAACTGGATATAAAAGTAAAGGGATTAATGAGTTCCAGCTTTTCTAAAATGTCTTTTCGGGTGAGACGATCGGCTGTTGCCGTCAGTGCGATGATCGGAACCTGTGGCATAGATCGTTTCAGTTGAGCGAGCGCTAGATACTCCGGACGAAAGTCGTGACCCCATTGTGAGATGCAATGCGCTTCGTCAATAGCGATAAGGCTGATATCGAAAGAAGAGAGCTGTTTAAAAAATGAACTTTCCGGAGCGAGGTAAAGCAGTTTTAACTGTTTTGACCGGACCTTGGCAAGAATACTTTCCTGTTCAGCGTAACTTTGTGTTGAGTTCAGATAAGCAGCCGGAATACCATTCACACGCAATGCATCCACCTGATCTTTCATCAATGCAATCAATGGAGAGATCACAATCGTTAGCCCTTCCAACACCAATGCCGGCACCTGGTAACATAACGACTTACCACCGCCCGTAGGCATGAGTACAAACGTGTCTTTTTTCTGAAGAACAGCAGTGATAATCGCCTCCTGCTCCAGGCGAAAAGACGAATAGCCGAATTTTTCTTTGAGGACTTCTACTGGGGTCATGGATGTTTAGTGTTTTATGATTCCGATCTGTTAGGCACAGACCTGAATATTATCAGTTAAACTGGATAGCGTTATCGTTAAATCGGTTCACTTCTTTCACCTCGGTCTGTGTCTTCACAGACCGAAATGCACTTGATATTAAAAACGTTCTCTGTAATCTGTCAAAAACCCAACATCATCAACACCTGTTTCATAAAACCGGACTGAAGACCATTTGTACTCTTCAGGCTGCGCTGCAAGATTCCATCTTTCCTGAAGAGGATTCATGTGAACATACTCGAGTTTTTGTTCTGCTTTGTTTTTTGAATCCAAATGTATAGCCAAAGCATCGCGCTGCCAGAAACGATGTTTCTGTTCATCCTCCTCTTCTTTATAAAAAACGAGTTCATCGGGGTGATTTACCCGCAATTCATTTAATAATTGATGACTGGTGAATTTATTAAAACTGGCATTAGGCATCTCTTTTCATTTCGTTGCGTGCAGGTTGCATGTTATTGATGTTTGTTTATTGTTTCGGTCTGTGAGGACACAGACCGAGGTGAGGGATGATCAACATGAATTCATGATAGAGCGTTTGTCTAATGGCTGTTCTCATCAGTTTTTGTTTATTAAGATTAGAATTATTAATTAATCAAATTCTTAGTCACCTTACCTTTAAACAGGTTCATCTCCATGCGTACACGCTTATTCACATCCAGTGTGGTGGCGCGGATCAGTTTATCTACACCGTGTTTGTGTTTGATAAAGTCCATGGCTTCATATAAATTAATGTCTTCCTCGGTGTCGTCAAACAGGCTGATCTGTTGATTGCCGTGCACCAGCGAACTTAATCTCACACCAACAAGCCGTATCAGCATTCGGCGATTGTATAGTTTATCGAAAAGCTCCTGTACTACCCGTAGAATAACGTGATCCGATGACGTATAAGGAATATGTATTTGTTTTGTTTCAGTATCAAAGTTGGAGTAACGGATCTTCACGGTAACACATGACACCAGTTTCTTCTGCTCACGCAATTGAAAAGCTACTTTTTCCACCATGGCGATGAGAATGGATTTCAGCCGCTTCACATCAATGGTATCACTTTCAAAAGTCGATTCCGTGGAGATGGATTTCTGTTCGCTGTAAGGAACTACGGGAGAGTCATCAATGCCTTGTGCTTTGTTCCATAAACTGATTCCGTTTTTTCCAAACGCACTGATTAAAAAAGGAAGCGGCATCTCACGCAGTGTTTTCACGGTGCGTACGCCCATATCAAATAGAAATGAGGAAGTCTGCTTGCCCACCATCGGTATCTTTTCGATAGACAATGGATCCAGAAAGGAATGCTCATCACCGGCAGGAATTTGTTTTTGAGCTTTCGGTTTGAACTCGCCCGTAGCCACTTTTGAGATGAGCTTATTCACAGAGAGCGCCATCGAGATCGGGAGCCCGGTTTCTTTTTCGATTTTTTTCTGCAAACCCACTGACCACTTGAAAGCACCAAAGAACTTGTCCATGCCGCTGGCATCAATATAAAATTCATCGATGGATGCTTTTTCAAAGAGGGGAGATTGATCGGCAATGATTTCAGTAACCAGGTGCGAGTTCTGACTGTAGGCTTCCATATCTCCCGATATCACTTTCGCATCCGGACAGAGTTGAAGAGCTAAATACATGGGCATAGCCGAGTGTACGCCAAACTTGCGGGCTTCGTAGCTGCATGCTGCCACCACACCTCTGCGGCTCTGCCCACCTACAATAAGAGGTATGCCTTTGAGTCGGGATTCTTTTTTGATCTCCACAGCCACAAAGAAGGCATCGAGGTCGAGATGTATGATGTTTCGTTCCACATTTCAAATGTAGTACGATTGCTAAATAATTTAGTAATTTACCTGCTATTATTTTTATCTACTTGATTGACAGGTAATTAAGTAATTCATAAATAGTGAAATTGGGCCTCACAGGCTTTTCAGGTCGTTGATGAGCTTTGCTTCCAAACCATCTACCGTAGTCAGATCAATTCCCCAGAAGTCTTTATTCGAAAGTGTTTGATGAACGACAACTGCGGCATCGTTAGTTGCCCAGGCTTGTTTAAAAAAAGCAAGTACTTCGGGAGTATCGTTCAATGGAATACCTTCCCCTTTCCATTCTCCTTTATAAAAACGAATCAAGGCCGCTAATGATAAGGTGAGATGTTCCGGAAGCTGTTTTTTTACTTCGATGTATTTTAAAATGGAAGGAAGCACGCGCACTTTAAATTTTGAAATGGAATTCAGCGCGATGCTCATCAGCTCATGACGGATGAATGGGTTTTGAAACCGCTCCATCACATCATGAGCGAACTGATGGAGTTCCTCTTTCGAAAGCAGATCCAGTGTGGGGATGATTTCGTTAAAGATGACGTTGCGCAGATACTCACCTGTGGCCTTATCTTCTACTGCATCTCTCACCGTACGCAGTCCGTTGAGATAAGCGACAGGAACAAGTGCCGTATGACCACCATTCAATATGCGCACTTTGCTGGTGCGATAGGGGGCCATGTCTTTTACAAACTTCACATTGAGTCCTGCCTTGTGTGCGGGAAATAATTCCTGTACAAAATCCGGTGCTTCAATCACCCACAAATGAAAAGGCTCGGCCATCACCATCAGGTTGTCTTCGTAACCGGTGGCGCGTTGTAGTTCTTTTGCCGTATCCTTAGGGAAGCCGGGAACGATACGATCGACCAGGCTATTGCAAAAAGTGTTGCTATTGATAATCCAGTTTTTAAAATCATCGCTCAGCTTCCAGTGATCAATGTAGTGAAGAATCACCTTTTTTAATGCTTCACCGTTTTTATCGATCAGCTCGCAAGGCATAATGATCAATCCTTTGTCATGCGCCCCTTTAAAGAACGTGAAGCGATGGTAAAGCAACGTGGTGAGTTTGCCTGGGAAACTTTCCGGGAGTGTATGACTGTTCGTGTCTGCGGCATTAAACATAATTCCCGCCTCGGTAGTATTAGAGAGGATGAATTGCAGGTCAGGGTTCTCGGCCGTTTTCAGGTACACCTCAAAATTTTCGAATGGATTCAGTATCTCATCCACGCACGTGATGAGTCTTGTTTCCTGGTAAGGCTTACCGGTTTTTATTCCGTTGATGATCACATGATACAATCCATCCTGTGTGTCGGTGATTACCCCTTTACGGTTGTGCACCGGCTGAATGAGTTGCACGGCTCCATCGAAGCCCACCTTTTCATTCATCACGTCGATGATCCAATCGGCAAAGGCACGCAGGAAATTGCCACCTCCGAATTGCAGTACTTTTACCTTGCGCTGTTGCGGAAGCGATGCCGTAGTTCTGTTTAGCTTTTTGATCACGCCTGACTTACTTGAAATTGAAATACGATTTAGCATTGTGATAGCAGATGTCGCTCACCAGTTTGCCCAGCCATTTTTCATCCCATGGCAATTCCCCGTTGGCTACATCTTTGCCGATCAGGTTACAAAGCAGGCGTCTGAAATATTCGTGACGAGGAAAAGAAAGGAAGCTGCGGGAGTCGGTAAGCATACCAATAAAACAGCTCAATAATCCTAAATTGGATAGCGCATTGATTTGTTTTTCCATGCCGTCTTTCTGATCGAGGAACCACCAGGCAGAACCAAACTGTACTTTACCTTTTACGGATCCGTCATTGAAGTTGCCAATCATGGTTCCCATCACTTCGTTGTCGGAGGGGTTGAGATTATAAAGAATCGTTTTGGCCAACTGATCGGTGCCATCCAGTTCATTTAAGAAGCGCGACAGTGCCACACTTTGCGTGAAATCACCAATCGAATCAAAACCTGTATCCGGCCCCAGCTTGGTGAGCATACGTTCATTGGTATTGCGCAGTGCACCGAGGTGAAACTGTTGTGTCCATCCTTTGGCATAATACATTCTGCCCAGCTCAATCAATACGCGATATTTGAAAAAAATGATCTCGCTTTTATCCAATGCCTCACCTTTCAGTAGTTTGCTGAATAGTGATTCGATGGCATACGCATTTTTATTCTCGGCATAATAAAGTTGTTCCAGTCCGTGATCGGATAGCTTGCATCCCAGCGAATGAAAAAAGTCAACACGGTTTTGCAATGCCTGCATCAGTTGCTCATAGCTGTTGATCGCTATGCCTGAAGCAGCGGATAATTTTTGCAGGTAACTTGTATAGGCGGCAGGATTTTCAACGGCAAATGATTTGTCCGGACGAAATGTGGGCAGTACAGTGGTTTGGAGATTGCTTTTTGAGATGGCCTGGTGATGTTCCAGTGAATCAGCCGGATCATCGGTCGTACACACTACTTCTACATTCATTTTATTTAATAATGCATGAACGGTATAGTCAGGTGTGTTGAGCAGCGCCGAACTTGTTTTGTAAATTTCTTTGGCCGTATCGGGCGATAATAATTGATCGATACCAAAATACCTTTTTAACTCCAGGTGCGTCCAATGGTACAGTGGGTTACGCATGGTGTAGGGAACGGTGAATGCCCATTGTTCAAACTTCTCTTCGTCTGTTCCATTGCCGGTAATGTATTTTTCATTCACGCCAAGGGTTCGCATAGCGCGCCATTTGTAATGATCGCCCGCCAGCCATACCGCACTGATGTTTTTAAACTGCCGGTTGCTGGCGATGTCTTCCGGTGATAAATGGCAGTGATAGTCAATGATGGGAAGAGACTTGGCGTAGTGATGATATAGTGTCTTTGCAAACTCCGTCTGCAATAGAAAATCTTCGTTGAGGAATGAGGTCATGTATGGCTACAGTTTTTGATGTAACACAACGAGCAGCTGTGTTTTAGTTTTTCTTTTTTAAGGAGGACTGGCGCACCACCAGTTCTGGTTTCAGTACAATTTTTTGTGGAATGAATTTCTGGCTATCGCTGGAGATTTCTTCCAGGAAGATTTCAGCGGCAGCATTCCCCATACGCATACTGTGTTGATCTACCGTGGTGAGCGTAGGGTCAGTAAATAAGGTGAACGATTCATTACTGAATCCCACCAAAGCTACCTCGTCCGGTATTTTAATGTTTCTTTCTTTCAGTATCTGCATGGCACCCACCACACCCAATGCGCTGGCAGAGAAAATGGCATCCGGCAGCTGAGGTAGTTGCAGTAATTGTAACATGCTATTACGTCCGTCTTCTACCTGCAGATTGCTTTCGATGACCAATGATTCATCGTACGTCAGCCCGTTATTGGTGAGCGCTTCCCGGTATCCGCGAAGACGTTCTTTATAGATGGAGATCTTGAGTGTATTGGTAAAGTGAGCAATGCGGGTGCAGCCTTGCTGGATCAAATGCTCGGTCGCTTTATAGGCACCCAGAAAATCATCGATTACCACCTGGCTTACTTCGAGGTCATTGTTTGAGCGATCGAAAAGAATTAACGGAATGCCTCGTTCTTTTACTTTCAGAAAATGACTGAAGTCTTTGGTTTCTTTTCCGTGCGATGCAATGATGCCATCCACACGTGCATTCATTAATATTTCTACCGTCTGCACTTCTTTTTCGTAATTGTCGTATGTCTGGCAGATCATTACGTTATACTTGGCGGTGTTGGCAATCTCTTCAATGCCGCGGATGACGGAAGAGAAGAAACTACGATCGGCTGTGGGCACAATAATCCCAATGATGTTGCTCTTTCCATTGCGCAGCGCAGCCGCAATATGATTGGGTTGATAATTTAATTTCTGAGCTACCTTTAATACGGCTTTCTTTGTTTCGGTGCTGATGCGCGGATGATCTTTCAGCGCACGCGAAACCGTAGAGGCGGTAATGTTCAGCTTCTCGGCAATATCGTGGATGGTTGCTTTTTCTTTTTTCATAGTTGGAAAGCTAGGCTTCGTTGGAAGGCTTGCCAATGGTAGCTAATATACCACCATCTACGTAAATGATTTGCCCGTTGACAAAATCGCTTGCCTTCGAGGATAAGAACACCGTAGTGCCCATCAGGTCATCCGGATCTCCCCACCGGCCGGCCGGTGTACGGCTGATAATAAATTCATTAAAGGGATGCCCGCCTACGCGGATGGGGGCCGTTTGTTCGGTAGCAAAATAGCCTGGGCCAATACCATTTACTTGTATATTGTGTTTGGCCCATTCGGTAGCCATGTTTTTAGTGAGCATCTTCAATCCACCTTTAGCAGCAGCATAAGCGGATACGGTATTGCGTCCGAGTTCACTCATCATGGAGCAGATGTTAATGATCTTACCTGCTTTGCGCTGAATCATATAGTGACCAACGGTTCTGGAGACAATGAAAGGAGCTACCAGATCGACATTGATGACTTGCTGGAAATCGGCAGTGCTCATTTCCGCCATAGGTATGCGTTTGATGATCCCCGCATTGTTAATGAGGATATCAATCGGACCCACTTCTTTTTCGATTTTATCGATGGATTGTTTTACTTGTTCATCATTCGTTACATCGAAGAGATAGCCTTTTGCCTGGAAACCGGCCTGGGTATATTCATTCAATGCGGCTTCCATCTTGTCGGGCGAGTGCCCATTGATGATCAATTCTGCTCCGGCTACAGCCAATCCTTTAGCCATGGACATGCCCAGACCATGAGTACCACCCGTGATGAGTGCGCGCTTGCCTGTCAGATCAAATAAATTCATAGTGTCTTGTCTTTGTTACCGGTTTCCTGTTGCCGGTTATCGTGTTTTTGTTGTCAATTGTCTTTTGTCAGCTTACTTCAAGTCGATAGGCTTCACTCCGTCCATATCTCCATAGTCCAGATTCTCACCGGCCATGCCCCATATAAAGGTATAGTTACTCGTGCCTGCACCAGAGTGAATCGACCATGGCGGTGAAATGATGGCTTGGTTATTCTTTACCCATAAGTGGCGCGTTTCATCCGGCTGCCCCATGAAGTGAGCTACGACCTGATTTTCGGGAACATCAAAATAGAAGTATGCTTCCATGCGCCGGTCGTGTGTATGCGGAGGTAATGTATTCCAGACACTTCCGGGTTTCAGTTCAGTTAGTCCCATCTGCAGCTGGCAGGTGGGTAATACACTGTTTACAATAAGTTTGTTGATGGTGCGATGGTTGGACGTTTCCAGGGCGCCCAGTTCTACTTTTTCAGCCTGTTCCAGGCTCACTTTGCGCGTAGGATAAGTCATGTGAGCGGGAGCGGAGTTGAAGTAGAAATGCGCTTGCCCTTCGGTGGAGGGATGGAACACCACTTCTTTGGTACCCTTGCCAATGTAAAGCGCTTCTTTATTTTTTAGCAGATACGAAGTGCCATCAGCAATGACAGATGCTGCTGGCCCCACGTTGATGATACCCAGTTCTCTTCGTTCGAGGTAGAAGCTGGCTTTCAATTCAACGAACGTTTCTAATGCAACCGGTTTTGATTTCGGCATGGCACCACCAATGATGAGGCGGTCATAGTGACTATATACATTTTTGATTGCGTCTTCGCTGAACAGATCTTCGATCAGAAACAGCTCACGAAGTTTTTGGGTATCGTAGGATTTAAAATCAGCAGGGTGCGAGGCGTAGCGTACAGAATAGGTGGAACTCATAATGATAATGACAGCATGACGTTGTGTAATCGTTTGCGCAATATATGAGATTATATTGAATTAAAAGGCAAGTATACCTTGATTTTGAGGCCTGCTGCAATCCGTTTAAAAGCCAAAAAAGGAAGAAAAGTTTGTTTTTATCAGAATCCCTCGCTAAAATGCAATCGATTGCTCAATATTATTCCTAACCAGAATAAAACGGTTTGAACTGGTGAGGTGCCTTTATAAAATTAGAAATTCCATGACAGTGACAAAAACAGGCTATATAATCGCTTTGATGGTGTGCTCCATCGGTGCGTATGCCCAGGATGTAAAACAGTTGTTCCCGCTTTCGCTGAAAGTAAAGGTGAGTAACACTTCTACTGAAGAAAGAAAAGAGGTGTTCATTGCCATCCCGGCTGCGGATATACGAAAACAGGCTCCTGATTTTAATGCGCATGCTTTTATTGTGCTGGATAATGGAAAGGAAATCGCCAGTCAATACAATGAGCAGGATGTGTATTATCCTGGTATTGTTACTGTGCTTGATCAGCTGGGAGCAAAGCAATCGCGCATGTTGGAAATACGCTTCAATAAGAACGGGGAGATAAAACGAACCTACACCAAACGCACACAAGCCGAGCTGTCGTACAAAACCGGTGGCCAATGGAAGGGACGCGAATACCTGGGTGGTGATTTTAAAAATATAAACTATCTGCGTGTACCGCCCGAACATAAAGACCATTCCTGGTTTCTTCGCTATGAAGGCCCGGGATGGGAATCGGATAAAGTAGGTTATCGCTTTTACCTGGATCAGCGCAATGCTACTGATGTGTATGGAAAATGTACGCACGATATGGTGTTGCAGCAAGTAGGTCTGGATGGTTTTGATTCCTACCATCAACTACAGCCCTGGGGAATGGATGTGATGAAAGTAGGTAAATCATTAGGGATAGGATCGATCGGTGCAGTAGTCAATGGTGTAACCACACGCGTGGAAAAAACGGATAGCGTTACTTCGCGCATTACTGAAAACGGGGATGTATACTCTTCCATTCTGACTAATTATTATGGATGGAAGATAGGAGAGAAGAAGCATGACCTTCAATCGCGATTGACGATTCACGCAGGCACGCGGCTCACACATGAAATCATTTCGGTCACCCATGATCCGGATAACATCAGCACGGGAATTGTAAAAGATAAGGCCGCTCCATTGCTAAAGAGTAAAGGTGATGCAACGCATTTTGGTTATATCGCTACCTATGGCAAACAAAGCCTGAATGGAGGGGATGAACTGGGGCTTGCTGTTTTCTTTAACGCAAAAGAGGTGATTGAATTTTCGGAAGATGAATTCAGTCATATTGTAAAGTTGAAACCGGTGCACGGCAAAGTGGATTACTATTTCGCGGGAGCATGGGTAAAAGAGCCGGAAGGGATTAAAGATGAGCAGCAGTTTCGCGATTACCTGAAGCAGGTTGCTTTTGAGCTTGCTAATCCCGTGAAAACGGAAATCGTAAAATCTAACTAAGCAAAGGTGATGAATTTCGTGCGCTCGTCCGTTTTTCTTTTTCTGCTGTTTCTTTCACTCCTCTCGTGTTCGGCCGCTAAGGCCGATCGACTTCTTTTTGTAGTGAAAAGAAATTATGAGCATATACCCGCTACGGAAAAAGCAAAACTGGTAATGAGTTTAAGTGAAGTAAGCAACCGACTGCCGGCAATAAAGAAAGGAGGCTTTGTTATTACCGACTGGAATTTTGGGAAGACCGTATCTGCCCGACTGAACGATAGTAATCAGGATGGAAAAGCAGATCAGATTGTTTTTGATTTTACGTTTGCTTCCAACGATCCGGTGTATACGTTCTTCATTGAACCCTCCAAATCAAAAGTGGCCATGAGTTCTGCGGAGGCCATAGCAGATCCGCGTTTTGAGATTACGTTCCTCACTTCATCGGCGAAGAGCAAGCCGGTAAGCAACTGGCCGGACAAAATTATCGAAAGCACCATGCGCTTCTATCCGGATGCGACCACGTTAACCATTAACTCGCCCGGCAAATGGAATTATGAGGTCGGTATATTTTTGAGTGCGATGTATGTGCAATCGCGCAAAGCAAACAACGATTCGTATCTGCAATACATTAAAAAATGGGCTGATCGGTTTATCAATGCGGAAGGTAAAATTGATTCTGCCTTTTATCCCGTAAAGGAATATAAGCTGGATGACATTATTCCCGGACGACCAGCACTCTTTTTATATGAAGCCACCCGGGAAGAGAAATATAAAACCGTAGCCGATCAGTTGGCGGACCAATTAGTACATCAGCCAAAAACCACGGATGGCGGATACTGGCACAAGAAAATCTATCCCAATCAAATGTGGCTGGATGGCATCTACATGGGCGATGTTTTCTCTTCGCATTATGCTTCGCTGTTTAATCATCCGGAATTCTTTCATGAGGCCATTCACCAAATCAAGTTGATGGACAAGCATACCACAGATGCAAAAACAGGATTGATGTATCACGGTTGGGACGAATCGAAGAACAACGTCTGGGCTGATCAGCAAACAGGTACCTCGCCAGAATTTTGGGCACGTGCTATGGGATGGTACATCACTGCATTGGTCGAATGCCTTGATTACATTCCTGAAAATCATCCCGAACGTAAAGATGTGATTGCGATCCTGCAAAAATTAGCAAAGAGTGTGTTGAGGTATCAGGATGCCCATTCCCATCTGTGGTACCAGGTGGTGGATAAAGGAAATGAAAAAGGGAACTGGATTGAGACTTCGGGTTCAGCCATGTTTACGTATGCCTTTGCGAAAGGATTCCGCAAAGGATACCTCGATAAGTCGTATCGGTCTGCAGCGCAAAAGGCGTTTGATGCGTTAATTAATAGCTATGTCTATTTCGATGATACCGGGAAATTGTATCTCGATCAGACGGTGAAAGTGGGCACCCTGAATGTGAAATCATCGAAGGGAGATTATAACTATTATATCTCCACGGAAAGAAGAATCAACGACTACAAGGGATTGGGAGCGTTGCTCTATGCCAGTATGGAATTGAGGTAATCTTCGTCTTCTCCACTACTCCTGACGATTTGCTATTTCTCGTAAAACAGCGAGGGGAGGGTTCATGTTTTGATTTGTGCAATCAGTTGCGCATAAACAGATAGACGGTCAACAAGTAACAGTGAATTATTTTTTGTTAAATCATGAAGAAATCGTTTGCATTTCATCAATAAAAGTTCATACATTGTGCAATCGATTGCGCGTAACTGTGCTTTCACACCTAATAACCCAGAAAAAATTAAACTATCGTCTATGCTGAAATTTTTACTAAACAGGGGACTAATGTTGACGGCATTAGCCTTTGTGCTGCTTACCCCGCTTGGGTTGTATGCCCAAAGCAAAGTAGTCTCGGGTACAGTTAAGTCAGGGCCCAACGAATTTGTGCCCGGTGCTTCTGTTATGGAAAAAGGAACTTCCAATGGAACCGTGACGGATGTGGATGGGAAGTTTTCCATCAACGTAAAAGAAAATGCAGTGCTCGTTATTTCCTTTATAGGAATGGCGCCCAAAGAAATTGCGGTGGCCAATCAGACCACGCTGGATATCACACTCGATGCAGACATCACTCAATTAAGTGAAGTGGTGGTGATCGGGTATGGTGAAGTAGAGCGAAAAGACCTGACTACTTCGGTGTCCTCCATTAATTCCAAACAACTCAAGGACATTCCGATTAACTCGGCAGCACAGGCACTGTCGGGAAGGTTAGCCGGTGTGCAGGTAACCACATCGGAAGGATCTCCGAATGCGCAAGTACAGATCCGGGTGCGGGGTGGTGGTTCGATCACACAAGACAATACTCCGTTATATGTAGTCGATGGAGTACAGGTTGAAAACGCACTCTCTGTTTTATCTCCGCAAGACATTGAATCAATAGATGTATTAAAGGATGCTTCGGCTACCGCTATTTACGGAGCAAGAGGAGCCAATGGAGTAGTCATTATTGTTACCAAGGGAGGAAGGAAAATGAAACCATTGGTTTCGTACAATGGGTTAGTCGGGTTTCGTCAACTGGCCAATAAACTGGAGGTCATGAATCCCTATGATTTTGTCATGTATCAATATGAGCGCAGCCGCGGAAATACCGCTGCGGAAAATACGTTTCGCGATTCTTACGGAAACTTCAGCGATCTTGAATTATATAAAGGTGTGCCTAATGTAGACTGGCAGGAGGAATCGTTTGGGCGAACCGCGGTAATGCAAACACACAATGTAAGTGTAGCCGGTGGAACAACCGGTACTCAATACAATGTCAGTGTCAGCTCGAATAAGGAGGAGGGGATTCAGATCGGATCTGACTTTGACCGCAAGCTGGTCAATGTACGACTGGATCAGAAGATCACTGGCTTTCTGAAAGCAGG
>JAHEZH010000257.1 GCA_023251155.1 Flammeovirgaceae bacterium | reverse complement strand
CCAGAAATTATTCATTACTAAATCCGGCACAATCCGCGCGATCAGCAGGAATGCAGATTTTTAGTTAGACATGATCTGCTTGCGATGTGCTATGCCCCATAACTGTAGCTCTTTGACCACAGTGTCGCGTGAATAGTCGTATTCGGTGAGGGAATATTCACTGCTACCGCTACTTAGTAAAAGCAAAAAAAGTACGCCAGCCAATAGAAGAGTTGGTGTCGGTTATTCGTTGATTGATCTCCTGTTACTCTTATTGTCTTTCACACCAGTATGGAATTAATCGCTCATTTCGAAAAGAGCACCTTGATCGAACGGATCTCCCTGACCCAGCGGGCTTGCTTCTTATCATGTGGTACTACCAGGCGAAATGGTCCTTCCACTTTTCGAAGGGATGCTCCATCTACTTCATAGGCAAGTACGATGATCTGATTGGTAAATTCCGGATCTATTTCAGGTAAAGAGAAAATCACTTCATAGCCATCAGCCGCTTGCACTAAAAGATACTTGGTCAGATTTTCACCACGCAAGTTGCCACCCAACGTCACTCCGGCTGAATCCAATACATCCGCCAGGCGCACTCCTTTATACGTATGTTCTTTACCTTCTCTGTCCTTCACTTTTGCTTCGGCTGGCTTAAGCTTGAGCAAATCGTCTTTGGTCCACTTCAATGGCCTGACTACTTCGCCTTCTACAGTGAAATAAGGTTGAGGAGTGGTCGTTGTTTGCGCATGTACACCGGCAATGAAGTGGATGCAGATAAAAAGTAGAACTAATCGTTTCATATAATCGACTACGGTCTTTTGCTCTGAAGACGTGGATCTGAAAACTCGGGATTGGTCATAAAAGTGGAATCGGTAAGCAGGTGCAGGAAAGAAACTAAATCGTTCTTTTCCTGTGCAGTAAGTAACAAACTTTTTCCTCCGGGTGCATTGGTAGCATCCGAAATAAACGTACTTAATGTTGCACTGGGGACAATATGCTCATTATAGTGATCGACTACCTCTTCCAGTGTTTTGAAGCGGCCATCGTGCATATAAGGTGCAGTGACTGCAATGTTGCGTAACGTAGGTACACGAAACCTTCCTCTGTCGATCTCCTGCCCGGTGAAGGCCATTCGCCCCTTATCCTTAAACACACTGTCCAAGCCATTATTATGAAACAACTCTATTTGCGTACGCGGTGTACCATGGCATTGAGCACAGTTGGCACCCCGTATATTTTTTGAGGGCGAGGGTGAGGTCATAAACAACTTCAAACCGCGAAGTTCCTGCTCGGTGGGTTGGTATTCTCCTTTCAGGTAATGATCATAGGGAGAGTTGGAAGAAATAAGTGTACGCTCAAACTGAGCTATTGCTTTTACAATCCCCGCTTCTGTAATACCTGATGATCCAAATGCTTTATCAAACAGTTGTACATATTCGCTGTCTTTCTTCAGTTTAAGTACGGACTCGGCCAGGGATTGTCCCATCTCACGCTGATCGGTTAATGGGATGACGGCTTGTGCCTCCAGGCTGGCAGCACGGCCATCCCAAAAGAAATGACGCACCCACAACAGATTGGCAAGTGACATGGAGTTGCGCGACGTAAGTCCACCGATCCCCATGCTTAGGGATGTTTCATCCGCAAAGGCACGTTGTTGCAGATGGCAATTGGCACATGAAAACTGATTTCCCCTGGAGAGGCGGGGTTCATAGAATAACTTTCTTCCCAGGTAAACCCCTTCTTTCGTTGTCGGATTATCGGCTGGTATGGTGAAGCGATTACCAAAGTAGGCCGGATAATTCAACACATACGGTTCCGGTGTGGAATGGTTCTTCTGAAATGAGAAAAACGTGATTGACAGCAATAGCACGAGAAGCGCCACCTGAATACGAAACAAATTAGTGCTATCGCGAAACATATCTATTGCTTACACCAGTTCATCAAATATATTGAAAGAACCTTAGCGAAGCAGATACGAAACTCATTTTTAACAAAATGACCAGCACTGAACACACTATCTGCCTCACACAAATTTATCCGGCTCTGTTTTGGTTGCTGTGGCCAGGGCGGTCGTAAAGTATTTATCGAAATGAATCAGGAGCATTTCGATAAACCGGCCGTGATAAAGTCCATACTCAATGTCCGTGAGTGTGCTTTCGTTACGCCCCAGGATACCGAAGCGAAGTTCTCCTTCATATACCTTGGGCCGCATCCACGCTTTATCGGCATATTGATCGGATGAATGCGTGAAGTCATCACTCTCATCATATTCCCACGCAATCACATCATCGTCATCTATTGCTTTCTTGATTGCGTTGAGTAACGCCTGTGGATTCTCCGTTTTCACTATGATTGCCATAACTAAATGTGTTATTTTTTATACGGTCTACTATTTAGATGCCATGCCCGGAAAGGTGTCTCTGCGTTTGAATCATGATCGCAATAATAAGACAAATTGAGGCACTTTTTATTTTATAGGTTGAATGGTGATGGTACACGGTTACGTGCTTCTTCTCCTTCCACTAAACAACTGATTTTCAGTAAATCGACTTACCGTTAGTCATTATCTTCCATCCTGTTTCTTACTTGTAAGTGGTACGCCTTTCTCGCTCATTTTAGAGTAACTTTAAGGTAGAAATTACTAATCGACATGTAACCAAAATGACTGCTTATGAATTCACTCTGGAAGAAAATCATCATACGCACTGTTCTTAATAAAAAAAGGAAGAATGATAATGAATACACTTCTCCCTCGGTCTATCGGCTGGCCAAAGGATTATGGGAACTGAGGATCTCGGTAAGAGAGTACCTCAAAGATGCGGTGTTGGTGATCCTGGGAATTTTCTCTGCCGCCTTTGGATTCAAAGGATTTCTGCTGAGTAATCATTTTATTGATGGTGGTGCTACGGGTATCTCATTGTTGATCTCCGCACTTACCCACATACCCTTATACCTGTTAATCCTTATTGTAAATATTCCCTTCATCTTTCTGGCATATAAAGTAATTGGAAAATCGTTTGCCCTGAAGACCGCACTCGCCATATCCGGACTGGCATTAGTAGTGGGTACCGTTACTTTCCCGGACGTAACAAAAGACAATCTGTTGGTCGCCTTATTCGGTGGAGCATTTTTAGGTGCAGGCATTGGTCTTTCGGTACGCGGTGGTGCGGTGATTGACGGAACGGAGGTACTCGCGATTTACCTCAGCCGCAAGCTGGGTACCACCATGGGTGACATCATTATCCTGATCAATGTAATCATCTTCTCTACCGCTGCTTATTTTCTTTCCATAGAGATTGCCTTGTATTCCATGATCGCTTACATGGCGGCATCAAAGACGCTTGATTTTGTGATTGAAGGTATTGAAGAATATACCGGTGTTACCATCGTATCTTCCAAGAACATTGAGATACGGGAGATGATCTCGGATAAAATGAGAAGAGGCGTAACCGTATATAGTGGCCGTAGTGGCTTTGGAAAAACCGGTGCAACAAAAAATACAGACATCGTGTATTCGGTAGTTACCCGGCTGGAGCTCAGCAAACTGAAAACGGAAATTGAAAAAATAGATCCAAATGCTTTTGTGGTCATGAGCAGTGTGAAGGATACACGTGGTGGCATGATTAAGAAGCGTCCGCTGGAGCACTAAGGGAATAACAAATAGAATGACGGTTGATGCAGGAGTCAACCATTTATCATTACTGATACCTCATTCCCTTCTTTTGGATTAATCGATTTCATTAGTAAGCATTGAGTTTGCTCCTGGCCCGATCGTGTCTCCCGTTTCGCGCTAATAACGCGTGTACTTTCCATTACTGTTGTCGTGACGCGAGATAAGAGTCGGCTGACGTGTGTCAAGATCAAGGTGAACCATACAAAGTGCCTCAACGATGAAATTAATCGTACAGTGAAACAGGTTTTATACAACTGATCTGGTCAAATTGCAGGATTGTGATGGAGGTAAAAAGCGGATAGCAACTTTTACCCCAATCATTTGTTGTAAGATAGACTGATGATGCAACCGGATTTTTATATTTGAGCCTTCGCCCATAAAAATTATGAAAACCAATAACGAGTTTCTTGTGAATAGTCACCCGCAGACGCAGGCCATCCATGCCGGATACGAGCCTGATCTGGATATATC
Organism: Flammeovirgaceae bacterium; assembly: GCA_023251155.1. Lineage (GTDB taxonomy): Bacteria > Bacteroidota > Bacteroidia > Cytophagales > Cyclobacteriaceae > ELB16-189. The sequence goes on along the minus strand of JAHEZH010000257.1, from coordinate 2,094 downwards.
ACAACCCATACATCTTACAACCACTTTCAAACGCCCTGTGCATGAGCAAGCCGGTGGCTACACACGCACAGGCAATCCTAACCGGACCACACTTGAAAATAAGCTGGCGCTATTGGAGGGCGGATATGAGGCCATGGCGTTTGGTTCGGGTATGGCCGCGATCAACGCGCTCTTTGAAGTAATTCTGCAAAATGGAGATCACATGATCTACCCTGACGATTGCTATCACGGCACACGTGCGCTGATGAAGAATTTCTTTTCAGCAAAGAACATACAGGTAACCGAAGTGGATATGACTTCGGTAGATCATCTATCCGCTGCCATTACCTCCAAGACAAAACTGATCTGGCTGGAAAGTCCTTCCAATCCCAAGCTGAAGATCACCGACATCGAAGCGGTAGCGGCATTGGCAAAAAGTAAGAAGATAATTACTGCGTGCGACAGCACCTTTGCTACTCCCTTACTGCAAAAGCCATTGCAACTTGGAATTGATTTTGTAATGCACTCTTCCACCAAGTTTTTTAGCGGCCATTCGGATGTATTGGGTGGAGTGGTGATCACACGAGAGGCCGGCGAATTATCTACCCGGCTTCGCTTATATCAAGGGGTGGCAGGTGCGGTTCCCTCTCCTTTCGATTGCTGGTTGCTCAATCGTAGTATTGCCACTTTCCCATTGCGTATCGCGGCACAAAATGCCAATGCTTTGGAAGTGGCGGGTTTCCTCCACAAACATCCAAAAATAGAAACAGTTTACTACCCCGGTCTTGCCACACATACTAATCATGAAGTTGCGAAGAAGCAGATGAAAGGCGGCTTTGGAAGCATCATGTCGGTATTGGTAAAAGGTGGACAATCTGAAGCAATGAAACTGGTAAGTCGCCTGCAGATCATCAACCACGCTACCAGCCTGGGGGGTGTGGAAACTTTAATCGAACACAGGCGGACGGCTGAAGGTGTGATGGCCATCAGCCCTGACAACCTGCTTCGTATATCCATAGGTATCGAGTATGCCGATGATCTTATTCGTGATTTTAAACAGGCGTTGAGCTAAGGTCCTATAAAAAATAAAGGCTAACCGAACGGTTAGCCTTTAACAAACTTCATTTCCTTCTGTCTCGCCTTTCGGTCGATTGAGAATTAGGTTGGGGTGAAATCTGGTTTTTGGGTTCACAAATATGCACCGGTTTTTCTTTTTGTATTCCGCTATGTTGATGCAAATCTTACCATACCTACTTTCCAGTAAAGCAAAAACATAATGATCTGAAAATCTGAGGTCTGCATAATTCGCATTTTAGCTATTTGTTGATTTTACGAATGAATATTACATGGGCTTATGAATTCATTTCGCCAATAGATCCTCTATTTTTGGTCTTACGTCGGAATAAGCAGATTTCTGCAGCATAAAACCGGCGGTTTTACTGCTCATTTATTACATATCCCTTCCAATCTTCCTCCCAGCTCGAAAAGGAAAAGGTAGTGTTACTACTCCTGAAATGCAGAAAAGCAGCGGCTTTAAAAATCTACAGCCAAAAACTCTAACTTTAAACAGAAATCAACACGACCACATTTTACATCGAACTCATGAAAAAACGCTTTCTTTTACCTGTTCTCTTTCTTCTCTCCATCACCGCCCTCACTGCAGCACCATCACGCGAGTATTATGAATTGCGTACCTATCGGTTTAAAAACGTACAGCAACAGGAACGGGTAGAAGCCTACTTGCAAAAAGCACTCCTGCCAGCACTTCATCGTATCGGTATAAAAAAGATAGGTGTGTTTAAACCAGTAGAATCCGACAGCACTTATGGAAAGAAACTGATTGTGTTTATTCCCCTCAAGTCATTGGATGAAGTAGAAAAAATGAGTGAAAAATTATCCAAAGACAATCAATACCTGAAGGATGGAAAAGAGTACATCGATGCCCCTTACGATAATCCTCCGTATGCCCGGATTGAAACTACTTTATTGAAAGCATTCACCGGCATGCCGGAATCAGCAGTGCCCGCCATAAAGACTCCGGTAAGTGAACGTATCTATGAGTTACGCAGCTATGAAGGGCACACCGAAAAAATCTATCGCAACAAAGTGGATATG
>JAHEZH010000025.1 GCA_023251155.1 Flammeovirgaceae bacterium | reverse complement strand
ATCAATGCCGTTGTTTGGGATGTAACTTATTATACCAGTCTTGAAATTATATTGTTCTTTAATAGCTTTTAAAGATACTATCCAATCCATAGGTAATTTGTTTAAGCTGACAATTTCTTGAAAGTCATTTGATAATTTACTTGAAGAGTGCCCTTTTTGAATTAAAAGCAATAGTCCCAAACTAATATTCTTAGCTACTTGTAAATAACCAACTAATTGAGAGTAGTCTTTAAGGCTCAGTTGATTTAAGTATTTTGCTTCTATTAAAATCAATTTAAATTCTTTCTCTTTATTAAGTATTGCAAGACAAATGTCAAGCTTTAATTTGGGGATATAATCACCTTTAGTCCGAATAGTAACTCCTGCTTGTTCTTCAAGTTCTTCAACCATACTATCTAAATTCTTGTTGAACGAATGATATATACTAAAGTCCTTACCTAAGTACGAAATCAGATAGTTAGAAAATTTGTCAGCGAATTCTTTATAAAAACTAATTTCATTCATTATTCTAAAATTGAAACGGCAAATCCGTTTGTTTTAATTTTTCTTTTTATGAGTGCCTGATTTAATGAATTACCGATTGATGAACAAAGAAATGCTCTGCCGTTACTAGAATTATAAACTAAAACAGGGCTATCGAAGTTTTCATTATAGCTATATACTTTAACTAAGTTGGATTTGTTGAAATTCAAAATAATATTCATTGACCCGATATGCCTTTTTCCATTAAGTTCTTCTGCAAATAAATAAGCTATGCCTTGGTCAACTCCAGTGAAACCCCGAAACTTTTCATTACCTAAAATATTTTCGACTTTCATTACATACTTATGAATTGAATTTTCAGGAAAGTAAATTTCTTTGATGCTTTCGAATTGAATTTTCAAAATTTCATATGTGTCTTTAGTTAAACGAGGAAAAAATGTGATATACTCCTTCGCATTCCTAACCAATTTTCTTATCTCATCTTTTGGAGCATGAGGACAATCTAGTAATGCACAAAAGTGATGATAGTGAAAAAACAATTTGTTTCTAACTTCTATTGGTAAGTCAGCAGAGTTTTGGTCAATATGAACTGTAACTGGGCTAGGCTTTCTAAGCTTCCTTAAATAGCACGGTGTTTGTTCTTCTTTCTTTTGTTTCTTCTTAATATTTGTTACATCGATTGCTTTTGCTTGCAATGCAAATGAATGTTTAGTTAAAAATGATTTTACTAAAAATCGAATTTTAAATCCTTTTTTCCATCCTTTATAGTTAGGATCAGACGCTGAATGTTGATTAGGGTGGTTATACAAAATTTGGTCAGTAATTGAGCCTAAATCCGTCAACCAAGAACAAAGCTGAACAACAAAAAGAAAATTCTTAGTGCTTCCCGGAATTTCAATAGAAACCACTGGTGCTTCATCGGAAAACCTTCTATGTGATAAGGTTAAACTAGCCCTAGCATCAAAGATGCCTGATAAAAAACTTTCAACTTGAATGTCCTTTAAAATTGATTTAGCCTTCTCAAGATTTGCTTTTGCTAGAATAAATCCACTGGTTGGTAAGTCCAATGCTTTTAAATCTTCTATCATTTCCGAAAAATCTGCGCCATCAATCGGCTTAATCAACCATTTTGAATTGCCAATTTCATAGGTGACATTAAAACTATATGAAGATTTAAAATAGGCGCAAATTCGAGTAAGAATATCTGTTGCAATGATATTCATCCGTGATGTATCCATGCCCCATTTTTTAAATGGTAAATCAATCAAAAATGAATGTTTATCAACTTTACCGCCCCCAACAAGTAACCCGAGTATATATGCTTTGGTGTGGTTAATTTTATTCATTTAATAATTGTTTTTGTAATGCCCTAGCTAATACCCAAGCAAAAACAGGAGGGACTGCATTGCCAATTACTTTATATGCATTTGCAATAGTTGTGTATGGGAAATCAAAATCATCAGGAAAAGATTGAATTCTTGCTATTTCTCGAATAGAAAATCTTCTGTTTTCGAAAGGGTGTGTTATTCCACAATTTTCAGGTTGTGCGGATGCTGTAATTGTTCCATTAATCTCACCTAATGCAAATCTTCTGTAAAAATTGGGAGCTCTATAAATTTGAGGATTGTCCCATATTTTTCTAAATCTTTCATTCATGTCATCAGGATTCATATTTTTCCATGACCTACCTTCAGTTATCGTTTTTGAAATTTTGCTAAGGGGGACTTTATTCTTGAATTTCTTTAGTGCTTCCTTTCCATCTTTACAAGAACCTATTTTGTCAACCATAAATTGACCGCCTGGTGAATATTTCCAATATTCCTTTCTCTGAGTAGCATCTTTTGGAATATCTGATAATACAGAACCAAGATAAAGTTCATAAGGATTGTACTTTTCATTTGGTAAATTATATTCATATACTACTTCATCCATTAGGCTGTAATTGAAATAGTCTAAATCTTCTCTAAGCCCAACAATAATCAATCTCTGTCTATTCGTTGGAACACCAAAGTCACTTGTTTTGCAAAGTTTATAATTGGTCTTAAAACCTAATTTCTCACATCTTTTTACAATTTCATCGGGTATTGATGTCCCATCTGGCATTTTAGAAGACATTATTCCTTTAACATTTTCAAAAATAAACCCTTTGGGTTTATTAGGTCTTCTTAGTCCTTCAATTAATAATTTCTCACACTCTTCAAATAATGAACCTCTTTCATCATTTATCCCTTTTCTTAATCCAGCGTTTGAAAATGGTTGACATGGAAACCCAGCAATTAAGAAATCAAAGTCGGGGATTGTTTTGAAGTCAATATTCTTGATATCATCCTTCATTAAATTATGCTTACCAAAGAATGATTTATTTGAATTGTAAACTAATTCGGCACCCGTATCAATATCATTGGCGAATTCTACTTTGAATTTATTTTTTTTAAAGTCCTTGCCCCTAAAATTAAAACCGCCATTGAATCCAAGATCTAGTCCACCACAACCGCTGAATAATGAAACAACTTTAAACGTTTTATTTTTTTGAAACACCTGTTTAGAGCTTCCAAAACTTAATCCAATCTGAGGTTCTTCAGCTAACGACAATTCAGATATTGTATTTGTAAATGATTTCATATTTAGTTTTTAATTGGATGTGTTTTTAAGTATTTTACTTTTTTCTCCGCTACCTTTAGAACTCTTTCCGCACAATCTTCGGCTGCAATTTCATAGGCAATTTTATCACTCATAAATTGAATCATAAGTTCGTCTTTATCAAACTTTAGTATTTCCGCTAGTCGAATAATATTCTCTTTTGATGGCTTTCTTTCATTTCGTTCTATCTTACTTAAGACAGCTTGGTCAATGTCGAGATATGCAGCAACTTGCCTAAGTAGAAGCCTTAAAGTTTCACGCTTAGCTCTAATAATTTGTCCTACTGTTTCCATTTGAAATAATTTACTTGACAGTTATTGTCAAATGTAAGTTGTCTATTTGAATTGAGCAACCTAGTTCCCCAAAATTATTAACACCCAAAAGATTCTTTCCGAAGGTTGGGTGCTGGTAGAGTTTTGGTGGGGTCGGGTAAAATTAAATGTGCTGCAAAAATATTGGCTTGTGTGTCGGCTTGCAGCTCTTTTAATTTTGCGAAGGGTTGACATTTTCGTCTCCCGTTTCCATCTTTTTGTTCTTGAGTTGTCGGTCGTTCTACGCTTGCCTGTAACGTTTTGCTATAAGGCGTGGCGGCACACCAAAATAATCAATTAAATATCAAATGTGCCGGCATGACTTATAGCTTGTGTTGTGGGCTGTTTTCGCTAACCCACATTTTGTGTGTCGTCCAAAAATTTGTCCAAAGCTTGAAAGAATTTTGTCTTGTAAGGTTCCTCAAGTGATTTTACGTCTTCACCAAAGTAGTCCGTCAGCTCAAACAAAACTGTTTCTTTTATTTTGTCTCTCGATTCTTTACGATTTCTTAGTCCCAGAACCTTATTTGTCAAGTAGTCATATTCGTCAACTGGTGATTCAAGTGCAATGAGTCCACAAGGGTCAAACTCGTTCATTGAAGTCCTGAGTTGTTCAAAGTCTTTTTTGTATTTGTCTTTTAATTCATTCATGGATCAAATTGTCCAGCGAAAATTGCGCACAACGTTTAGCTATAAGACGTATGCGTGTAAATACCTACGTCTTTGTCCCACGTTGCTACCGAAATTTAATAGCGCACATGTTAAGAACCTACAATACAGTATATGTTTTATAGCTTTTGTTGTGGGTAGTTGGCCTATTCCACAAACTTGAATAGTTGGTCGAATGAATTCTCTTTTATTAATTCTCCAATTACCTTTTCAATTGTGTCACGGTCTACGCTGTCAACTAGAATCATGTCACTCGCCCAAAAGTATGTTCCGTTCAATTGTTCTCCAGTCCTTTTATTCTTTTCCGTCAACGTCTTTATATTGTCATACGTGAAAAATGTGGCGACATACCTCTGTCCCTCAGTAAAAGTCACAATCACGTCACTGTTATCGTCAGTGTAAAGCTGTCCCCCAATAATTGGTCCTTTGTCCTCACTCTCAATCCAAATTGTTTTTATTGTCTTGTCCATATTGTCTGAGGCCAATTACCCACAACGCTAGCATATTAGCAGTGGTGGATTTTCGAAATAGAATCTTTCCACCGTTAACTGAGCGTTGAACGAAGATAAATATTTAAAACTTACACTGCTCCCACCATTGATTATATGCATTGTTGGCTGCCGTTTTGTTTCACCTCTTGTATTTTGTCAACAGCTTTTTGATGTCCTTTTCTCTTTTCGAGTACTTATAATAAATCTCTTCTTTCAATAATGAGCCGAGTACTAGGTCATAGATTTTATCCTTCTCTCCTGCGTCTCTTAAGCAGTCAAGATGTGATAACAAAGTCTCGTAGTATTTGTCAATATAGTATTCCTTGTAACTCTGCTGTTTACTCTCTGACTCAATGTTGATTTTAAAGTCTGGGAAGTTTAAGTCGATAAATTGGTAATAGGGACTACCATTGTACTTGGGATACTTATTAATGAATCCAAGGGCTTTTGAATAGTTCGGTGGTTTTACAATGTTCATATACCCAAAAATCAACAGTCCATTTAGTCGCATTGATTCAAGGAAGAAAATTCCCTTTTCAGTATCGTCCTTGAGTCCGTAATTATTCAATTGAAAGTCGGTTGCAGTTAGGTCATATGGATCTACTTTGTTCCCATAAGCAGCAAATACCATTGAATAATAGTTGTCTACTAGTTCTTGAGTAGTAATGTCTTTCTTGTTTAAGGTCTCAATTAGTTGGTTGTTATCAACTGGATTTTCTTTCCTAACATTAAGATTAATCTGTCTGACGATATATATCTGTTTTAAGTCCTTGTCAGCCGGCCTAGTTAAAAACTTGTCAGATAGGATATTGTTACTTGGTCTAATTGTCTCTTGAATAAAGTCCGCTACAAATGCTATTTCTGTATTGTCATACTTGTCCAGGGAACCCAAAACGTTTTCTGGCGGGTTATTCCTAAACATAAATTGTCGATAGGATTTTCCAAGTTCTATCAGTCCATCGTTCACTTGCCCCCAAGTAGTTTGTCCGATTGATAAAAGAAGTGTCGCTAAAACTATTTTTCTCATCTATTGTGTGGTTTATTCTTTCTTACAAAATGGCAGCCAACGTTTGTGTTTCTGCAGTGGTGCCTTTTCGAAGCCGCGTCCTGTCCAACGAAACCAAGCGTTGAACGAAGATAAAAACTTTAAATTAACTCGTCACGGCACCATTGCAGAAACATTTTGTTGGCAGCTGGGCGTTTCAGCCGTCCGTTATTGTTTAAAGAATCTTTGTCGACCGTCAAATGTCAAATAAGTCCAACATGTCAAAGTCATAAATGAGGTCCAGGTCAGGCTGAATTGTCCAGCTAATCTAGTTGCTCTGGTCTACTCACTTCATCTATACTTTTTGTCTGTGTGCGATATTGTCAACAACACAATATAGATTTGAGTTAAACAGTATAAATGTTATCACATACCAAAATCCGTATCTAGTCGAAAGCCAAGTTGATGCTCCAAAGCTATGAGCTATAACACAGAACAGTAAAAATATTTTGCTTGCTTGTCGTGGTAAAAAGTATCCAAGTAGTCCGATTGCAATAATCCATAGTCCTGAAATCACAAACAGTCCACTTACATGATTCTTCATAAAAAGTGCTCCAATTGGATTTCCTTCGTTCGCTTTTGTCAAGTCACCGTCCCAGTATTCTTTCGATTGATGAATTACTGTTATTGTAATATCGAATATACTTGTCCAAAGCGCTGGTACTAAAAGAAGCAATTTATCCTTTCTTGTCATTATTCTCTAGTGTGTTTGGAAACGTTAACGAGCCTTGCTGCCAACAATTGGCTAAACGCATGTCGTATATATTCGGCAATATATACGTATGTCGTATATATTCCTTTTATCCGCTACCCGGTTTGCTTCGGCCAATTGTACTTTAATGGTCAATATCCATGAATTCTCTGCCATCTCAAAATTGTACGTTTAATTTCTCCAGCGGACTTTTAACGCCTTTTAAGCTATGAGTGGATATGTGAGTATACAATTCCGTTGTTTTCGGCGAACTGTGACCTAATAAAGATTGGATATGTCGTAAGTCAGTCCCGTTTTCCAGCAGGTGCGTAGCAAAAGAATGTCGCAATGTGTGCGGGGATGCAGGCTTGAAAATCTTAGCTTGTGACAAGCTATGCTGTAAAATGTTCTGGCCAACAGAAAATGTCACGTATGCGGTAATCCTCTCACAGGAAGGATAGACAGAAAGTACTGCTCAGACCAATGTCGGTACTTGGAAAACAATTTAGTTACAACTTCTTTGAATTTTTTTGCCAGTGTTCAAGGTGCTAACGAAACACCCAAGAAAACCAGAAGAACACTAAACAGTTCCCGAAAAACGCAAGGTTTAATTCAGCTCTTTTGGGTAACTCCAGTTACCCCGTTGTTACTCACCCATCTTCAATGAGCCCATAAACCTAATAGAAACCTTATATCTGGAACTTAAAGGTAACTTTCCTGATTAACCATTAACTAAACACTTCTCATCAGATTATCCAGAATAATAGCCGTAGCCACACCCGCATTCAACGACTCGGCCTGACCGTAACGGGGGATGGTGATCCGGTGCGTGACCAGCTTGCTTACTTCGGAGGAGATACCGTTGGCTTCGTTGCCCATCACAATATAGCCTCCTTCCGGATGAAAGGTGGTGGCATGTACATCGGTTCCGTCAAGGAAAGCCCCGTAGGTGGCCTTGGTGTGGTGGGATAGATAATCGGGCAAGGAAGTATAGAATACATTCACCCGACAAAACGACCCCATGGTCGCACCGATTACTTTGGGATTATAGATATCGGCTGTCTCTTCAGAGGCAATGATGTTTTTGATCCCGTACCAATCAGCTGCACGGATGATCGTACCTGCATTGCCCGGGTCACGAATATCATCGAGCACAACCAAATATTCACCCGGGGCGATGGTGGTGATTTGATTGGGCTTCATCCGGGCTACGGCCAGCGCGGCATTGTTGGTTTGATAGGTCCCCGCGGCAGCAAGTTCCTCCTCACTTACCTCCAGTACTTCCGCACCCAGCTGGCTTACCTGATCTTCATTGTCCTTCAAAAACGGCCCGGTAGCATAGAGCTGTGTTATCACAAAATCGGACCTTAACAATTCAGCTACACTTTTGCCTCCCTCCACCACAAAACATTGCTCCTCTTTACGGTATTTCTTTACTTGCAGGGATTTGAGGTACTTAATTTTGGCTTTGGAGATCATGAAAGGTAGCTTTCGAAAGAGAGTGTGTTGGGTATACTGTGTCTGCCTTCTGCCCGTATTATCAGGCTGTGTCGGCGCACGTTATCTCAAAGGAAATCAAAAACTACTTTATCGCCAATCGGTAAAAGCACCTAAAGAGATTTCTTCTACCAATTTATCGAATCTATATACACAGGAAGCCAATCGCAGGATACTCTTCTTACCGTTCAATTACCTGGTAGGACTGCACTCCTGGGGAAAGAAGAACTTCAACGACTCTTCCAGGCACCTCCTGTTCAGAAGCAAAGCCCGGCTGATCATGGGCCGCGATAAGGTGGCCAGGAAGTTCGACAAAAAGATAGCGGCCGCAAAGGAGAACACAAAACGGATATCGGCACTCCAGTTTCGCAAGCAGGAGAAAGTAAATGCCTTCAACAATAAAATCGAGAATGGAAACATGGCCATGCAATGGGGTGAGCCGGTTTCCGTTTTTGATACGGCACAGGTGAGCGCCACTGTATCAAAGATGAACAGCTATCTTTTTAACAAAGGATACTTTCTGGGACGCACTACTACCCGGCTGGCCGAATACCGGAGACGGGTAAGTGTCACGTACATCGTCACTCCGAATGCACCGTACATCATCGATTCTGTGTTTCTGGACATCCCCGATACCGCTGTGGCGCACGTATTAAACAAACACAAAGCCGAAAGCAAGATTAAGAAAGGAGATCAGTACGATCAGGACAAGATTTCGCAGGAGCGCGAACGCATCGATTTGCTTCTCAAAGACAATGGCTATTATGACTTCAGCCGGCAGTACGTGGATTTCGATGTTGACACATCACTGTACGGCATTCCGCACAAGGTGGGTGTATTGCTCTCCATCGAAAACCCCGCCCGAAGAGATCATCATAAAGTATTTCGTGTCGACTCGGTGCTGATGGTACCCGATGCGGACCTGAAATCGAACCGAAAGCGGATCACCAAAACGTATCATAACATCACGTACAGCTATTTCAAAGACTACTACAGCGAACGCATTTTAAATCAGCGTATCTTCATTTCCAAAGACAGCATCTATAGCCGCACCAATACCTTCAACACACAGAAGCAGCTCGCCAATCTCGATAATTTCAAGTTCGTGAATATCAACTACGACACATCGGGGGGGCGCTTTATTGCCAACGTCTATGCCAGCCCGCTGGACCGGTACTCCATGTCGCACGAAGGTGGGGTAACAGTGACACAGGGATTTCCCGGCCCCTATTACTCCCTCAACTTAAAGAAACGGAACATCTTCCGTGGGTTGGAAAATTTTGAACTGAACGGACGCTTTGGCTTTGAAGGTGTGGCATCGGCTACGGGCACGAAAAACATTTATAAGAGTACAGAGATCAACGGCAATGCCTCAATCATCTTCCCCCAGTTTCTGATTCCCTTTAGCGGACAAGCCACCAACCGCTGGGGGAAATATAATCCCAAGACACGACTCTCATCCGGATACACTTATACCAACCGTCCGGAGTACCAACGGTCGGCTGTAAACGTATCGGGTATTTATTCGTGGGAACGAAAGCGCGTATCGTATTCGCTTACGGCAGTCAACATGAACATTATCCGCTCTAGGTTAGATCCTGTCTTTCGCGGGCAACTGGATACACTACAGCTTCAGCAAGGCAACAACCTGATCAATTCATTTAATCCATCCCTGGTTACCAGTACCATTTTCTCGGTGCAATGGAACCCCAACAACTACGGTAACCTGGAACGAAGTTCACTTTACCTTCGCGGAACAATCGAAGCCGGAGGAACGCTATTCAACCTCTTCGAACCTACAATTGCAACCAAGCGCGGACTTCAATATTATAAATACGTAAGGGCAAGTCTTGATATCCGCCGAAATGAAATCATCCGTAAAAACACGGTGATCGCTTATCGCATTAATACCGGTGTTGCTTATTCCTATAGTGATAACAAAACCCTTCCTTATGAGAAGTTTTTCTTTGCCGGGGGAAGTAACGGGGTGCGTGCGTGGCGGCCAAGAAGATTGGGTGTAGGATCACAGCCTCCGGTGTTGAGTAAGGACCCTGTTAAAGACGGTTTGTTTGATTATCAGTTTGAAAAACCCGGAGAGATCCTGCTGGAGGGAAGCATCGAAGTAAGACATAAGCTGTTTGGTTTTGTGAACGGTGCGATCTTCCTGGATGCGGGTAACGTATGGTCATTCAAGCAGGCCCCTCAACCCACTCCGGGTGAATATGTGGCCGAATGGGGTGGTGATACCAAATTCTATGCGAAAGATTTTTATAAGCAACTGGGTGTAGGTACAGGGTTTGGGCTGCGCTTCGATTTCTCATTTCTCGTGCTCCGCCTCGACATGGGGATGAAAGTGTATGACCCCGCACAACCGGAAGGAAGTCGTTTTGTGCTGGATAAAGTCAAGTTCTTTAACCCCTTTGCCAAAGGCACAAAAGAGACGGGATATTATGATTACAAAGAGCCGGTGATTTTCAATGTGGGGATCGGTTATCCGTTTTAAAATTCCTGAAACAGCGCTACTGGTATTTCATCACATCACCATCGATGAACCCGATCCGTATTAGCTACTCAACGATTAATCCGGTATTTTAAAACAATTATTTCCATACGCTGTTTTGAAATGAAAACCACTATATCGTGATCACACTACAGGAAGCGACCTCCATCGTAACCAAAGACACCACACTGGTCTGGCTCAGACGCGACTTGCGCCTGCAGGACAACGCTGCTCTGTATCGGGCACTGAAAGAAAACAAAGAAGTACTACCGCTGTTTATTTTCGATACACAGATACTGAATGCGCTGGAAGATAAAAAAGACAGCCGCGTAGAGTTCATCCATGAATCACTGCTGGCACTGAAGGAGGAACTGGAAAAAGCAGGAAGTTCATTACTTGTACTGCACGGAGATCCGGTTCAGATTTACCAAACCCTATCACCAAAAGCCGTTTATACCAATCATGATTTTGAACCGTATGCCATACAGCGTGATGAAAAAGTAAAAGCCCTACTGGAGAAAAAGGGAAGCGAATTCAAAACATATAAAGATCATGTGCTCTTCGAAAAGGAAGAAGTGGTGAAAGACGATGGTAAGCCTTACACTGTTTTTACACCTTACAGTCGCAAATGGAAAGCGAAGCTCAATGCATTCTATGTAAAGAGCTACCCCACTGAAACGTATTTTAAAAACTGGAAGCAATGTGATCCTCTCCCGTTCCCCACGCTCAAGCAGATTGGATTTGAGAAAGGAGAAATTACTTTTCCCGAGCGTGTGATAAAACAAGCACTCATCGCGCACTATGATGAGACCCGTGATTATCCTGCCATCCATGGCACTACGCATTTAAGTTTACATCTTCGCTTCGGTACGGTAAGTATCCGCAAGCTGGTGCAGGTAGCCCTGAAGAAAAATGAAGTATGGCTCAATGAGCTGATCTGGCGCGATTTCTACCAGATGATTCTCTGGCACTTTCCCCACGTAGTCGGGCATGCTTTCAAGCCTGCCTACGATCGTATTCAGTGGAGAAACAACACGAACGAATTTGAGAAGTGGTGCCATGGCAAAACAGGCTACCCCATTGTAGATGCAGGCATGCGCGAATTGAATACAACCGGCTTTATGCATAACCGTGTGCGCATGATCGTCGCCAGCTTCCTCACCAAACATTTACTCATCGACTGGCGCTGGGGCGAAGCGTATTTCGCTAAAAAGCTGCTCGACTATGACCTGGGGGCCAACAATGGCGGATGGCAATGGGCAGCAGGATCGGGCTGTGATGCCGCTCCCTATTTCCGTGTATTCAATCCGGAGTTGCAAACCCAAAAGTTTGATCCCGAACTGAAGTACATCAAAAAATGGGTACCGGAATTAAACACCAAAGAATACCCAAAACCGATAGTGGATCATAAAATGGCGAGGGAGAGGGTGCTGAAAGTATACAAGGAAGCGCTGAGTGAATAAACGGATGAGCGTCATCTTTACTGCGGGCTCCCTTTGTGGTCACATTGTCGTTTGGATTTCATCTTTTTAATTGGAGGCCGGTGTTTACATCTTCTCTTCGTCAACATAGGATGAAGATGAGCCATTAAACGTAAATGACCTCGTTCAAAAAGAAAGGGTTTACCACCTTGCGGCAGCAAACCCTTCAACGTAAACCCATAACTAGATTACTCCCTTCACTATATTCAGCATTACAGCGACACTCCTGCCTTACTTTGAAACAGCGGCTTGAAGTTGGCCTGGTAAGCCCATGCCAGGAAGAGGTTCAATAAGAGAATCACACTACCGATCGGTGCTCCTGCCGGTGCAAGCAGGAGGTGAAATAAAAATATATGAAGACTGATCGGTGCCAGTACCGCAATACTCAGGGGCACAAAAAAACCAGCCAGTAACAACACTCCCGCTACCACCTCAATTCCTTTGAGCAAGGGAAAGAAATAACCGGCCTGAAACAAGCCACCGGTGTACGCTGCGGCAGCTCCTTCCAGCGGAGGCTGAGGAGGAATGAAGTTAAAGAAGAAATTCAATCCGAAGATGAAATAGATAAGTCCCAGCAGCACCCGTGCTACGGTAGTAATGATTGATTTTGTTTTTGTTGACATAATTGTATTGGTAGGAATGTAATTACACTAAAGCACTGACTTCGGAATACACCGGGTAATCCGTATATCCCTTTTCACCGGCACTGTAGAAGGTGCTCGCATCGAGAACCGGATTGAGGGGAAGACGATGCTTCAACCGTTCAACCAGGTCAGGATTATTGATGAAGGGTTTTCCGAAAGCAACCAGGTCAGCAAACCCGGACGACACTTCGGCTTCTGCCCTGTTCAGATCATAACCACCGGAAAGAATCAAGGTATTTTTGAATTGCTCACGAATGGCTTTTTTGATAGCGAGCGGAACTTCCGGTGCACCACCGGAGCTATGATCTACCAAATGAATGTACGCTAATCCAATTGTGTTCAGTTCGTGTGCGATATAGGTATATGCGGCATCGATCTCGGCATAATGAGGCATGTCATTATATATTCCGTAAGGAGAAAGACGAATACCGGTCCGATCTTTTCCGATGGCAGTACTCACTTCTCTGGCTACTTCCAGTACAAACCGGGCCCGGTTTTCCAGGCTGCCGCCATATTCATCGGTACGCTGGTTGGCGTGGGGTGATAAAAATTGTTCGAGCAAATAGCCATTGGCACTATGAAGTTCTACGCCATCAAAACCTGCGGCTAATGCGTTCAGTGCTGCCTGCACAAATTCACTCTTGACGATCTTCACCTCTTCATGGCTCAACGCATGAGGCGTAGAATGATCCTGCATTCCTGCTGCATCGGTCCACATCTGGCCAGGTGCTGTTACTGCGGAGGGGGCTACCAGACGCGCATGCCTGGGTAAGTTGTGTACATGACCAATACGGCCTGCGTGCATCAACTGGGCGAAGATCGTTCCTCCTTTGGCATGAACGGCATCGGTCACTTTCTTCCATCCGGCTATCTGCTCGGTGGTGAAAAGACCGGGCATACGGGCATAGCCCAATCCATCGGGTGAAGGAGATATCCCTTCAGAGATGATGAGTCCGGCAGAAGCCCGTTGTTCATAATACTTCGCCATCAGATCGTTAGGGAGATTATGGATGGCCCGTGTGCGGGTCATGGGAGCCATGGCAATCCGGTTTGCCAACGTGGCTTTGCCCAGGGTATAAGGTGAAAACGTAGTAGTTGACATAACAGCGGTTATTAATAAATAAGATACATTTAAATGTTTCGATGTATTAAGTTCAAAAAAAGAAGGCTTTCCAGTCCTTCCGTTATTACAAATTCAAATCGCCTCCAATTAGTTCATAAATACATTTAAATTTTTCAATCTGTTTTTCAAAAGGGCAGAATGTGGGGTATGAAATAGGATTTTAAGCCGGTTTGAAGTGGTTGATGGCCGTAGTGTATTCTTTGACCAGCTGCTCATTGAGGTTGTATTTATGATGCCTGCCCTCCTTTTCCTGCTCAATCAGACCAGACTCCAGCAGGATCTTGATATGATGGCTAATGGAAGGCTGCGTTAATTCAATGATATCCTGAATATCGGAGCATTGCCCGCATCCTCCTTTTTTGGTGATGTGTTGCAGAATACGTAACCGGTTGGCATCGCCTAATGCTTTGGAAATTTTTTCAATTTGTTTTAAGCTGAGTGCCATGGTGTTAATCGATGGATGCAAATATATTGATACCCTGTTCAAGTACGAAAAACAACTCCGAAAAGTTCACCCATATCAGGACAGGAAGAATTGCTGGCCACATTTTTTAGCGCATTTTCGGATACGGTACAACCTTGAAAATCGTTACATCACCGACAATGAGTAGGCCATTGTCATCCATGATGAACATTATTCAGTAACTAGTACCTGCGTTCAGTAAGTGTTAATGAATAAAGCAAGCAAGTAACCTTTATCACGATGAATAGGCGAATGATTCTGATCCTCTTTTTTAGCATCACCTTCATTGCACCATCGCTATCGCAGCATAAAGACACACTCAAAGTAGCTCCGTTGCCCGTTGCCAAAATGGTAGCTGATACGGTGAAAAGAGATTCCGTAAAAGAGACCCCTTCTTCTGTGCCTGCCGGTAATACTCAACTCTCGGCTCCGCGCAATTATAATAATCTCATCCGCTCGGCCATCACACGCAAAGGTTTGTTTACGGCACATAAAATCGATGACAAATATTACTTCGAGATTCCGGATAGTTTATTAGGTCGTGATATACTGGTGGTGAGCCGGATTGCACAAGGCGCAGCCGGCATCCGGCCCGAGTATACCGGCTATGCCGGTGATCAGATCAACAGTACGCTGGTCCGCTTTGAAAAAGGGCCGGGTCATAAATTATTTCTAAGACGCATCACCTATGAAGAAAATGCGGGTGACAGCACAACGGCCATGTTCAATGCGGTGGTACGCTCTAACCTTCAGCCGCTGGTGGCCGCATTTGGTATCGGTGCATACAATCAGGCAAAGAAGGGAAGTGTGGTGGAGGTAACGGATTACATCAACGGGGATAATGACATTCTCTTCTTCAGTTCTGCATCCCGTAAGGTAATGAAGGTAGGAAGCCTGATGACAAACACCTCGTACATCAAAGACATCAACTCGTTTCCGCTGAACCTGGAGATACGTACGATAAAAACGTATTCGGAAACAGTGAATTACACCAGCTTCACGTTGGAAATCAACACCTCCTTTGTATTACTCCCGAAAAAGCCGATGCGAAAGCGTTTTGCGGATCGCAGAGTAGGATATTTTACGGAGCGCTATACCGACTACAATACCAATCCGCAAGGGGTAAAAGTAGTGAACTACATCAAGCGCTGGCGGCTGGAACCTAAACCGGAAGATCTTGAAAGATACAAGCGGGGTGAAGCGGTAGAGCCGCAAAAACCAATTGTGTATTACATCGATCCGGCTACACCAAAGAACTGGGTTCCTTATCTCATACAAGGGGTGATGGACTGGCAAAAAGCATTTGAGAACGCCGGATTTAAAAATGCCATCCTTGCCAAAGAAGCTCCCGATCCGAAAGACGAGCCCAACTGGAGTCTCGAAGATTCGAGACACTCGGCCATTGTATATAAGCCTTCCTCCTTCGCGAATGCAGCCGGGCCGATCATCACCGACCCACGCAGTGGTGAAATACTGGAAAGCCACATCAACTGGTATCACAACCTGATGTCGATACTGCATGACTGGTACATGATTCAATGCGGACCCAGTGATGTACGTGCACAGAAGATGAAATTTGATGATGACCTGATGGGAAAACTGATACGGTCCGTAGCGGCCCATGAGGTGGGGCATTCACTCGGGCTCACCCATAATTTCGGATCAAGTTCCACAGTGCCCGTAGAAAAACTACGCGACCGCGAATGGCTTAAACAAAACGGGCTTGCTCCTTCCATCATGGACTATGCGCGGTTCAACTATGTAGCACAACCACAGGACAGCGTGGGTGAAGAGGGATTAATCAATCGCATTGGAGATTACGATTACTGGGCCATTGAATACGGATACCGTGTGCTTCCTGATATTTCATCACCGGAAACGGAAATCCCGTTTCTCAGCACCACCATCATCGAGAAGATGAAGAACAGACGGCTATGGTTTGCATCTGAATTTTCAACCGATGATCCGCGGGTACAGACCGAAGACCTGGGTGATCATGCCATGCTGGCCGGAGAGTATGGTATACGCAACCTGCAACGTGTGGTTCCACGCTTGCTCCACTGGACGTTTGAGCGCAATGAGAATTATAAAAACCTTTCCACCCTGTATTCGGGTGTCATCAGTCAGTATGACTATTACCTTGATCATGTGCTGAGCAATTTTGGCGGCATGTACGAAACCAGCAAGACGGCAGAACAAGCAGGCCCGGTCTATGAACCGGTACCTGCCGAACGACAAAAGGAAGCCATGGATTTCCTGAAGCGTCATGTCTTCACCACCCCCGTTTGGTTATTGGATTCCGCTGTGCTTGCACGCACGGGCCAGTCGTCAACACAAATCATTGGCCGCTCACAGGACGCGGTATTAAACCGAATGCTGAGTAGTAATACATTAAGTAAAATAGCCAGTGCCGAAGCCATGTATGGCCGCAAAACCTATTCCTTGCTCGCTTACTTTCATGCGCTGGATGAAGCCATGTGGACAGAGTTGGGCAACCACCTGCCCATAGACGTTTACAGACGCAACCTGCAACGCTCCTATATCGACAAGCTGATGGAACTGGCCGGTGCACCTTCCGGCAGGGACACGCGCGATGTGGGGCCGATCGTCAAACAGAAGCTGGAAGAAATTCATCAGAAATTAGGTAAGGCTGCTTCCAGAACGAAAGACGAGATCACGGTCTATCATCTTAAATACATGCAAAGTAAAATTATCAAAGACATTTCTTCTCCCTGATTTTCACTTTGATTTAGGCCATTGACGCTGTTACTTTGAGCAAGCGAAATCCGCGTGGATTTTACCTTTAACCCGACCTGTTTGTGAACGTGTGTGTCTCCCGAAAAGAATTCAAAATACCGGTGAGGATCGTGGCCGCTGTTCTTGTTTTTCTGATGTTCTCCAGTGCTAAAAAAACAACCACCTTCAGGAAAAGCACTACCGTATCACCTCATCCGGTTGAACTCCTGCGCTACACCTCAGCAGCACCTGATGGTGATGAATTGTATGTGGCCTATCCGCAAGGTGAGGCTTTGGTCTATTTTTTAAAGAACAGAAAATCGGCCCGCGTGTTATGGGAAAAGGAAGAAGAGAAAATACCCGGTGCGGTGGCCCTGATGGATCATGAGTTCATTTCAGTGCAACCATCACAGGAAGTTCGGGCAGAATCAGGAATACTGACCTACGCTCAGTTTACATTCGTAAAGAAAGATAAAAGTACCATTGAATTTCATCTGGCGGCTCCCCCGCATACGCTACCTGACGGCAACACGTATGGTTATGTGAACGGCCATGCCCGTGCAGAATTAGAACTTCAATACACATCCGATTCTACCCTGAATCTGCAACTGCATGCCACTACGGGAGATCCCAATCACTTTGTATGTGAAATCCGTGGAGCGCTATCGTATAAAGGAAACATCGCCTATTTTCAAAGTCCGGAAGCCAGCGGGCAAAATCCCTGCAAGCTGTTGCTCTACTTCAGCCATAAAAAGGTACAGGTAATCATGACTTCGATGAACACGGAGTGTGGCTGCGGTATGAATGCCTCGCCCGAAGGAATATTCATCCGGAAATAAGACCAGGATCCATCATCACCCTTACCACTTCACCCAGCGGAAACCGAAGTAGAAAACCCTTATATTAATTGCCCAATCCTTCCTATTTTGCACATTCAATTTTCGACGAATGAGAAAGATTACCTTTTCTGATATAGTTCCGCATTTTATTGCTTTTATTGTTTTCCTGGTAGTGACGTTTACGTTCTTCAGTCCTCTTTTTTTTGAAAACAAAGCGCTGGATCAGCACGACATACAACAGTTTCTTGGCTCCAGTAAATCACTGCGCGACTATCGCGATGCCAACGGCGAAGAAGGACTTTGGGCTACCAACATGTTCAGTGGCATGCCCGCTTACCTGGTCAACCTGCAATGGAGCGATGGTGTGGTGGTCACCTTCAAGAAAGTGCTTTCGGTATTTCTGCCTCACCCCGTGCGCAATATTTTTCTCGCCTTCATTTGTTATTACATTCTGCTGCTGGCATTTAAGGTGCGGCCTTACCTAGCCATAGCAGGTGCCCTTGCGTTCGGATTATCCTCTTACCTCATCATCGGGCAGATGGCAGGACACAACGCACGTATTGGAGCTGCAGCATTTATGCCTTTGGTACTGGCAGGTATTCATCTGGCGTTTCATAAAAAAAGAATTCTGGGTTTTGGAGTTACGGCATTAGGTCTTGCACTACAGCTTCGTGAAAACCATTTGCAGATGACGTACTACCTCGTGCTCATGGTAGCGGTGTATGGATTGATCCAACTCATCGCTGCTATTCGCGAAAAGCAAATCCCTGAGTTCATCAAAACCGTGGGCATCCTTATTCCTGCAGCGGTGATCGCGGCGGCTACTTTCTTCGGTCAGTTCTGGGCAATCACGGAATATACACGCTACTCCATGCGTGGCCCTTCTGAGTTGATCAAGCCTGGAGAAGCAAAAGGACTGGATGGATTAAGTAAAGACTATGCCTTTGCATACAACTATGGTGTGAAAGAGCCAATGACATTACTGATTCCCAACTTCTATGGGGGCAGCAGCCGTTATGCTTTTGTGATGGATCCCAAAAGTGAAACGTATAAGGCGTTGGTCAATTCATCCAATAATGAACTGGCCAATCAATTACAAAACTACTCCACGGCATACTGGGGACCGCAATCCGGTGGCACACTTGGTGCTTACTATGGAGGGGCTATTATTGTTTTCCTTTTTGTGGTTGGGATTTTATTTGCTGATCAGAAATACGTGTGGTGGTTAGTACCGATCAGTGCATTCGCTCTTATGCTGAGCTGGGGCGATGCATTTAAAACCTTTAACTACTTCATGTTTGACCACCTGCCGGGCTACAACAAATTCAGATCGGTAAACTTTGCCTTGATTATGATCTTGATAGCAATGCCTTTGCTGGGAATGATCGGACTGGAAAAAGTACTTTCCGGAGAATTAACGAAAGAAGCCAAACGCAAATTGATCATAGCGGTATCCTCTACGGCCGGGTTGTGCCTGTTGATTATTCTTTTTGCCGGAACAAGCAGCTTCATGAGGGAAGGAGAATCGCAACTACCCGCCTGGTTCCTCAATGCGCTTCGTGCGGATCGTAAAAGCCTGTTGCAGAACGATGCGTTTCGCTCACTGGCTTTTATTGTTGTTGTGTTTGCTGCCTTGTTCTTCAATGTGCACAAGAAAATTTCGGCCAATGGGTTTTATGCTTTTCTGATCATAGCGGTATTGATTGACATGGTGGTGGTCGACAAACGCTACTTCACCAAAGAAAACTATCAGCGCAAAAAAGGCAGCACGCCCATTGAAGCAACCGCTGCCGATCAGGAAATAGAAAAAGACAAAGATTACTATCGCGTGTATAGCCTGATGGGTTCATGGAGTAGCGATGCACTCACCTCTTATTATCATCAATCGCTCAACGGCTACCACGGTGCCAAGCTGAGACGCTACCAGGACTTGTACGATTCCTGTATTGCCAACGAAACCAATGAATTCATCAGCGATCTTCGTGCCGGCCGAATAGAGCTGGAAAAACTAGGAGTGATCAACATGCTCAACACCCGCTACTTTTTACTCGGCCCGGGTAAGGCAGATGTATTACCAAACGAATCGGCCAACGGGGCAGCATGGTTTGTCAACGAAATCGTACTGGTCAACTCTGCCAATGAAGAATTGAAAAAGACAGGAGAAATCGATACAAAGAAGGTGGCTGTCGTGGATAGCAGACAGTCGACGATCGATAATCGACCGCTGACCGTGGACAGTTTATCAAGCATTACCCTCGTAGAACATAAACCGGCACAGCTGAAATACGAATCGCAATCATCTGCCGATGGATTTGCGGTCTTCTCTGAAATCTATTATCCGAAAGGATGGCATGCTACCATCGATGGCAAAGAAGTTCCTATCCTTCGTGCCAATTATGTATTGCGTGCGTTGCCCATTCCTGCCGGGAAACATGTGATTGAATTCCGTTTTGAACCGAAACCCTATCTCATCGGTAATAAAATCACGTGGGCATCGTCCTGGATATTGTTGCTGGTGGTCGTAGGAAGTATCGGGTGGAGTTTAAAGCAAGATTAGTTCAGCCAGGATGCTTTCCTGGCCATGAATGACGAATGAAACAGTGAAAGGACACGGGTTAATCGAAGATGGTGTCCCCTGAACTATTAACTTGTAAACGGCAAGCTGTCTTATTCGTGAATTCGTGGTTATTTTTCACATTGTGCGCAAGTCCAGCAGTAATTGCCGTCTGGATGTTGAATAAGCTTTAACTATGGCCATTCACGATTCTACCAACGCTGTATTTTCACTTGCATCTGAATTCATTCATCATACCTCGCGTTCGGTTTTTCTTACGGGTAAAGCAGGCACAGGAAAAACCACTTTTCTCAAACACATCAGGGATACTACTTCTAAGAACACGGTAGTAGTGGCCCCTACCGGTGTGGCCGCCATCAATGCGGGTGGCATGACCATTCATTCCTTTTTTCAAATCCCTCCCGCTGTATTTCTTCCCGGCTATCAGCGGCACGATGGCAATGTGCGCGTACTGAGCAAGGGAACGTTGTTTCAAAATCATCACATCAGCTACAACAAACTGGAACTGTTCCGGGAGCTGGAGCTACTGGTCATTGATGAAGTAAGCATGGTGCGTTGCGATCTGATCGACCTCATCGATACCTTACTTCGTCATGCACGAAGATCCAATCGCCCTTTTGGTGGAGTGCAGGTTTTATTCATTGGCGATTTGTTTCAATTGCCTCCGGTAGCACAGAATGAAGAATGGGCACTATTGAGAGAACACTATGATAGTCCGTTTTTCTTCCATGCGAAAGCAGTGCAGGAAGCCGCTCCATTGTACATCGAGTTACAAAAGATTTACCGTCAGAATGAAATTGACTTTATACAGCTTTTAAACAACGTGCGGCATAACAATGTCTCTGATGAAGACATCGCAAACCTGAACGCACGCTTCTCGCCAGATGCAAAGAAAGTACGTGATCACATCGTACTCACTACGCATAACTATAAAGCCGACACCATTAACAGGGAAGAGTTAGAAAAACTTCCGGGGCGTGCATTTCAATTCAGCGCACAGATAGAAGGAGAATTTGGTGACCGCAGCTTCCCCACCGATGAAACACTAACACTGAAAAAAGGTGCGCGCATCATGTTCATACGCAACGACCCCAGCGAGCAGCGGCTCTATTTCAATGGTAAACTGGGAGAGATCAAAGAGATCAGTGAAGAGAGTATCCGGGTAGAACTGGCCGAAAGCGGAATTGAGTTTGAAGTAAAACGAGAGAAGTGGGAGAATGTAAAATACAGCTACAGTGCGGAAAGCGAGAAGATTGAAGAACAGGAGCTCGGTTCGTTTACCCAATATCCCATCCGGCTGGCGTGGGCAATTACTATTCATAAAAGCCAGGGACTTACTTTCGAGAATGTCATCATTGATGCCGGTGATTCGTTCACCGCGGGGCAAGTATATGTTGCCCTGAGCCGGTGTACCTCATGGAATGGGTTGGTGCTGAGTTCACGTATCTCCAGAAATCAGATTGCTACCGATGAGCAGGTCATCCATCATTCGAAGCAATTGCAGCAGGAAAAAGTGATGCAGGATCTGCTGCAACAGGAACGCGCGCACTATGAACATGAACGACTGATATCCCTCTTCAACGTAGACAAAATTAAGGAAACCATTTTGCTTTGGAATGAAGACGTACCCAACCGCCGGTTACCCGATCCGGATCGGGCAGTTGACCTTAGCCGTACGCTGGTCAACAAAGCCACTGAATTACTAAACATAGCCGGAAAGTTTCAAAAACAACTGGAAGAACTCCTGGACACAGCGCGCGTTACTGCCAACTATGATACCGTGCATCAGCGTACGGAAAAAGCGGTAACCTACTTCACTACTTTTTTAAAGGAAGAGATACTCGCCCGGTTAAAAGAACACCTGCACTCACTGAAAGGAAAAACCAAAGTAAAAAAGTATGTAGCAGAAGTGAAGGAAATGATGCAGCTCATTCAACGCAAAGTAGATAAGCTGCGGACTGCCGGGCTGGGAGGAAAAACATTTTACACAAAAACGGGTGATGAAGAGAGAGAAGAAGAAGTAAAAGAAGTGACGATTAAGGTAAAAAAAGAGAAAGGCAACAGCGCTCTGGAAACATTACGGTTGTTTAAAAAAGGACTTAGCATTGAACACATTGCTACCGAGCGAGGGCTGGCCATCACCACGATTGAAGGGCATTTGGCCAACTTTATCAAAACAGGCGAACTGGAAATTGAAAAATTAGTTCCTCCTCACAAGACTTCAGCCATCATTAGTACAATCAAAGAACTGGACTCTAAACTCTTCGGGCCAATAAAAGAAAGGCTGGGTGATGATTTTACCTATTCAGAAATCAGGGCAGTAACCAATCACCTGGAGTGGTTGAAGAAATTGAAAGAAGAGTAGATCTACTTCTTCTTCCCTCTCACCGCAGTCACGATCATCTCCTTAAAATTTCCCCACGCCAGCCCCAGGCCAATCAGTATCATGGGAATACCCAGAATATAAAACCACATCTTACTGCCAATGGTTTTTTCTTTCATATAGGTTTCCAACTCACGGCATGGGTTGGTGGTCGAGGCATTGGCTACATCACCCTGATGGTACCATACCGTTACCGAATCGGGAGGTGTGGTGATGTTGGTGGTATTCTTTACCACATACTTCTGACCATTGACAAAGTAGTCGTATTGATACTCATACATCTTCGATTTGATCTTACCGATCTTCATCGTAATCTCCTGAGCGGAATCACGAAGAAACCCTGCCGTGGTGCTGGCATTCTTACAGTGCTCCTGTTTGGCATTGAAATCTTCCTGGCTGATGCGCTGGTCACCACTATCGGTTATTTTCCATCCGGCATAAATCAGCAACAGGCCAACTGCTATTTTGATGAGGTAGTTTTTCATTTTGGGGATAAATTGATTTAACCCGTGCAAGTACGTGCTCATTTCAGAGAAAAAAACAGAAGTAACCCGGCCTTTGTAATTCGTGTAAGATTCCATTGTGAAAAGGAATTTTAATTATCTTTAAAGTCCGGCCACGCCAATTTGCAGGTCCGGACTTATTCAAGATGAATTCCATCGACTCGATTTCGAAGACCTTTCAGGAGAAATTCCATCGCCAGCCACTTATTTTCATAGCTCCCGGTCGTATCAACCTTATTGGCGAGCATACCGATTACAATGAAGGGTTTGTGATGCCCGCTTCCATTGACAAGCACATGGTGTTCGCCATCGCCCCCAATGGCAATAGCCGCTGCAATATTTTCGCACAGGACCTGGAGGAAGGTGTTACCTTTTCCGTACAGGATGCGGTACCAGGCGAAACATGGGTAAACTACCTGATGGGCGTGCTGGATGCCTTTGAGCGCAGAGGCCTACCGGTGGGTGGGGTCGATTGTGTTTTCGGTGGAAACATACCCGCCGGAGCGGGGCTCTCTTCATCGGCCGCATTATGCAGTGGCTTTGGCTTTGCGCTCAATGAAATCTTCAACGCCAAAGCCACCCTACTTGATCTTGCCCGCATTGCTCAATACTCCGAACATGAATTTGCCGGCCTGAAATGCGGTATTATGGACATGTATGCCAGCCTCTTCGGACAAAAAGAACAAGCACTCCTTCTCGACTGCCGATCGAATACGCATGAGCTGCTTCCTGTTCAACTCAAGGGCTACTCATTGCTCCTCATCGATACCAAAGTAAAACATACACTGGCTTCATCGGCTTATAATGACCGCAGGGCTTCGTGCGAAGAAGGTGTGCGCATCATTCGTAAACAATATCCGCAGGTACATTCGCTGCGGGATGTAACGCGTGTCATGCTTTACGAACATCAGGATCAATTGGGTGAAGATACCTTCATTAAATGCCTTTTCATTGTAGAAGAAATAGAGCGCACCCAAAAAGCCGGTGAGTGGTTAAAGAAAGGCGATCTGCGTAGCTTCGGCAACCTCATGTATGAAACACACTGGGGACTGAGCCAGGCCTATGAGGTTAGCTGTGAAGAACTTGACTTCCTGGTGGCGCTGGCCGAAGAAGAAAAGGATCAAATCATCGGTGCTCGAATGATGGGCGGTGGATTTGGCGGATGTACGATCAACCTCATCGCAACCGATCGAATAGGTGCATTTTCCGAAAAAATCAAGGCCAACTATTTTGCGACTTTCAAAAAAGAACCTGACTTTTATCCAGTGAACATCGCTGAAGGCGTTCATCAGTTAAAAGACTAAGCCTTTACTTTACTACCTATCATGCAAGAATTTCAAGCTCCGGAGCTTTCTTCCGCACTACACCACTGGGATTACATTGTGTTCCTGGTCTACTTCATCATTGTGGCCAGCTATGGTTACTGGATTTATAACCGAAAGAAAAAAGTACTCACTGACTCAAAAGATTTCTTCCTCGCAGAAGGATCGCTCACCTGGTGGGCCATCGGTGCCTCACTCATTGCTTCCAATATTTCTGCCGAGCAGATGATTGGTATGTCCGGTTCCGGATTTAAAATGGGATTAGCGATATCCACCTATGAATGGATGGCTGCGATCACCTTGATCATCGTAGCTACCTTCTTCATTCCGGTATATCTCAAAAACAAGATTTATACCATGCCGCAGTTTTTGAATCAACGCTACAACGGTACCGTGGCGATGATCATGGCGGTGTTCTGGCTATTGCTTTACATCGTCGTCAACCTGATGTCCATCCTTTACCTGGGTGCCCTGGCCATCAGTGGTATTACCGGCTTCGATATTTATCTGTGTATCCTTTTCCTGGCGGTATTCTCGATCATCATAACCCTTGGAGGGATGAAGGTAATCGGATTCACCGATGTCATACAGGTGTTCTTCCTGGTACTAGGCGGGTTGGTCGCCACGTACATTGCATTGAACCTGGTTGCCAAAGAAGCCGGCCAGGCCGGAGTACTCAATGGATTCAGTTTATTGACTACCGAAGCCAACGATCACTTCCACATGATTTTCAAACCGGGTAATCCTAACTATATGGACTTACCAGGGCTTACCGTATTGATTGGTGGGATGTGGATCGTGAATTTAAATTACTGGGGCTGTAATCAATACATCACACAACGTGCACTCGGTGCCGATTTAAAGACCGCACGCAGTGGTATTCTCTTTGCCGCTTTCCTAAAGTTATTGATGCCCATCATTGTTGTCATTCCCGGTATTGCCGCGTATGTATTGCATCAGAAAGGGTATTTCCAGGCAGAGATGCTGGACTCCAAAGGAATCATTGATGTCAACAAGGCGTATCCTTCTTTATTGAACCTTTTACCAAAAGGATTGAAGGGTTTGGCTTTCGCAGCGCTGACAGCAGCCATTGTTGCTTCACTTGCCGGTAAGGCTAACAGTATTGCTACCATCTTCACGCTGGACATTTATAAGAAAGCCATCGACACCAATGCTTCTGAAAAGAAACTGGTTAACCTGGGAAAAATTTCGGTAATCGTATCCATGTTCCTTGCCGTGATCCTTTCCCTTCTCATTGGTGAAAAATTAATGGGCGAAGGAAAGCAAGGCTTCCAATACATACAGGAATACACCGGCTTTGTGTCACCGGGGATCTTCGCCATGTTCATTCTCGGTTTCTTCTGGAAGAAGACGACATCCAATGCGGCATTGTTTGCCACCATTGGCGGGTTCATCTTCTCGCTGATACTGAAAGTACTTCCTCACCTGGTCGATCTTTCCTTCCTGGCTCCGCTTCATTTTGCCGTACCCAATGCAGAGGGCATCTATGAAATACCGTTCCTTGACCGCATGGGCTTTGACTTCCTCTTCTGTGTGATCGGTATGTACATCATCACCCAGATCGATCTGAAGAAAGGCGTAAAAACAAAAGGACTGGAAATTGACAGCAGCATGTTCAAGCCTACTCCGGCATTTACCGCTATCGCTTTGCTGATTACCGGAATCATTGCCGCGCTTTATACGATATTCTGGTAATGCATTTATTTTAAAAAGATTGAAAGCCAAAGGTCATTCCTTTGGCTTTTTTCGTGTTAAAAAATCCACCGCTAAAGTTGTATTGAAGTTTAATTAAGAAGTGTGACAGGAGCTAAAGATGAACGGGAACCAAGGCGTTCAGACTGGCCAATAAAATCAAAAATTTAACAGTGGAACAAGCCACTGCTCTGATAGAGGAAAATAGTAAATCGTATGGATTTGAAAATATTCCTCATGCATAGGCTTATTCCTTTCAATGCAGGAGGTCAATTTTTATAAGCGAAGGGTACGATTTTAAAAATTAACTTTTTTATCTTTCACCATGAACCGACTTGATCGACTTACTGCGATTCTTATTCAACTGCAAACAAAACGCATCGTAAAAGCGGAAGAGATCTCCAGCCGGTTCGAAATCAGCTTACGTACCGTTTACCGCGATGTGAAATCATTGATGGAGGCCGGTGTACCCATTGGCTCTGAAGCAGGCAAAGGCTATTTTATTGTGGATGGCTATCATCTTCCCCCGGTCATGTTCACACAGGACGAAGCCAGCTCCATGCTGGTAGCAGGCAAGCTGGTAGAAAAGATGGCGGACAAATCAGTGCGTACCGCCTTTGAATCGGCCATGCACAAAATCAAGTCGGTATTGAATGAATCGGAGAAAGATCACATTCAAAACCTGGAGTCGCACATCGAAATATTTCTGCGCTCGAAATACGAAGCAAAGGAGCGCGAGGATTTTCCGGATGACTTCATGACCGAAATACAGCGGGCGGTGGCCAAAAAACAAATCCTCAAAATCGATTACAGTAACATTGAAGAAGAACTCACGTCACGCGAAGTAGAACCGATTGGTATATTTTATTACAGCATGGCGTGGCACCTCATTGGCTGGTGCCGCCTGCGCAATGGCTATCGCGACTTCCGTTCCGATCGTATTAAAAAATTAGTCAACACCGAAAAAACATTTGAAGCACGTAACCTGGTTTCATTGAAAGAATATTACCAGTCCATGTTTCATTCCAATAAAGACCTGATCAGGGTAGTGGTCACCTTTGATAAAGCCTCACTGCGAGGCAAGCCTCTTTATGGAAGCATCTCGCAGGTGGACCTGGGTGATAAAGTACGGGCCGAATTTATGATGGACAGCCTGATTAGCATTGGCCGGTGGTTACTCATGTACGGCAGTCATGCCGAGATTGAAGAACCGGAAGAACTAAAAACAGTA
This sequence comes from Flammeovirgaceae bacterium, assembly GCA_023251155.1. Taxonomy (GTDB): domain Bacteria; phylum Bacteroidota; class Bacteroidia; order Cytophagales; family Cyclobacteriaceae; genus ELB16-189. The sequence goes on along the minus strand of JAHEZH010000025.1, from coordinate 21,170 downwards.
ATGACGGAGCTGGTTGAAGAACTGCACGAGAAGTACGTGAAAGAAAAAAGTGAACTGCTTTCCAACTAAATAGACGCCCGTATGGAGGACTTATTCTCTGGCCCATCTATGCAGTGTTTGCCAATGTTGCTTTGCGTGCATCTCAATCCGCTGACGACAAAACCTGATCGCGCACTATCCACCGTACACTTCTTTCACCGCCTCTCTGGCCAGTCGGTCATCCTCCGCTTCCGGTAAGCCACTGACACCTATCCCTCCGATCACCTCATCGTTCTGAACGATTGGAATGCCTCCGCCAAAACCGGTAACACGTTCATCTCCCCAGAAGGCGGGGTTATCACTTCCCCGCATACGCACACCCATCTTCATGGTATCCGTACGATCGATGGCAGCAGTATAGGCTTTGTTCTGCGCAATCCGTGAGGCCGCCGGACTTGTTCCGTTCATCCGTATAAACCCGATCAGTTCTCCTTCCGGCCCGCTCACCGCCACCGCTACCGGCCGTTTCAGCTTCTCTGCTTCCTTCACTACATAGTGAATCAACTGGAGCGTTTCTTCCGAGCTCACTTTATGATACGTGTACATGGTATTACTTGTTTTAAACTTCGGTTAAGATAGAAATTTTTTCATGACCCTGTTCAGCAAAACAAATCAACCACCCGATCACAACACCGTGTGTGTTTATTATCAAATAAAAATTCGGCTTATTGCGACATCGGTAGTAAACAACTAAACCAATACCCCATGGAAAACTATAGTGTAGTCATTATTCTCATGGCGCTGATGATCGGGTTATCAGCCATCGCAGACCACATACGTCTTCCCTATCCGGTATTGCTTATTGTAGCAGGTATTACCATCGGCTTCATACCAGCGATGCCGGTTATTGACCTCAATCCTGAAATTGTATTTCTTATTTTCCTTCCCCCCCTGCTTTATGATGCGGCCTTCCATATTTCTTTCCCCACCTTCAAAGAAAACATCCAAACCATCAGCACACTGGCGATAGGTCTTGTGTTCATCACCGCTTCCGGTATTGCCCTGGTTGCACATTATCTTATTCCCGGAATGACGTGGCCACTCTCTTTTGTGTTAGGTGCTATCCTGTCGGCGACCGATGCCGTAGCCGCGATGAGTATCACCAAAGGACTAGGCATATCGCATAAAACCAATACCATACTGGAAGGTGAAAGCCTGATCAATGATGCCTCTGCTCTGGTGGTGTATCGCTTTTCCATTGCAGCCGTGACGGGTACGGCCTTCGTAGTATGGAAAGCATCACTCGAGTTTTTGTTGCTCATGGGAGGCGGACTGGTAGTGGGAATCATCATCGGCAAAGTAATGGGCCTGGTGCTGCAGCACCTGAAAGACAATAGCACAGTAACCGTCAGCTTGCTCCTGTTGATGCCCTTTGTCACTTACCTGATTGCTGAACATTTTCATGTATCGGGCGTGATTGCGGTCGTAACACTTGGCTTACTCATCTCTCGCCTGAGCAGCAAAGTATTTCCACAATCATTGAAGCAACAATCCCGGTCAATATGGGAAATCATCACCTTCCTGTTGAATGGGCTGATCTTTATCCTCATCGGACTTCAGTTCCCTTATGTGATCAAAAATATGGAGAAAGACCAGGTGCTGGTATATGTGTACTATTCGTTCATCATCACCGTGGTTGCTTTCCTGCTTCGTTTGGCCAGGGTATTCGGGCAAAAAATCAATCTTCAGAAAGCATTTCAGCAGAAGAAAAGAAGAATCACCGAACATGCCCTGCTGGACTTTAAAAGCAGTCTCATCATCAGCTGGTCGGGTATGCGGGGTATTGTATCACTGGCTATTGCCATCAGTTTGCCGGTCACCTTGAGTGACGGAACGGTTTTTCCTCAGCGCAACGCTATCCTTTTCATCTCGGTAGTCGTGGTGTTGATTACATTAATCGGGCAAGGAATTACTTTACCCTGGCTGGTACGGAAGCTAAAGCCCGATCAGGCCCTCACCTCCGATATTAATGATATGCATTGATTTTACGTGAATCGGACACTTCGCATTCCCCACTAATCGCCAGAAACTGCGTAGGCATAAGTTTTTTAAGATGTACTCCTAAAAACGTATAAACAACTTATTCCAATGGCAAAAGTAGCAAAGAAGGTTGCGAAAAAAGCAACAAAAAAGGTAGCCCGTAAGGCGATCGCTTCATCAAAGAAAAAAGAAGTAGCAGTTACCCTTCATGACTTATTTGTAGACGAAGTAAAAGACATCTATTGGGCAGAAAATCATTTGACCAAAGCGTTGCCAAAAATGCATAAGGCCGCCACTTCAGACGAACTGAAGAGCGCTTTCGAAAAGCACCTGGTGCAAACCAAAGAACATGTAGCCCGCCTTGAAAAAGTATTCCGCCTGCTGGGACAAAAACCGCAAGGCAAAAAATGCGAAGCCATGGCCGGTTTGGTGGAGGAAGCATCCAGCATTATCGCTGATACTGAAAAGGGAACATCAACACGAGACGCAGGGATCATCATGGCGGCTCAGAAAGTAGAGCACTATGAGATCGCTACCTATGGCAGCCTTGCTCAACTGGCCAAAACACTGGGCTTGAATGAAATCAAAAACATTCTGGGCACCACCCTGGAAGAAGAAAAGGAAACCGATAAACAGCTGACTTTTGTAGCAGAGAATCATGTCAACTATGAAGCGACAAAAGAGAAAGAGAACATGTAATTGACGACTGCATTACCTTGCAAGAAAAAGATCTTCCCAACGAAGGTCTTTTTTTATTAACCCAAGGCCGATATAGCACGGCTTCAGCTTGTCGTCAAACGATGCCAATTGAATCGTGCCAGGTATACCGTTTCGGTTGAAGAGAAGAATTAACATGACACCAAATGGATGCCCATTTTTCAAACGCATTTCCCCTGTAAATACCGTCCGGAAAGTGACAAATCCGGATTTCTTGGGGTACTTTTATGAGTTCACCTCACTTATCCACTCTTTTCAACCCAACCCTAGTGAAAGCAAGTAAAATCATGTTTGAGCAATTGATGAATTCATCACCTGCCGGGCTTTGGCTCTCGGATACCAATGGTGCGATCATCTATATCAACCGCACGCTGGCAGAATGGACGGGTATGAGTACAGAGCGTCTTTCAGGCGATGGGTGGGCCGATGCTATCATGGAAGAAGACCGTGAGCGAAGTGTACACACCTTTCGTTCTGCCATCGCCACACAATCGCACTACGATGTGATGTTCCGGATGAGAAAAGGGAATGGAGACATTATCTGGTGCCGTGCTGCCGGTGACCCTTACAAGGACGAACAAGGCGCTTTCGCAGGCTATTCCGGCTATTGTCTTGATATGAACGAACTGGTGGCGGTGAGCAACGAACTGAAAGCGGGTGAAGACCGGTTCAGAAGCATCGTGGAACAAGCACCCATGGCAATTGCCCTGTTGCGCGGAAAAGAGATGATCATTGAAGTGGGGAACGACAGGATCTTTGAAGTATGGGGTAAAAACAAATCCGTAACCGGCATGAAGCTGATGGATGCCCTGCCCGAAATACAAGGCCAGGGTTTTCTGGAATTACTGGATGGCGTTTACACCACCGGCAAACCTTACTTTGCCAAAGGTGCCCGGGCTACGTTGAACATAAAAAACAAAGCAGTCGATGCGTACTTTGATTTTACCTATGCGCCTTTAAAAGATGCCGAGGGGAAGATAACGGGTGTAATGGCGCTGGCGATTGATGTCACCCGGCAAGTATTGACGCAAAACAAAATACAGGAAAGCGAAGAGCAGCTTCGTTCTTTTGTAAACCATGCGCCCTTCCCCATTGGTATTTACATTGGCCGGGAAATGCGCATACTTCTGGCCAATCAATCCATTCGTGAGGTATGGGGAAAAGGACATGACGTAGTAGGAAAACGTTACGCCGAGCTGCTACCGGAGCTGGATAACCAGGAAGTATTTAACCAACTCGATCAGGTATATATCACTGGTATTCCCTTCTATGCCAATAACCAGCCTATCCAGTTGATCGCAGACGGTAAACCAAAATTATATTACTTCAATTACCAGTTCACCCCCCTGCGTGATACCCAGGGAAACATTTATGGCGTCATGAATACCGCTGCTGATGTGACGGATGTAAACGTCATCCAACGGAAAATAGCGGAGAGTGAAGCACGCTTCCGAAGCCTGATTGCGGAAGCTCCTTATGGAACTGCGTTTTATAAAGGAAGAGAACTGATTATTGAAACAGCCAATGAGGCCATGATGAATTTGTGGGGAAGAGATAGCAGCGTGCTCAACCAGCCCCTTCACATCGCACTGCCTGAACTGGAAGGCCAGGAGTTCCTGCACATTCTTGATGAGGTATTTACTTCAGGAGTCACCGTTGAAAAACAGGACTCCAAAGCGGAGCTATTGAGAGATGGAAAGATGGGCATCTTCTATTTTGATTTTATTTATAAACCCATACGAAACGAAGAAGGCAAGGTGTATGCCATTTTACACATGGCCGTCGAGGTGACTGATAAAGTACTGGCACGACAAAAAATCGAAGAAGCGGAAGCCGACCTGAGAGGAGCCGTGGAACTTGCCGAACTGGCTACCTGGCACATTGATCTCACCACCGGTATACTCCATTATTCTCCACGACTATTAAGCTGGTGCGGGTTCACACCTGACGAAGTAATCACGATTGATAAAGCATATTCCGTGATCAGAGAAAGTGATCGCATGTTGGTGAAAGAATCAATGACGAAGGCAATCACGTTTGGATCGGGTGCCGAGTACAACGTAGAATATACGGTGTACAACGCTACCACAAAAACAGAAAAAACAATCCACGCCCAGGGTCGCGCACTCTTCAATAAGGAAAATAAAGCATACAAGGTAAACGGCACCGCTCTCGATGTCACCCAACAACGCCAGATACAATTATCCCTTAAACAGGAAGTACAATCGCGCACCGAAGAGCTTCAGGCATTGAATGAAGAACTGGCAACAACCAATGAAGAGCTGTTTGAATCCAATGATCTGCTATCCCATTCAAACAAAGAACTGGAACAATATGCGTATATCGCCAGCCACGATTTACAGGAACCGCTTCGTAAAATCCGCACCTTTAGTGACCGGCTGCTACGTCAACCCGATCTCTCGGAAAGTACTACCCTATATGTCGATAAGATCAGTCGCTCTGCGGAACGAATGTCTGCACTGATCAATGACTTGCTGGAGTTCTCACGCCTCAACGAAGACAGTGCGCTGCGAAGGCCTGTTGACTTAACGGATGTGGTCAACAGTGTAGTTACCGACTTTGAAATTGTCATCGAAGAAAAGAAGGCAGTCATTCACTTCACGGGGCTTCCGGTGATCCATGCTATTGGATTGCAGATGAATCAGTTGTTTTATAACCTGCTCGGAAATGCCCTGAAGTTTTCAAAAAGCGACGTATCCCCACGCATTGAAATCAAAAGTGAACGGGTGAGTCATGAAGAAGTACGAAAGTATTTAACCCATGTGCTGACGTCTGCGCACTATTATCGCCTTACTTTTTCCGATAACGGAATTGGTTTTGAAGCGCAGTACCGCGAGCAGGTGTTTGAGATTTTTAAACGACTGCATACGCGGGAACAGTATGCCGGTTCGGGCATAGGTCTGGCACTGTGCAGGCGGATCATCCTGAATCATCAGGGATACATGTATGCTGAATCCATCCCCGGTGAGGGAACTACGTTCCATATCCTATTGCCCGACCGCGCTTCTGACAACCGGTGACGGTACGAAATGCTATTGAATAAAGAAGGCGAACAGATCGGACTGGATTTCCTCGAATGAATTTTTCTTATGAATAAAACCTGCCGCCCCTTCCTCATAAAACTCCATTACCTCTTGTTCTCTGCGGCTGGTCGAGTACATAATCACAGGAAGCGCGGCCAGCTGTTCATCCTGTTTGATGGATTGAAGTACCTGCTTTCCATTCATGCGGGGCATGTTAATATCCAGAAACAAATAATCAGGGAGCTGAGCGGATTGCTTCAGATAGGTAAGTGCATCACGGCCATCGGTAAACGATAAAAAGGAAATGGATTTATCGATGCGCGACAGTGCCCTGCGGAAGAGTGAGATATCATCTTCGTCATCATCTACATAAAGCACCGTAATTGAATCGCGCAATTTTCTAATGGAATTAAGACACCTGTAAGATACGAAGAAAATGCAGCGGGAACCCAACTCCTCACTAAAAAGAGCGCATGGCGAGCATCGATACCATTGCAGAAGCAGTCAAACAGCGTGCATCCGGTCTCTATGATGATGAACATCCCGTCATCCATCGGGAGCCGGAACAGGTGAAAAAGCAATTTTCTTCAAAAACTTCGTTGAGAAGAATGTCATTTTCATCACGTTGATTGTAACGATCGGCTAAAGATTGTATCTTCCTTACGAGGTCAATGCCCTTACTCGATTCACTTCTCTTAATTCTTCAATAACACTGGCGAGTAATTACGGCACTAATCTGATCTTAGTGCTGGGCAGTTTGATCTTATCGATCTTGGCCATAGTCGTCATCAAAAAGATCTTTGTTAAGTACACGTTCAAAAACTAGAATGCTCAGTCCGTTACCATCATGTGGAAAATCGGTTCAACACCGTCTCGCAATGACTTCCGACAAACTTCCCTGATCTCATCGGGTACCGGATGTGCAACATCGACTCCAGGTAAATGCTTAAGTACTTTCTTTGCCTGATCAATCACTCTTCGTTTACCAGAGGTTTGGCAAACCCGATCTGTTCGGCCCGCTTTTCAAATTGTGGCGGGTCTACATCATCCACGGCATCCGCACCACCACTGTCATCGTGATCGGTTATTTTGATAGTGGCCCGGTTAGCTGCACGGCATACAATTTTCCCTGAAAATTGTAGCATCGAAAATGCAAGTGTCGAACCGATTGGGAGAACGCTGTTATCTGCGTTTTGAAAGGGATTTAAGCTGAATTTTAAGAAGGAAAGGACGAGTAATACTCGCCCTTTCCTGTCTGGTAGCCCGGACACCTTCGGTGCCGAATCGAAATTTTATTCGGAGTTGAAGAGGTTGTATGAGATTAGCATTATCAAGAAGTTATGAGCGAGGGTAAACGGGTTGCAAAGGGGACATTGCTTACACCATCGTTTAGACCATCATTTACAGCATCATTGATTGCTTACGGCATCATCAAGTCTTTTACAACATCATCAGCTTTGAAATTTCATCGAATCCAACACTCATTCTTAATTCTATGGCCTACCAGTAATGCCACCCATAGCTGTTTTTATGGTCAGGATGTGGTAAAAACCTCGAATTTGCGTATTTTGACAAGTTTCAAGCATTCCTGACTTATTACGATGACCGATACCCTCGAACTAGAGAAAACATTGTGGTCCGCAGCTGATACACTGCGCAATAACATGGATGCGGCAGAATACAAGCATGTGGTTCTCGGCCTGAAATACATTTCTGACGCATTCGATGAATTGTACAAAAAACAAGACGCAGATAAAGCAGCCACTGGGGCCGGTCCTGAAGACAAAGACGAGTATACCGCTGAACGTGTAATTTATGTTCCGCCCTTTGCGTGGTGGAAATGGTTACAGGGTCGTGCCAAACTTCCTACAGATGCAACCGGAAAAATTGAAGTGAAAGCATGAGTGTCATTAGTAACATAAGGAATGATTTTCCTAGTTACCAGTTGCTGGCTAACCTCTATCAAAAACATGCAGATGATTTTTTTGAAAATATCCCGCTTGAACTTCGATTTTGGTTTTCAGCTAATATGGCATCAGCGCTCGGAGCCGTATTGGATAAACTTACAGGTAACCTGAATGGCATTTCGTTCAGTCACATTGATTCTGCCATCCAACTGATCCTTCAAAAGAATGACTTTCTTTCCTTCTATGGATATCCACGTGCTATCGATAATCACAGTACGACCATTCAATACATGAAGCTAAAACCGACCGATGGAAAGTTCTTCAGCCAATACGTCACCGATGAATTGCTTGATCGCACCGAACTTCCTCAGTTATCAGCAGCTTTAAAAGAAAAGATGACGGAAGCTATTTACGAGATTTTTGTCAATGCCCAAATTCATAGTGAAACGGAACATATTTACACTTGCGGTCAGTTTTTTCCGGCTAAGAATCGGATCGAATTTACCATCACAGACGTCGGGATTGGATTTCAAGAAAAAATCAGGCGGCGTTTCGGAAAGGTTTTAACAGCTGTTCAAGCCATTAAATGGGCTGTTCAGGACCGACATACAACCAAACAGGGTGTAACTGGGGGTATCGGGTTGGCAATATTGAGAGAATTTATCGTTAAGAATAAGGGCAAAATGCAAATCGTAAGTGCCGATGGGTTTTATGAATATAGTCATCGAGGTGAGGTTTCGCAGACCATGTTGGCCAAATACCCCGGTACTATTGTAAATTTGCAGTTTTGCACTGATGATCAGGCGACTTATTTGCTTGCTAGCGAAGCAAATGTGAATGATATATTTTAAATTTAGATTATGGATAATGTAGTTATAAACGTATTCAACATTGTAGGCAGCCCATTCAGTGTAGAGGCAGGAGACGGTCAAAAAGTTTTCGATCTCATCCACAAAGCATTTCGTGAGAAAAAGAAAGTCGTCCTGTCATTTCTAAATGTTGAGATTTTGACCACTGCATTTTTGAATTCAGCAGTTGGTCAATTGTATAAAGATTTTTCAGAAGCAGAGATCAAGCAGAATCTTGAAGTAAAGGATATAACACAGCCGGGAGCCGTTGCACTTAAACGAGTAGTAGATACTGCCAAGCTTTATTATAAAAACCCTGATGCTATGGAGAAAAGTATCAATGCTTTGTTGGATTAATTATCATGCCTGCCAAATACAATCTTCCACAAATTAAATCACTAGCCGGTAGAAAAATTTTTTTTGATGCGAATGTTTTGATTTACTTGTTCTGGCCAACCGGTTCCCATCAATGGGAAACATTCTACGCCTCGGCTTATGGTAATCTCATCACTCAGGGCAATGAACTTGTTGTGGATTATCTTTCAATCTCAGAAACAATTAATGTTGCAATTCGATCAGAATATAAAAAACATCTGCTTCAAAACGCTCTGACAGAGCAAGCCTTACCTTTCAAAACTTTTCGTAATAGTCCCGATGGTCAAAGTGCACTAAATGACATATTCCTTATTGTGAAGCATTCGATCATCGACATGTTTACAGTCGTTGAAAAGAGCTTTTCAAAAGCAGAAATTGAATCATTCCTGATTTATGACAGTCTGGATTTTAATGACAAAGGAATATTGGCCATATGTAAAGAGAATAACTTTGTCCTTCTAACGAACGACAGAGATTTTAACACTACTGAGGTAGATATTTTGACGGCCAATTCGATCCTGTTAAATTCCTGAGCAAGTCTATAAATGGGGTGTTCTAGTGAAGATGCAGTTGAGCAAATAGGTCTGAACTACATCTTGAATTTGAGTTACTCTATTTTAAATGACCGTTCAAGACAACGCGCCATATTCGGGTGATTTCATAAGCGAAGCTGTTTCAAAGGTGACGCAGACCGAAAAAATAATTCGGCGCTTGAATTCAGTTTACACCATCGTTTAATCAGATGTCAAACAAGGTTTTTTGATACACGCCACCCTTTATTTTATTGATCAGTTCCCGCAAAAATTCGTAGTGCTTAACATATTGATTCGGAACAAAAATCAATTTAAGATTTTTGCTTTTCAGGAGCTGTGCTTTGAGCTTATCAGCGTCCATGCGCTTTTTATTGTGATAGTGCTCGGCACCGTTTATCTCAAATACGATCTGAGGTACCCTACCGACATAGATAACTCCATCAAACTCTCGTTTATTTAACGCTGGATTATTGATCTCTTCAGGAAACAGATCGGTGAGTTTTACATTCCTTTCAAATCTGGTACCCTGGACTGTACAATAGTGGCTCATTGTTTTGTAGAATTCGTCCTCGAATATTGAATTATTCGAGAAGCCAATGGTGAACCTGTTGACTACACTTTGCGCCACTTGGGTGGTTCCGTGTTTTTCAACGTACTCAATCAGCGCATATAAGTCATCATCTTTCCTGGACAAACGATCAATAGCCTTTTTGTCTGTAACCACTACAAGCTTTTCCTGCGCCCGGGTAACACCCACATTAATCAACTGACTATTGTTCTTTATCCAATCGTATGTGCGGGAGGTTGTACTTCTTGAAATCGATGTGGATATGATGATGGTTTTATTTTCCTGCCCCTGAACCTTATGAATTGTTCCGCAGCTTACAGAGGCATCAATTTCACCTTTCTCTTTAGCTGCCTGCAGGTAATAATTTAAAACATCTTCCTGGTTTCTGAATGGGGTGATAATAAAAACATCGGATAACTTATTATCCATGATATACTTTACTACTTCCTGTGCCTCTTCCAAGGTAGAGTTCTTCAATTTATGGTTTGCATTGTTCACATTGATCAGATGTACTTCACCAATGTTATTCAGCATCGAAAGATTCAACTTATTCTCATAAAACCTCATGTTTGAATAATTGATGATCTTTTTACCACAGCGGTAATGATAGCTCAGCAAAATATCCCGCGAGATATTGTCTATTCTCTTATAGGTGGAAAGGATTGAGTTCTGGTAGTAGTCATACGGTTCACTAACACCGAACTGCTTCATCAGGTCTTCATTTCTGGTCTCTTCAAAAAGAACAATTGGTTTTAGCTGGTTGGTATCACCAATTAACACCATGTTTTTACACTTGGAAATTGGGATAAGGCTGGTGGCAATATCGCATTGGCCGGCTTCGTCAATCGCCAGTAAATCAAACTTATACTTTCTTCCCAGTTTGCGACTGGATAAATTCGTGGTGAGAATGACCGGGAATACCTTTGTGAATTTCTCGAGGTTCTCATCGTTAGCAATCCACCTGTTAAATTCCTTTATCTGGTCATCTTCCTCTTCCATTTCCAGAATTTCAATAAGCTCGCTGTAATCCTTGGCTCTTAAGCGTTTAACACAGCGTAAGGATTCAAAATAAAAAAACTGAAGCAATTGGTGATTTCCCTTTATTACTTCATAAATGTTATTCAAGTCATCATTATGGACTTCCGGTATCTGATCAAGTCTTTCTTTCAGTAACTGCTTTTCCTTTTCCAGGAGGTGATTTTTTTCCTTTGACAATAAGTTGTTTACGAATTCGATGTTTTGCATTAAGTCAAGCCTGTCCTCGTATTGCTTTAGCTTATCCAGTAATAACTTATTATTCTCCTTTGACTTTTCCTTTAAATTAAACAGCAGGTTCTCTTTGGGTACATCTTTCGTTTCAAAGGCATACAACTCCCTGATTCTTTTTAATGCCTGCCTGATGTATTCCTTGTTACCCAGCCTGATTACGGGAAGCAGAATATCTTTATCGCGATACTTCCCTAAGGACAATTTTTCTTTGATCCCATCTACAGGCACATTGTTATTGGACGATATCAACAGTGTTTTGTCATTGGTCAGGCAGTTCACAATAATATTTAAAAGCGTTTGTGTTTTGCCAGTGCCGGGTGGCCCTTGCACGTAGGTGATCGGATATTTTAATGCATTGTAAACCGTACGAAGCTGATCAATATTCACATGCTTGTCATACAACGCGATGTGTGGTTCTTTTCTGTTTTTTCTGTCCAGCAACGACAGGTTTTGAAAAAATGCCTTTATGGGAATTTGTACTTCATTGTTCTGGTAATCGGCATTAATGTTGTCATAAATCCCGGCAATATCGATTTGATTGAATCCCAAAACGACTACTTCAGGTCGTGTGTTGGGCAGTTCTCCTGTTTTAAAACTGCCTTGCAGCATGTCTATCGTCCCGGCTTTATTGTTGGCATACAGCGTTTCAAAATCAGCCGGATTGAGATCCGTATAATACGACAGTGAGTGTCTGATTCCCTGAATGTAGAAGTTCGGGTTGAATTGCGTTTTGCTCCCCAGGTGCAAGGTTTTACGAACAGGATCAAACGTCAGCTTTCTGAAAGCAATAACAAATTTGCCTCGTGACATCAGGTCAATTGAAAACTCGCACAGGGCCAATTCATAGTCATGGAATGATTTATAGTCATTGCTGTAGATTTCCCGGATGATCTGCTTGTGTTGTTCATCGGTAAGTGAATAGGGAGTTTGCTTCACCAGTTCCGGCAAGTCCAGCCCTTCAATCAAATGCGTTTTGTGGAGAAAGGGGTCCCGATTGGCTTTGTAGCATTCCAGGTAGTAGTTCAGAATATTGTTATCATATCGATGGAAATCATAAATACTTAAACTGTCATCTTCTTCCAGTTTGGTGATCAGTTTTTCCGACACATCATAATGCGAGAACTTCAGGATTTCAGCAGACTGGATTTCGGATATAAATATTTTCCCATCCAGAATTGGGTTGTCTTTGGTGACGTTGAAGATGTTCACGCGCAATTCACCCTTAGCATTAATATCCAGGATGCTTATCCAGAATTGCGTAGTCTCTCCACCTTTATTTTTGTAGGTAACGTTCAGGTATTTTCCTTCGCGTACGGCTTTTCCAATAAGGGTGGTAATTTTTTTATCGATCATTATTACGGAGCTAAGTGGTAAGGAAGGTCCGTCTCAAAGACAGGCCACCTCTCTCAAAAATCTCAATGCATACTTTTCAATTTCAAGTGGTTCACTAATTCTTCCGCGCAATTCTTACTAAGGTAACCTGATTCATCCAATACGCTGGTGAATACCAAAGTGCATCTATGCGATTCGGCCATGCCTTGGTGATATAGACCTGAAGTGTTAGGTGGACTAAACTCTGTTTTGGGATATAAGAGCACGCTGTCTTTACAATTCCAGTAAAGGTTATACGCAAACATCTGCTTTAGATCAGCAGCACTTGGTTTTGCCTGATCGAGTACTTTCCACTTGGTGTCGAGAATATGGAACCCTTCCGATGTTTCAATCACAATATCAGGTTCAATGGGTTGAGCCTCCCAAAATGGTTTAGATCCTTTGTAAACGGTTACACCTTCTGGTACTGACTTCTTCAGCTGCAACAAGATGTATTCTTGCCACAATACGTTCATATCAAAAATGATAGCCAGCATATCTTCATTTCCACCTTTTACATCAGGTGAGTAGTTCAGGATAATCATGCGTGCAATCTTAAGTGCCTCGCGATAGGGGACGGTCTTCCTGTTTTCTGTTATGCGATCAAAGTGGTGTCTTTGGACATGCAAATCTTTTACTTCCGGGAAGTCGATCAGCGTGCGTGCGAGTCTGTCTTTGATGAACGGGCTTGTTGTGATCCGATCAAGTATGACTAAGGAACGAAGGAGAATTTGATTCAGCAAATGATCTTGATCATAAACCTGGTACTCTGTATAAAATCGTTCTCGGTGAATCAGGTTTTGCTGAACGTTACGGTTAAAGTCAAGGCGGCCCTTCAGGACCTGAAGATTACCGGAAGTGCTTCTATATTTTTTAATAAGGCCACGGTGTAACAGTTTTTGTACTTCGTCCAGAAATAACTCAAAATACAAGTCCAGTATGGAGTGATGTCTTTTCGCCAGGCTGGCCTCTGACACTGTCTCCACCGGTATATGCCGTGTAATCGCGAGCATTTGAAGCAATACATTTCGCCAGCGGGTTGAAGCTGCTTTGTAATCTTCAGCATCATAAATGTGTTTATCAGCCTTGGGGAGAATTTCGAGCGTGAGTCCTGCAATTTGAATCACTCCCACATAGCTGGTGAACTTTACGCCATCACGGATACCGGTGAAGTGTTTATTTTCGTGTTGGTCGTTGAATTCATAGAGTTTCCTAAGTTCATGCTCCTCCAACTTCTCACCCCGTTCATTAGGATGAATCTTCAATTGCTCGTGTTCAAAGACTCTGATGGTTCTAGGCATAGATGGAGTTAAAATTCCAATCGCTCTGATCTTTGATTTTATAGATTGCCCGAGTTCGGAGATCTTCAGCTACGCTTCCATCATCATCGAACCCTTTAAATTTGGCGAACGTGAACTGGCTATTATCTTGCTTCACTATAAAGTCATTTCCCAGCACCAAACCGATTTTCCCATAGTCTCCAAAGAAGTACTCCTGTAACAGTGGAATCACTTTATTTTGAAATGCATTCTTTAAGTCGGGAATAGTTTGACAATCCATAAAATAGGCATGACCAATCTGATGATCTTTGTCGATCAGTTTCTCAATGCGCTGGTTGATGGTCTCCAGCATTTTTACAACATCTATTGACTCGATTATTCCCTTTGATGCTCCTTCTGTTCTGATCAGATCAGGCTTAACAGCTTTTTCGTGAAAGGAGAACCTCCTTCGCAAAGCCGTATCCAGTGCTTCAATGCTTCGATCGGCTGTGTTCATTGTTCCAATGATGTACAGGTTTGGTGGAATACCGTATCTCTCCTTGCTGTAGGGAAGTGTTATTTCAATTGCTTCCTTTTTACCGAGTCTTTTATCATCTTCTATTAATGTTATTAATTCGCCAAAAATCTGCGAAATGTTTCCACGATTAATTTCATCGATAATGATGACGTATGGTGTCAGATCTGTTCTTCGGAAGTCAGCCGATCGTAAGGTTTTAACTGCGGCAAGTTTGTCTTCAATTGAATATTCACCTTTGGCTTGAGTGGTGCCTTGTGGTTTTAGCGTCCTCAATGTCCTTAACACAGCCCAGTAAGCTGATGAATTACTTCCGCCAATGATTTCTCTGAATTCAGTATCGATGTTGGATACATCGTCAAGATTGGCAATAGCCTGGTCTAACTTTGCTAATCTCTCTTTTGAAACAACATACGATCTTGTGCCATCAATATGGCGAACTACAATATTTCCCTGTTCAGAGATTCCTTCGATTTGGATTTGACCACCCGACTTCGTTGGATAAAATACAGACGCATTTTCATTCGAAAGTGTCTCTTCGATAGAAGCCACCATCTGATCGTAGAGCTGATAGAATGTCAGTACCTTTTTGGCCTCCTTAGAATCGGTCAGTTGAGTAATCGAGAATGCTGCATCAATTGAAATTCGCTTAAATAGGCCGTGCTCAATCTGGTATACTACCTGATTGTTAAGGACCTTGGGTTTTATACCTTCGATAAAATCCTCATAGCTCATGCTCTGGTGGAAGGTTGTAAAGACTATCCTTCCAGCTTCCTGATAGTCATCAAATCGCCTTTTTACCTCTGCGCGCGGCTCACTTGCTACATACCGTATTGGTTTCGATTCCAGAATCGCTACCGCGTGATTAATGCTGTTATAGGTCTTGCCCGTGCCGGGAGGACCATAGAGTATAGCATTCTTTGCCGGTTGAATTTGATCGTCTGTGTTCATCATTATTGTTGTCGAAACTATACTGAATAGCGTCTGATCCGCCCTGGAGATAGTTTCCTTATCTGTGATCTCAAATACAGTGGTAAGTTTCCCGTCTTCCGAATAGAAATCTTCTGGTTCGGTCATTTTCCAGGTAACGTTTCGGGCATGCGGAAAACTCTCCTCTGGGTAATAAGCAACGTCCTCGTCTTCGATAACGCCAACGCCTAATACCCGATTTCCATCTTGCGCTAGAACCACATCGCCAGGCTTTATTACTTTCAGGAAGTTATAAATCTCTCCAGCCTTCCTGGTTATTGTTCCGCGGTTGCCATCATAATACCCTGCTTCAGTCAGCATCTCAGAAATCTCCTTCTTCTCAATGTCCTCGGCTGATAGATCTCCAAGGTCAGGCCAACCAATAGAGGCAAAGCCACCCGACTTCATTTGATTCCAGTAGTTTCCATTGCTATCACTCGTACCGACTCGCCAATATCGTCTTTCGTTCTTTCTAACCTGACGAGGAACCTTGTCCAGCATTTGATAAAGAATATCTTGAGCTAGCAAGCGATGGTCTTTATCATCAAACCTATCTTTCGGGAGGTACTGATCTTTCAAAGCAACCAGCTCTTCATCATTCAGGATGTAATCACTGACAAAGTCATCCAGCAATTCGAGATAGTGAACATATTTTTCCTTGGGCTTCTTCTTCTCAACTTTTATTAGATCACAAAAGGCTTCGTATACAGTGGTTTTGAACAACGTGTATCGATCCGGATTGTGAAACGTAAGGTACGTTGCCATTGACCGCTCATCCTGGTGGTGATTCAATTTTCCATTGATCTCGCGATAGATCCGAAGGGTTTCATCTGAAAATGTTTTTACTCGCTGTGTCAGATCCGCTTCGTCATCATAAAGTTTAACAAAACAATTTCTTAATTCTTCGGCTCTTTCCCGTGCAATGTGCAGCAACACTGCTATACCCATAGGATACACCAAATTTTTGAACGCAATGCCCTTCAACTCCAAGAAAAAATCAGGAGCATTAACATCCGGCCGTCCACGCATTTTCTGTAGGAGCTGCCATTTGTAGCTTTCATCGGCAAACTGCGTTTCTCGGATATGCTGTTTGTATTTGCTGATCATCTCCAACACATGGTCGGTGCCATGCTTCTTCACAATTTCAAAGCCGAATTTCTTCAGGTAATCATTGGTCGGCTTTCCTCCCCTAACCGACCAAAGACGTTCGCCATTCATTTCGGCATGGGCAAAACGCATTACCTCCTTGGGAGGATAGGTTTTACCATTGATGATGACATCAAATCGGGTTGAAGGCTTTAGCGGAATTTGCTCCGACTCAATTCGTGCCACAGCTTTCAGGACGTGGTCCTCAGTAATGTTTTCAGGTTGAAAAAGCATCAGTTAGCTCGTGGTTATCTTCTTAATTCCTTCATCTTTTGAACGAACTCTTCATATGTCTGATCCTTGAAATATTTCATCGAGGAATTTCCATTAGAATCCATTTCAATCCATTGGGGAATTGACACGGATTGAAATCCATCATAGTTAGCTTTCTCGAACGCTTCGAAATATCTTACCATCTCCGAAAATTCTGATGTCTTAGCCACAGTCTTAGCTAAAAAAGATTTGAACTCCTCCCAAGAGCCAAAGTACTGCTTGGTAAATGGCTCGAAAACGTAATGCTCGTCCAAATGTGGAGTGTATTTCGATCGTATAGTAAATCGTAAATAGTCTTCTGGATATTTTTCAATATATTCTTTGGCAAGTCTGTTTGCTTCGTCAAGAATAATGACCCGGTCGTGGTCATCTTTGTCTTGCCAAATATTGTAATAGAAGTTGTTGAATACACGAACATCGAATTGGCTCCGGCTGCCAATATAATTTCGAAGCCTACTTAATGCGATTTGCTGCAATTCATCTTTTGACAAGGGAAAAAAGAAGTCGTTTTTATCGTCAATATATTTTCTGAGCAATATCCGAATAGGATAGGTGTCATAGAAAAATGGATTGGGGTTAGGTTGAAATATCCTCTCAAAAAACGTCTTGTCAACTCCATAGAAGCGATTGATGGATTCCCTATTTTCGGATATGGACCTGATCCAGCCCTCCAGGAGATGGTCGGTACGGATTCGATGATTGACTAACGTAATCCATATATATGTTATTCTTTCAAATCGATCACGAGACTCAAATGCGTTCATATCGTGAAGGAGATCGATTAGGTAACCTTCCTTACCTTCAGAAATCCACTGCTGAACGTGAGTCTCAATTTCATTCCAGGGCTTTTGAAGGACAGGTGTGAAATCTTTAAAGAGAATTCCTTTCGTGTTCAGGGCATTATCAAAGTACAAATCAAAATTTCCGGGTTGCCTTATCGATTTTGTGTCAACATTTGTTTTTGAATTGTCGAACAGAAATCTAAATATCTGAATAATGGCATCTTTATCATTCTGGCCGATATTGGATTCTGTACAAAGCCTTCTTAATCGTTTATCGTTCAGAGAAAGATGCAACCCAGATTGCAGTTCCTTGTTAAATACCCTTTTCATTGCCAATGATTTTTTTGACTAGCCGAGGAAATTTGAATCTTATCAGTGCTAAATAGAAGTATTCTTCAAAATTGACTTCAGTGGATACTACTCTGAAGTTAATTGTAAAGAAATTAGCGAACCTTTTTACATCTCTTAGGTTCTTTAATATACTCGGAATGAAGTCACCTTTATTTTGCGTGCCAAGGAAGAAAGAGCCCAACGCTTCTTTTGAGGATGGCTGGTATCCAGTAACTCCTTCAATTTGGGTCTTATATTCTGGCAACATTTCCTCCAGAATCTCTTTTAATTTCTGAACGATCACGTTGGCAGGGATATGGCTTAAATCAAACTGTATCTGAAATATTTTCTCTAGGAAGTCGTCACTTCCATACTCGTTGTGATCAGTTAGTGCTTCATGGATGTAGTCCTGATCAAAGCCCACAACAAATACAGTATTGGTAAAGTTGGCGCTGCTCCTAATCAACTTCACAATCTCCATTATTTCCTTCTTTGAGAGCCGGTCAACATCATCGATGAAAATGACGACTTTACGATTTATTTTAAGCAGGTCGCTGTTGATTTCTTCAAATAGGTTCTCCTGCGTTTTTTCAATGCTGAGAAGGGTTTGAATTAAGGATGTCCACCAACTTTGATTGGCACCGATAAGATTTTTTCCATAGGAAGATATTTCCTTGCCTAAGCTGGTATTATACGTGCTGATGTTTTCACTGAGAGTATCAAAAAAGTCGAGTATAATTCTTTTTTCGTCTAGGCTTCTCCAAGGATTAAAACCGAATATGATCGTGTTTGGATCAGCTGCCTTTACATAGCCCCCAACCATTTCCTGAAACGATGTTTTTCCGTCACCCCACTTTGCGTTTATACCTATCGCAAAGGACCTGGAACTATTAACATTATGAATGTATTTAGCGACAAAAGCTGCAAAATCCTTTCGACTCAAAGAGTCGTTAGCAATACTTGTGATTGGAGAATCATCAAGAAGTGTATACTCTTTATTAAATGACTCTGTTTGATGTGGTTCTTGAGGGATAAGCTTGTACAGCAAGAGCACAACTGGCAACAGTAATACTATATCGACATAGGACACCGATTGCCACAGGATAGTGCCTGTGAATTTCCAGTGTTCAAACCCAAATAACTTTAACCGATAAAAGTAGAGATATGAGCAAAGTAGAAAAGCTACAAGCACCCCTTCCCAATCCAGAAGGACCTTTATCCACTTCGTGTAAATAAAATGAACCACTACAATTCCTAAAATCATGATAACGACTACGTCTGCAAATATTGATGGCTCAAATTTCGAAGCAATCGGCTCAATCCAATACTTATCGAGAATTCCTTCCAATAGTTGCTTAAAGACAACGGGGATAGCCCAAAGAATCAAGAAAACGATATATCGTTGAGATTTCATTTGTATTATGGTTCTGCAGCCAGGCTAACATTATTATTCATTTCATATTCCATCTTCGGCTGTAATGCCTCGCGTAGCACTTGTTGCAGCAGTTGCTTGTTTTGAGTTTGGCTTTGTTTGATACTCCGCTCCAAGTCATCACAGTAATTCATGAGTTGTTCAAGTTTACCGACAATGCGTTGTTGCTCAAGGATCGGTGGTAACGGAACACGCATGTTGTTAGTTTGAGTCACCGAAATATTATCTTGCCCAGCTACGCCCTTGGTTACAATCGAATTGATTTCTGATAATTCACTGAGGTACCAATAGAACCAAGGATTAATACTGAATTCATAACCTCTCATGAGTACACCCGCTTGGTTGAAATTACACTCCGGCAGAGACTTTGGAACAATTGCAAGTTTCCCGAGAGGCGGCCCTACTATGTTCATAATTACGTCTCCCGGATATGCTCGTGATCGTTTGAGCTGCCCCTCATGAATTTCTCTTTTTATATACTGTGGCTTATAGTCAAATTCTATTCTCTGGTTTTTAAGGTTATACATCTTAAGATAAGGCACTCCCGTTTTCACAAATGCATCTTGTTTTGGTGTGCTTCCACTTGCGACATAAGCAATCTCCCCCAACCTACACCATAGCCAGCTCTTCGGAATTTCAAAAGGAATTTCTTCGGGTTTGATAGGTGGGAGTTCTTTTTCTTTTTTGATCTTCTTCTCTTTAATAAGTTGTTCTTTCTCAGCTTTTATTTTTTTGAGGAGTTCGCTGGCGGGTTCATCGTTGGGGTCTTGTGGTGCCAACTTGCCTTGCATGGCCTCGCGCAAAAATGCCTGGCGCAGTTGTTTAACCAAAGAGAGTTGGTGGGTGAGTTCGGAGGAGAGTGCATCTCCATCTGTTTTCAAAGCATTTAACTTTCTAACTAAGTCTTTCTGCTCTGAAGGTAATGGCAACTCAATTTCATGATCGAAAAATTTCTCTCTTTGCAGTCTAATTCTCTGTGTTGTCCCGTCACTACTTTGTTTACATATGTAGTCGAAGAATTGAGTGCTTGTAAGGAAAAGGAGAAATTCCTTGTCAATAACTTTCTCATCTGGATCAAGACTCCAAAAGTCATTAGTCACAACTGCGCCATCGAGTTCTTTTGGAACAATTCCAAATGCACCATTCCTTGCATCGATTCCCGACAGGACGAAATCGCCCTCTCTTACGACAGACATTGCCGACTTGATTTCTGATCCATTTACAATACTCCTAAGGATTACTCCTTTATGGTAAAGTTTAATGGTCACGAGCTTGTAACGATCACTCGGAAGGATTTTCACTGTCTCCTTTCTTCGTTTCAGAACTTCGCCAAGCTTATATATTTTCCACGCCATTAAACCGATTCTTTTATACTTCTCAAAATATTTCTGCTCTTGTCGAATGATCTATCCAGCAATTCGATTAATTCGGTACTTGAATACTCATGAGCCTCTTCTTGCTTGTTGGGATTCTTGATGTCCAAGTCGTAGCCACGCGCAACAATATCTTTAATATTAGCCTTCCAACATACGTCACTTTCCTCACGCTTCTTCCACCATTTTTTGATCGGGGCGAACTCGGTCAATTGAATCGTCTTGGTCTAACTGTAGGCTTTCATGCCTTCGGGTAAGCGATGCTCGTAGTACCAAATGTCTTTTGTAGGTTTACCTTTCTCAAAGAAGAGCAAATTCGTTGCTACGGTAGCGTAAGGCTGAAACACAGAGTTGGGCAAACGGATAATGGTGTGCAGATTGCAATCTTCCAGCAACTTCTGGCGAACGCGTTGTTTTACG
>JAHEZH010000256.1 GCA_023251155.1 Flammeovirgaceae bacterium | reverse complement strand
GGAGACTATAATGGCGCCCTCCTCGATTACCGCCATGCACTGCAACTCGATCCGGACAACGCGCTGGCTAAACGAAACATCAGCACCGTAACGGAGCGCGCAGAACAAGCGTCATCCACTCCATCCACCCCAGATCCGTTGCTCAATGAAGCAATCGACTCCAACCCTCACCTTCCCTATGCCTTTGCTGCCCGTGCCTACAAACGATCACAACAGAAAGACTGGAAAGGGGCCATTGACGATTATTCGCAAGCCATAAAAATAGATTCGACCAACAAAGACTATTACTATAATCGTGGCATCGTAAAAGAAAACATCAACGACTGGAACGGTGCATTGTATGATTACATCAAAGCCATTTCATTGCAAGAAGATTTTGTAAAAGCCTGGGTGAACCACGGCAAGGTACTGATGAAACTAAACCGTGCAGATGAAGCCATCGAAGACTACACCGTTGCCATTACCTATCACCCCGATTATGCCATCGCGTATTACAACCGTGCGCTGGCTTATTACAAATTAAAGAACAGAGCTGAAGCGTGTAAGGATTTGAGTGAGGCGGAAAGATTGAAGTATGTGGTGGATGGGGAGTTGAAAAAGAAGGTGTGCGTGCAGTAAAAAGAGGTATCGTGCAACTTATAAGGTGTACAGGCAAATGCGGCAGACACCATACCGACTCCCAGACGAAAATGGTCGTATTTACCCCTGCGAATTGTCGCGATTGAACGCTGCGGTTAAAATGATTATTTCCGACCTTCGTATACACTAAAGAGAATCAATATGGCTAAAATAGTGGCAGCCTTGAATATAGCACTCAACGGTTCGTGTGATCATACTGCCGGAATCGCTGACGAAGAATTACATCATCATTATACGGAAACCATCCGTGGCTCTGACATTATTCTTTATGGAAGAACTACGTACCAGCTGATGGAAGACTACTGGCCTGCGCTGGTTAAAAATCCCAGTGGAGAAAAGTCGATGGACGAATTTGCAATTGCTTTGCACCGTATTCAGAAAGTTGTTTTCTCGCGTACACTGAAATCGCTGGACTGGGAAAGTGCAGTACTTGCCAGAAAAAGTCTGGAGGAAGAGGTTCTGTCGTTGAAGCATCAACCCGGTAAAGATGTGCTGATTGGCAGCCCAAGCCTGATCAACGAACTAACACAACTTGGCTTGATCGATGAATATCAACTTTGCATTCATCCGGTAATTGCGCCGAACGGATTACTTCTGTTTAAGAATATCCCCCAACAACGTGTTCTTAAGTTAACGAAGACAAAAACTTTTAAAGCCGGGCAAGTAATACACTATTATGAGAGGATAAACGATTGAGATCCAATAGCTACCCGTTTCACAAAGTCATCTTCCTGCCCTAAGGGCAAAGGGCAGGAATGATCATGAAAAATCAATTCATCACCTCAACGGGGTATCTGAAAAAAGCACTTTCCATTTGATATTACCGCTACGTCCTGATGGAATAGCTATTGGCCCATTGCTATTACTAACAGCAGCGCGGTGAATTCCTTACGGGTGTGTTATACCGTTGACCAACTCTACAATGCTGATTGATTGGGGATACTGCTTTTTCACAAATTCCTTGTTCAGAAGGGCTATACGATTTTACTTTTTTTCTTATTAGCCCAATACCTATCTTGACTCCTCAATTTTAATCCTCCATGAGCCTCTCTTCTCTCTTCTTTTCCTTCAATGGAAGAATCGGACGTACGTCTTTCTTTCTGGCAACGCTTTTTCTGTGGACGTGTCTGTTTAATCTACTCTTCTTTATTGAAACACTGGCGGGAAAAGTATCGGCCGTCGTGCTGGTCGTTCCCTTTTTGTGGTGCCTGAGTGCCGTGTCGGTAAAGCGGTATCATGACATGGGCAAGACAGGGAGAAATCTGTTGCTGGTGCTCATTCCGGTTATTGGCCCGGTGTGGGTATTTCTGCACCTGATCGCAACGAAAGGCATGCGCGGCAGCAATCGCTATGGCGAATCGCCCAACATCGAACTCATTAACTACGCAGCGGTCAGCTTCGGCAAGGAAGCAGGGATTGTCAACGATGTGACACAGATCAATCCCGTAAAAGTAAAACAAATCGTTACTCCCACTACGGTGGAAGAAATCAAAGCCATTGTGACGAATTCTACCGGACCGATCAGTATTGGTGGCGGGCACTTCAGTATGGGCGGCCAAACATCAAGTCCGGACAGTATTCATATTGACCTGCGTCAGTTCAACAAGATCATCCACTTCAGCGCGCTGCATAAAACCATCCGTGTCCAATCGGGCACACGCTGGTGTGACATCCAACGCGTGATTGACAATCAGCATCTTTCCATCAAGATCATGCAGACGTATTCCAACTTCACCGTGGGAGGATCTCTGAGTGTGAATGCACACGGACGCTATGTCGGCATGGGCCCGGTTATTCTTTCCGTACGATCGGTGACATTGATGAAAGCCGATGGAGAACTGATGGAGGTAAGTCCCTCCGTGCATCCGGAGTTATTTTACGGAGTAGTGGGCGGATACGGAGCATTGGGAATCATCATCGAAGCAGAACTTGACCTGGCAGAGAACGTGCGCGTAGAGCGTGACGAAATAAAATTAAAAAGCAACCAGTACCTCTTCTTCTTCAAGGAAAACGTGCGCCATAACGAAAGTGCTGTGTTTCATAATGCCGATATCTATCCACCGCACTATACCCGGCTGCGCGCAGTGACGTGGACAAAAACAGACCACCAGATTACGGAAGCGTATCGTTTAATGCCGTTGCAGAAATCCTACCCTATCCATCGTTACTTCTATTGGGCTTTCTCCGAAACACATACCGGTAAATGGAGACGCGAGTTTATCATTGAGCCTATTCTCTATTCAAAAAAGAAAGTACACTGGCGCAACTATGAAGCCGGCTATGATGTAGCCGAACTGGAACCATCATCACGCAAGAAAAGCACTTATGTGCTGCAGGAGTATTTTGTTCCTATCGACAAGTTTGACGATTTCGTACCGAAGATGGCAGCGGTGTTCAAAAAGCATAAAGTGAATGTGATCAATGTATCGGTTCGCCATGCGCTGGCCGACCCCGGATCGTACCTGGCCTGGGCACAGACGGAGGTTTTTGCTTTTGTCGTGTATTACAAGCAAGGCACTTCCGGAAAAGACAAGGAAGCGGTAGGCATATGGACCCGCGAATTA
The DNA here is from genome assembly GCA_023251155.1 of Flammeovirgaceae bacterium. Classification (GTDB taxonomy): domain Bacteria; phylum Bacteroidota; class Bacteroidia; order Cytophagales; family Cyclobacteriaceae; genus ELB16-189. The sequence goes on along the minus strand of JAHEZH010000256.1, from coordinate 3,054 downwards.
ATTGATGCGGTGCTTTCCAGCCAGGGCACCTATTACCTTCCCTATCAGCCACATGCCACCGTGGCACAGTTTCACCATGCCTATCCAAGGGCGAATGAACTGTTTAAACTCAAACAGAAACTAGATCCTGATTTCCGTTTCCGGAATTCGTTGTGGAATAAATATTACGCACCTACTTTAGCATAAATTTTACTGACCATGAACACCTCTGAATTTCACGCCATCTACGACAAAGCCGATACCAAAGAATCTTTCTATCTTTTTCTTGAGAATGTATTTCACCTCTATCCGGAAGCGAAGTACCATCAGCTGATTGCCGATGCCACCGCCCGATTTCAGGATGATGAAAGCATTTACAAATACATTGTGGCTAAACTGCCCGGTATCAAGCCTTTTTTATCGGAAGTTACCTATGCGCTGCCTGCGCTGAAGAAACAAAAGAAAGAGATGGCACGACAAACGCTGGACGTAATCGGAGACCGTAAAGTAATCAACGGGTTGGTGGAGATTGGCTCAACCGGAAGGTATGTGAGCCAGTTCAGAAAAGAAGTAAAGGTAAAAGAACCGGTCTATCTGATTAACGATGCCGCAGCGACCAATTCATTGAATGATATTTTTGAACGTGGTAGCTTATTCAAGATCGGAAAGTTTGTTCCGCTTAACCATTATGCCCCCATTCCAGAACGTGTGATCGCCAGCAACTCGGTGGACATGGTCACTTGCTTTATCGGATTACATCATTGCCCTCCGGATTTATTAGATGGTTTTGTTCAATCCATTTATCGCATCCTTCGCAAAGAGGGTATTTTCGTATTACGTGATCATGATGTGCAATCCAAAGAGATGCACACGTTCGTATCACTGGTACATACCGTATTCAATTCGGGCACCAACGTCAGCTGGGACTTTGAACACACGGACTACAAGCGTTTCATCTCGGCCGAAGAATGGAGCAAATACCTCACGGGCTTTGGATTTACCGACACCCGCAAGCGTATCCTTCAGGTGAAAGATCCTTCACTCAATACGCTCATGGGTTTTGTCAAATAGGTTTCATCGCATGAAGCTGTTACTTCTTACACTGATCAGTCTATCCCTTACGGTTGCCATTATCATGAGCGCTCCTTCCGATTCGACATTACCAGCTACTGCTGTTGCTGACCCCACTACGGTGATTGCACCCCCTGAACATCGCCGGCCGGCCGATCAGACCTTTCTCACCTACCCGGAGTGGTTCCTGGTGTATAGTCCGGATGAGTTTGCTACGTTTACCAAAACCAACACTCCGGATCAGTTTCCTTTCTTCGGTCATGTGAAACAATTCTGGCAGGCCTATCGCAGTGTGTACCGCATCATCAAAGACCAGTACGCGTTCAATACCGGTTATCACGTGATGATCATGGTGATCGGCACCAGTACCACGGTAGAATACGTGCTTCGCTCCTGCTATGAGAATACCATTGGCCGCCTGTCGGCCTTCACCGCAGGCACGTTTACCGAAGAAGACCATTATGCCGCCAAAGTAGCACAGCAGTATGTCGATTTCATCAAAATAACGCCGTGGTACGAGTTCAACTTTATGCAAGCGTTGAAAGGATTATGGAAAGAAAATCCAGCCACCGGCAAGAACATGATTCGCAAATGGGAACGCAGATACATTTTATCATCCGAATATTTAGTGAAGGCAGGCTATGGTTGGATTATCAAAAAAGGAACGAATGCATCGTATGAAGCCCCTCTATTAGTAACATCGGTAGTCGCGGATAAATTACCCGCTATCGACCTGAATGCGTATCCACAAATAAAACTAGTGGATTCATTAGCTGATAATAGAGTACTACTTCTATTGCCTCGCTACGATGCATTTAAAGACTACACTTCACTGCTGGCCCAATCAGGAGCCAACTTCTCGGAAATTGCAGGCAATACCGGTAGTATCATGATTACACTGATCGTTCCGCGCGAATGGAAAGAATCGGATACCGATAAAGTGCTATTCAGCCAGCCAATCTTAACGAACCCCGCAAACAAGCGCATTGCGCTGGTCGTACCGGTTACCGAATTAGCCCATACTTTACGAAAAGTAAATCAATCAGGATTAACCCTGGAGCACGTGTATGATTTTTGATCCGGACTTACATGACGAGAAGGATCATCCGGCAAAGAATGATAAAAAAGTAGTCAATGCCTGGTGCTCGTATGATTGGGCCAATAGTGTTTACAACCTCACCGTTACGGCTACCCTTTTTCCTGTTTACTATAGCGCGGTGACGCGGGAAGCCTTTGGTGGTGATGTGGTCACTTTCTTTGGCATGCAGGTAAAAAACACCGTGTTGTATAGTTACGCCATATCCCTTTCCTTTCTCATCATTGTATTCACTTCACCCCTCTTATCCGGCGTGGCCGACTTCAGTGGGAAGAAGAAATTCTTCATGAAGGTATTTACTTACCTGGGCGGGTTTGCGTGTATCTCCTTATCGTTCTTCACAGGTAAAAATATTGAACAGGGAATCATCTGTGCCGTGCTGGCCAGTGTTGGTTATGCCGGGTCCATTGTTTTCTATAACGCATTTCTTCCCGAGATCACCACTCCTGACCAGGCCGATAAGATAAGTGCACGGGGTTTTTCCATGGGCTATGCAGGAAGCGTGGTGATGTTGTTACTTAATCTTGCCATGGTTTCCTTTTATGAACAATTTGGATTTGACAGTAAGGAGACAGCGGTACGCGTTGCGTTTATATTAGTCGGGATATGGTGGATTGGTTTTGCGCAGATTGCCTTCAACCACCTGAAAGACCGTCCGGGCTTTTTTGCTTTAGAGCCGAAGATTTTTGCGAAAGGTTTTCATGAATTGACCGGTGTACTCAAAAATATTCGCCGGCAAATGGCCACCTGGCGTTTTCTGCTTTCCTTTTTCTTTTACAGCATGGGCGTGCAAACCGTCATCTTACTTGCTCCGCTTTTCGGTGAGTCAGTAATCGGGCTAACCAGCGATAAATTGATCGCTACCGTCTTGCTTTTGCAAGTGGTGGCTGTTGCCGGGTCATTCCTGT
>JAHEZH010000139.1 GCA_023251155.1 Flammeovirgaceae bacterium | reverse complement strand
TCGAAACAAAAACTACAGTTACCAGATACTGCTCACTTAGGTGTAATTCAAAGGCCTATAAGACAATGGCCAGAAGCGGTAAAATAGAAAAGAGTAATTCAGAAACGCTTAGTAAAATATTGGTACCAATTGAAGCACTAAAGGTCAAAGAATTTTTGAGCATAAAAGAAACGTGTTCACTGGTAGGTATAAGCAGAATGACTTTGCACCGTTTGATTAAAAGTGGAAAAATCAAAGTTGCCAATATCGGAAGGAAGGTAATCATTAAACGAAGCGATATAAATACGTTATTCAAATGAGAGTGCACCTTCGCGAAAAGGATATCAGCAACGGCCGGGTAAGTCTCTATCTTGACTTCTACCCTCCTATTGTACACCCTTCCACCGGAAAACCCACAAGACGCGAATTTCTGAATCTACACCTGGTGAAAAATCCGAGAGGAATACCAGAACGTGAACAGAACAAAGAAACATTGATGCTTGCCGAAAATATTCGCGCTCAACGGCAGATTGCCATTCAAAATGAAAGTTATGGGTTCATTGATAAGTCGAAAAAGAATCTGGATTTTGTTCAGTACTTCAGAGATCTGGCAGAAAAGAAGAACTCTTCACAAGGCAACCAGATCAATTGGCTGAGTTCATTTAATTACTTAAAGGCTTTTGTCAATGGTGTACTTCCAATGTCTTCTATTGACGAGAAGTTTTGTGTTGACTTCCGGGATCATCTTATGACTACCCTTTTGTTAAAAAAGAGAAAAGGAGAATCAAAACGACTTTCGCAAAACGCAGCTCACAGTTACTTTAATAAATTTAAAGCGGCCGTTGGTCAAGCTTATAGAGATCGCCTTATTCAGATAAATATTGCTGACCGAATAGACGGTATCAAACAGGAAGAAACCCAGCGAGAGTTTCTAACTAAAGAAGAGCTTGACTTATTGGTAAAAACGGAATGCGATCCTCCATTACTAAAAACAGCTTCACTATTTGCCGTACTCACCGGGCTGCGCTGGAGCGATGTAATGGCGCTCACCTGGGCACAAGTACATTACACGGAAACTGAAGGATACTTCATCCGGTTTAAGCAAAAAAAAACAAAAGGAGCAGAGACACACCCGATCAGCGAAACGGCATTCAACTTACTTGGTGAACGGAATGAAGATAAAGAAAGACCTTTTAACGGCTTGGTTTATTCCGCGTGGCTAAATATGAAGTTAAAATTATGGATACGTGATGCCGGCATACGTAAGAATATCACCTTTCATTGTTTCCGGCATACGTATGCAACGCTACAACTTTCCAACGGAACGGATATCTTCACTGTATCAAAACTACTTGGGCACAAGAATTTAAAAACCACTCAGATCTATGCCAAGATCGTTGATGAGCGAAAAAGAGAATCTGTTGATAAAATCAAGATCGATTTGTGAAAACAATAAATGACTACTTTACTATCAGCCCGTATCAAATTTGGGATCTATGGGATTTCAGTTGGAAATTACTTAGCCCAGATAATATACCAACACCTCTTGAAAGAAAATGCATTTTGGAAATATGGAAGTTCTATGAACACAAAGGGCTAGTAAAAGGAATTAGTGAATTCCGAAAAACATTAGGCTTTTCCAGAATAGAAAATTATGCCTTAAGAAATGAGATTAGAGATATGGCTGGATATGGCGTCTACATTAGTCCATCCTATCACATAAATGAAGAAGGAATCAATGAACCACTTGGAATATTTATTACCAGGGATATTATTCCTGATTTTAACAACTCCGTTGAAAGACACTTTTTTGAAAAACTTTTCCCGTACCAATTCATTTCCTTTACTGGTGATTTCAGAGATCGGTTCTTACAACATCATTTAGATAGCACTTTCAATTCAAATAAATCTGAGTTCTTAAAATTCCTAAACAGAATTAAAGCCGATGCTAACAATATCCTTTCAACCTCACATACTGATGTAATGAACGACTGGATTAATGAAAGTTTACAAACAGTTCAAGGATCACAAAAAAAAACACCATCACCTATAGCCATCGCGTATGCGATAAAATTTCACATAGGATCAGGTAACAATTCAAAAAGTGACAAAGATCTATTTGAGGAATTTTCTTCAAGGTTTCACAGACCAGCTGGATCAATTAAAACAGAGTACAAAAAACTTAAGAAGTTAACTGAGAGAAATAAACTTGATCATATGAAAAATATGCAGTACATCAATCAGGCAATTTCAATCTCTTCGTATAAGGCCAGTCGGTATGGTATGAAATTCAAAAAAGAAATAAACAATTAAGCTTCCTTTTTTCTCCCTTTTTTTTATTCATAGAATATTGTAATTCAGATAATTACAAAAAATCTGAATCACAAAAACCTCTCCTCCATTAAATACTTCTTCACATTTGTATCAACAAAAAAACTTGATACAAATGGAAAATGTCATCTTAAGTCCTATCCCACTTCAAGAGTTAGAATCAAGAATTGATACTAAGCTTGATCTTAAGTTTCAAGAGATTAAATCCTTCTTGAAAACTTTACAAAACAATGATGAAGAAGATATTCTTTCTTTCAGAGAAGGATGTGCATTCTTAAACATTGCTGAACCTACTGGCTATGCCAAGGTTAGCAAAAGAGAAGTACCATACATGAAACGAGGAAAGTTCATCTATTTTTCAAAGAAACAACTAACTGAATGGCTCCATTCAGGTAGAAAGAAAACAATTGAAGAATTGGACGCAGAGGCAACAAAGTACATCACGAAAAAATCTAAAAAGTAAAATGGAAAAATTCAAAATCAATCAATCGAGTGACGGATCAGTTTTCCTAACTGATTCAACCGGAAAAATCTATCTCCCTTGTACGGCTGATGGGCAATACCAGGCTATTGACCTAAAATCCGCCAACTTTATAACAAACTTCACAGATGGCGAATTGATCTACTCCATTCAAAATCTTAATGGTGGACTAGGATGGATTGCTCAGGCAATTCAAGCCGGAGCATCAATATTTGGATCAATCAGTAGCTCAATATCCGCAAAGAAGGCTAATGCTTCAGCTGAGCGGCAAATGCAATTGCAAAATCAAGCATTGGAGCTACAGCAACGAATTCAGCAGCAACAGGCAGCTTTCGAACTACAAATGAATCAATCAAAAAGCACAGGTAGTAGCGTTATGCCTGTTGTGTTGGTTGGACTTGCCGGGCTATCTATTGTGGGAGGTATTGTATTCTTATTTGTGAATAAGAAAAAAGAGAAATCAAAGAAAAATCCCTTGAAGTAATCTTCAAGGGATTTTATTTTTTTAGGGCACGCGTGTTACTAGCACGCATAAACTTATAAACACATGACAAAGATAACTGAAAATAAGTCTGTAAAAAACAGACTTGAAAAGCGCCTAAAGCAACTTCGCTCTGAACGATCAAAGAACTCTTGGAAAATACGGAGAGTGAAAGCTCTATTAAACAAAAGTCGGTAAAGGGCTATGGGCAGTAATTTCCGTAAGTATATGGAGAGTGAAGGTCTATCCACCTTCACTGATGATCAATTGAAAAATGAAGTTATCAAGAGACAAAATAAACGCCAATTTCCTCTACACGTTTTTCATGAGAAGATAAAGCCGTTTCTAAACTCGCTAAACAAAGGATATGACTTACCTCCATCTTATTTAGGCTTAACACTTATCAGCGCGTACAGCACTGCCATAGGTACGGCATACAAAATAGATGGAGGTGGTAATGATTTTCTATTCCTGCCGGTGTGGGGTTGCCTTTGCGGGATAAGTTCATCTGGTGGCACTACTGCCATCAATAAAATTTACGATCCACTTTTCAAAATCCAAAATGAGCTTGATCACGAATGGTCAGAGAAAACCAGAGGCTTGAGTAAAGATAAAGTGAGTGAATGTAAGATGGATACCATCATTTACCGGGATAGTCATATCCAAACATTGGTCAGGTACATTTTACCAGACAATCCGAAAGGGCTCTGCAAGATGAGTGATGAACTTCTGGAATGGATTAACGGAATGAATCAACTGAGCAAAAAAGAAGGTACTGACGAGCAATTTTGGATCAGTTCATGGAACTGCACCAACTATAGCGGGATTCGATCCGGAAAAGATAAGTTTGTTGTAAGTAAGCCATTTGTAAATGTTATAGGCAAAGCTCAATACGCCATTCTTAGTAAGCTATTCGCCAAAGATCGTGATACTACAGGCTTCGTTTTTAGGATGCTATTCGCGTTACCAGAAGTAGATAAAATTTCACAGCGTGACAGTTCTTTTGAAATGCCTTCTGAGTGGGTAGACATTCATGGTAAATCGTTAACCAGGTTATACAAAGACTTACCTGTATATAGTAATGATGATTCGCGAAGATGCATACTAGATCCAGCAGCTAAAAAACTATTGGATGATTGGCGAAAAGAAAAATCAATTGTCATCAACCGAATGGAGGATGGAACTGAACTGAATATCAAGGCTGGTATCTTAGGCAAGATATCAGAATACATTCTTCGCTTTTCTGCCATTCTTCACCTGGCTGATAAAACATTTGAGCCGGAGTACGGCAGTGACTTCCATATCAACTTCAAACAAGAAGAGTTCATTAAGCTTTCATCTATGACAAAAGCAATAGAGCTTGGAGAGTACTTCTATGATAGTGCCGTTGAGGTTTACGAATTGGTTCAAAGAAGTTTGAATGCACCGCCTGAGGTATTAGCGACAGCTTTTTTAATTAAAAGGAATAAGAGCTACTCTGACATTGGTGAAATGCTTTATGGAAGCAAAACTGATAGTAATAAGGTTAAAGCAAGTCGGCAGGTCAAAAAATGGATCAACGAATATCCAAGGGTTTTTGGAGCTATCTCAAAGTAGAAAAGTGTTACGGTCAAAAACATCCCTTTTGACTAATTAAAACACTGAAATACAAATACTTAAAGCGTAACAAAATCGGAACATTTCGTAACAAAGGCTGTGAAATTGAAGGGTTTAGGCGGTTTTATCGTAACAGAAAGTGTTACGGGTATCAATACAAAAAGTGTTACGATAAAACCGCCTAATCAATATTGAAAAGACACTTTCTGTTACGAAATGTTCCGATTTTGTTACGGTTAAAAACAATGAATTTAGTACTAAAAACAGCGATTACTATGAAGAAATATGGTATTAGTAACCGTAACACTTTTTTAAATGAAAATTGAAGATACCCGGACACACTTAGAACAAGTCATTATTGGAACATGCGTACTTGAGGGAGGGTATGACCGCATTGCCGGAGTATTAACGAATAGAAACTTTAGCCAGATGGAACCCTACAATCACCAAGTTATCTTCAAAGGAATTGAAGCGCTATACCCTAACCGGCCGGTGGATCTTATTACACTTACACATGAGATTAAACAACCTGGTTACGCTTCATATCTTGCCCATTGCTCCAGCTTGGTTTCCAGATCTTGCCATCTTAGATATCATGCTTTTCTCCTGCTTCAAATGAGTATGCGTGATGCAATGATCAATTTATTAAGTAAAGCCGGAGGAAAGCATGTGAACAATACAACACAGGCAGCCTTACAAGAGATTATAGATGAGTGCTTGGATCATTCAAATGACATTCTCGGAATCTATGAGACAGCACCCGCGTATTTAAGAAAAATAGGAACTGATGAATCTATCGTTTTAGAGATTCAGGAACTTGATAATGCCCTGCGCGAAAAAGTGAAAGCCGTGAAAAGTCAAGCACACATTGATTCCCTCATTCAAAATCTTACTAGTCTAAATGAAATAGGAACAGATATAAAGTCAAGATTATGCCTCTCTCATCTTACAGATGCAATCAAACTAATTGTTATAAAAGGATCTGTAAGTGATGACGCACTCATGGCAATTCAAGGTATAAGGGGAAAACTTATTTGATGCATGATCACTAGAAAGGAAATAGCCCGGCTCTATGGCTGTGAACCCAGAAAGATTACCCAGCTTTTAAAGCTTCACGGAATTGTTTCAAACAATGTAAAAGGAAAAGGGAATAGAAAATTACTTACACCTAATGAGTACGAATTTCTTAAAAGTAAAATTGGTGCCCCTATAGTCTAAGTTCCAAGATGGGTGTGTCAAAGCTGAATGAAACGAAACCCTTTTCGTTTCACTTTCGCTTCGAAAAAAAAATCTGTGATTGAATAATAAATAAACTTCAATCAGTACTGGATGAACTCAAAACAGGCCTCAATGAGGTTTGATCAAAGCTAACGGTTCCGAAATCGAAAGGAAACGAAAAGCAAATCCACAACCCAACTTTTAAAGTGAATCCTTGTGTCTATCCAAATTAACGGTTTCAATGAAACCGTTTCGAAACCGTTTCATTGAAACCGTTTTGAATCGAAAAGAAAAACAAACGAAATTTTTAATCAGAACAATTCCCCAGGGATCTTGTACTTATAAAAGTGAATGCCCTCGTGTCGTAATATTTTAGCAAATCTGTCATCAGGAGCTACTACAATCCATGAAGCATAAATATACTTTCTGTAGAATTGAATTTGACGGATAAGATCACCTAATACTGGTATCTCAGTTTTAATCTCAATGCCCACACCCAAGCCTTGAACAAATATATCAGCGAAACCTATAATGTATCTATCATCAGTTATTGGATACTCTAGCGTAGGCGCACACTCGAAAGGCCATTCACGCTGTGGCAATACCTCAGTTATAATCTGCTTGTAGTTTTGGTATACCCAGATTTGAATTTCATCATGCTTGGGATTCTTTCGATCTGGATCTTTAAATCCATGCCGCTCTATTATGGTTTTTGCTTTCGGAACCATCTCTAAAATTGTTAAATGTGAGGTGTCTAGGAGAAAGCATTTTCCGAGCCAATCTTTACAAACCGTTTGGCCGAACGGTTTGAGAAACCGTTTCAAGGTATCAGTAAGCAAACCGTTTTCACTCAGAATGAAAGTGATGTGATGGCTTTTACTTATCCATGCACGAAGTACTCCACCATTGCAGACATACTCCAATCCATTTACCTACCGGAATTGCTACCGCGTTACCTATTTGCTTGTAAGCTTGCTTGTCTGTGCCTGCAAATTTGAAGCTATCAGGGAAGCCCTGTAGTCGTGCGTATTCATCCCCACGTATCGTGCGATTAAAAATTGTGTGGCAAACTCAATAACTTATTTTTTCACTTTCTCCTCTCGGAAGATCAGCCCAGTAAGATATTCTTCCAATTTCTTACTACTATTAAATGTCGTGTAGTCCTCTAAAAACACTTTAAGCATTACTTTTCTAAGTAGCTCATCCGCATTTGTTGATACCAAATCCATATTCTCAATTTCTACGGGATTGCCGTGAACATATTTTGACCGAAACCCATAAATTTTTTTAACAAGAGCAAAAGTCTCTTTCTCTTGCTTAGCGCTATCTCCTAAATAGATAGCAACTCTTTCAGAAACTTTATGTGCTATCTCCGAACCATCACCCGAAAAAAGTGACTCCAGTGCCATTACATAAAATGAAATTTTAAGGGAGACTGAAGTCGTTGACCTTGCATAGAATAAAAATTGCCAAGCTCTATCGACTCGACCTAATTCTTTAGCTTTAATATACTTATGACTCCCATATCTGTATTCATTTATTTTGGGATCAGGACGCGTATCTTTTCCCGCTACAGTAAACAATGGCCTAATCTTTAAAGTCAAAGCCATCACTTTTTGCAATTCCGATTTAGTAAATGTGCTGTCTTCATATTCACCATTAGCCTTAGAAAAAACGCTTATACTGTTTTCAACAAAAGTTCTTTTATGTGTTGGAATATTTGTGAAGAGATTAGATTGATAAACACAACAATCCTTTACCAACCAGAAACATTGAACGAACAACTCCATAAATCCGTAAGTGTTTCGGCTAATGCGCTCGATGTTATCTGTTCCATGTATAGTTGTTAAAAAATCAATAGTGGAATGAATAACCAGGTTAGTAGAGTTACAAATTCTTTCAACGGTTCCTACTCCGTGATAACCAATAAAATTTCTATCAAGTAAAGTTTGATTTATACATTCAGGATTAGAAGTAATCAACCCATCAATAAAATTCTGCTCGAAATTGCCCTCAAGTTTTATTCCACGTAAAACACTTATTAGACTGATATCGTAATTCATATTTATTAACCTCATTTTAAAACGAGTCTTCAATTTTCAGAAAGCTGAAACTTGTTCCCCCTTCCAGATCAATAAATTTTCCTTCTCGTTTTACCTTCTTAATTCTTTCGCTACCAATATCTTTATATTCAATTTCAAAACTTATGAGAATGTCCATCTTAGGAATTTCATAATCTCCTTCTCCACTTTCCGTAAAACTAAAAGCCCTGCTTGAATTCAAAGTTTGCTTTGGAAAGAGAATAGCAGCAATTTTCGCGGTATCAAATAATGTCCTGGAATTAGCTTTAAAAGTGTTAACAAATACATCAAATTTAACTACATTATACGTCACAGGAACATTACCGACATTTGTGACACGGAGCACAATATCGAATCCTTTTGCTTGCTTACTTCCATCGCTATCTTCTTTCATTTTATTGAAATAATAGTATGGATCAACATCTAAATAGGATTGATTCAAAATTTTAAATTGCTCATCCACATTCTGAGAAACATACAGAGAGAACAATGCTGTAGCTCCAGCAATAACAACTCCTATCAATGAAATTAATAAAGTGATTATATCATATGACTTCTTCTTCATAGACAACTTGGATTTATTTTACTCACTTTCTCTTCGGCTTATAATTAAACATCTATTTTGGTTGTTCATTATTGGCAAGCATTCCAGTTCAACATCGTAGTGATAGATCGCATACTGCCCTTCCCTACCTTCAATCTCGGATAAGTAATGCATGAGCGTGGTTCCATCGTACGCGTATTGTGATTTAACGATACGCGCAAATTGTCCTGTCTTCGTTAGTCGCACAATCGTATCAATATCAAATGGTTTTTCAATCATTGAATTATTTTACCGTCACGATCAAGCAATTTTACTTCTACACCCTGATTCCAATCACCATACCATTGGCCGTTCGGGTTTTGATAAAAAGTCAGCAACGCCCCTTGTTGAAATCCATAGAAAACGTGCTCTGCATACAATACAAATGAGCTACCATTTTCAAGATCGTACCTCTCGCGGTTATAATGAGGGTACGCAGAGTTTTTTAATGTGCTTTTCATATTATGAATATAAATCACAAATCATTCAAATACCTGTCCCGCTTGTCCCGCTTTGTCCCACTATCTCATAATCAATAAGTTACATTTTAAATTAATGTAGACTACAGTAGACTGATGTAGACCACTGTAGACAGCTGTAGACACGCGGGACTCCGGGACAGCAATTCATTGAAGGCTTATATAAAGAATTTCCGAGAGGAATTACTCTTCTTTTCAATTACAGAAGGAAGTTAAAATATTAAACGGTTGGCAACCTTTCGATGCCAACCGTTTAAGCTGAGTAAGTATTCAGTAGTTAACTTCGTTCTATTTTTTCTTAAGATCACTAGCATAGGGCTTAAACCCCATTCCAACGTTCGTCTGAGATTCGGACAGCATACATTCACGTAGTAGTCCACTAAGGGCTACTACAGCCTCTTGATAGTCTGGGGAACCTGATCGCTCATTTTGCGAGCCTAATTCTTCAATGCCCAACAAAAGAGCTCTTTGAATTGAGTGAAGGTACTGACCTTCTCCGAGTAGAGGTATTTCAATCACTGGATTTCCATCTGCTTTTACTGTTACCATAAATAAGAGTTTTTAAGTTTTGTTAATTGATTTTTGTTAATACTTAGACCCTTAATTGTACCCATCTTAAAAAGTGAATAGGTAAATAACTGATTAAATGCACTTTACAGAAAGCGACACTTTCTGTATTGGGAAATAGTGATTTCCTCAAAGGTGCCTTATCACAATGTACCTGACGCGATTGACGCGTCGGTGCGCGAAAAACTTACCGAGATTAACCGACCAGATACTACCTTCGAGGTTGGTAGAGATTGAAAAGCAATGCATAAAAACACAAAATCCATACCCGTACACTCCTTGTCGGATGAACATCATGGAGGGATTGTCATTGGAAGAATGTCAGCGAAAGATATTCCACTGGAGGAAGCAAGCCATTCACATCGACACGATTTTCATTTCTTCATTATACAGGAAAAAGGAACAACTACTTTTGAAATTGATTTCAAAAAACACAGCATAAAAAAATCGTCTGTTTTATACATTCACCCCAATCAGGTACACCGGTTTTTACATACAACAGGTGCAACTGTTAGCGGCATACTCATCAATAATGAAAACATAAACCCTGAATACCTGAACTTATTGGAAGAAATTGTGCCTGCGAAACCATTGTTATTAAAAGCCGACAATTTATCCGTAATTACTGATACAGTAACGCTATGTGTAAAATCATTTGAACGCAAACCAGACAGACTCTATCACGCTTTACTGAAAGACAACTGTAACGCATTAGTTGCTTTGATTCTTTCTCACTATTTGGAGAAGTCCAAACCTACCGATAGATTATCGCGTTTTGAAACCGTAACGAAAGCATTTAAAAAGCAGCTGGAAAATAGTTTTACAACTCTTAAACGACCAGCCGACTACGCTAAAGTCTTAAATATATCTACACCCTATTTGAATGAGTGCGTTAAAAACGTAACGGGACGTCCTGTTTCATATCACATCCAGCAACGTGTAATCCTGGAGGCAAAACGCTTGCTTTATCATTCTGGCAAATCGGTAAAAGAGATTGCGACCGAACTGGGCTACGATGATTACCCTTATTTTTCACGACTTTTTACCAAAGTCGCAGGAATGAGCGCGCTGACCTTTCGGAATAAAAACTTCGATTAGTCCAATGCTTACTTTGTATTCGCATTGCTTGCCCTGACCATTCATTGTTCTTTTGCAGTGGTTAAAAGTTCCACTAATGCTATCAAGAATACCAAAATGGATGGGGGATTTATTCGAGGGTTTACTCCGACCCAACGCAAAGATTGTACAAACTTCTTGCGTAAGCCCACAAATAAAGAAAATCCGTTTTCAGGGAGATATATCTAAAATGAATTTTCAAATCGGTTACGCCAATGTAATTCGCGTGAGCGAAACCGAATACAGAAATTACACCGTTGCCTATCATGATAGTGAAGAGGGAATTTTTGACATCATCTTTCATCTTCATGGTAACGGAGTTGGAAGCCGGTATACTGACACCTTAGAAAAAAATGATGTATTGTATATCAGTCCACCAAGGGGAAAAAACTTATACGAGCCAGACGTAAGACAACAATTTATTTTTGGAGACGAAACTTCATTAGGGTTAGCCTGTTCCTTTCTTCCTATTTTAAAACAAAATCAGCATCAATTCCAGTTCTATTTTGAATTAGATGAAGAAAACCAAAACGTTCCCGAGCTTTTGGGATTGCAAAACTTTACTGTCTTTCCAAAAAACGGTTCCTTCAGAAACGAAAAATGGATAAGCGATTTACCATTATTTAAAACACCTGAATGGAAATCAGCGAGTTTTGTGCTGATTGGAAACGTCAAGTCAGTTCAAACCTTCAGGAAGGTTGTAAGAAGTAATACATCAGGAAAAATTACAACGCAGGGTTATTGGCTTGAGGGCAAAAAAGGATTGTAACGACTTAAATTATGTTATTTATGATCTGTGTATTTAAGACCTCTATAAAGACAAAAAAATTGGTTCAGCAACTAAATGGAGATTCAGCGGAGAGAGATCACTCATTTTCCTGTTAAGCTGACCACCTCGCAATAATGATACCCAAAGAGTTATAATTTTTCCATAACGCGAAATGAAGTGGTCAGGTAGCGCAAAATCTCCCATCGACAAGCTCACTGTTGGTCGGATTCTTGAACTTCAAAGCGATATCCGATAGCAGCACTTTATGCCGGGGAAATATTCCGACCCAGTACTGAAGCAGCGCAGGTACTTTCTGTTACTCCGCTGAGTTTCCAGCCACGCTGCCTCAGCACATCCTGACAGGCGTTCACACCAATCACGCGACACGTCATAGGTCACGAAGGTATTTTGTGGGCTACGGTCGGAGGTTACGGAAGCAATGAATCTCAGTTTAATACGATCGGACGCATCGCTATTGATACCGATGGAAAACTTTATGCAACGGATATAATGAACAAAAGGGTACAAGTGATCGACCTCAAAGAGTTGCCTGAAAAAGATTAGCACCCTTTAACCATTGCATATACGCCAACGCTTCGCTTTTCAAAAATATCAGCCACCTCTTTGTCATCTCCTACCTACTGTGAAAGGATCATTCTTTTGGTGTCTATCTCTTTCCCGTCCGCGATCAGGCTATACAGATACATGCCAGGCATTAATTCACCACCTGTTATTTCAATACTTGCATGGCCACGGTTTGCTACCTTATATTCCCGCAAAAGAATTCCCTGCATATTGTAAACATAGACAGACGCCCGCTGAACAGGTTCTGGAAGGTAGAAGGTGATGGAAGTATTTTCCTGAAATGGATTAGGAGTATTTTGGTACAAAACTGCTCCGGAATTCAATAGAACTGCCGTTGAATTCTGCCTATTCCTACTCAGGGATTTTAACGAATCAATTTGCATCTGCTGCGATTTGATAGCCTCCACCAGAAAGGGAATGATCGCATCATAGTTCGCGAATTTATTTCCCAATTCGTCTGTAGCGACAGCTTCCGGAAGGATGGCCTCCAGCTCACGCGGCATGAACCCAGTCGTTGGGACAGTGGTCCCTATGTTCTTTTGTGATTGCGTGGTTTTAGTTCGCGCTTGTGGATTGGGTTTCACCTCATAGCTGATACCGTTCAAGGCTGTTATTCTTTCCAGAGCGTTCTTGAGCGATGCTGCATTTTGCATATTGCTATTGTTGAGTGTTGTGTAAGCTTTTCCATTTCCGTCCAGGTACCACCGTTCGATCATGCCATCCTCATCGAGTACCTTAAGCAATCTTTCCTTATTTCCGGGACTCCATATCACGGCATAATCGCTACCGGCATAAAATCCACTGCTTTCGTCACCTTCACCAGACTCCAATATTACTCCAGGTGTTTCGCCAGGATTGAAATTAAAAGATTTGGCACCGCCAAAAGAACCGGTATACGCACTGCTCAATTTATTTAATTGTGTATTGATTAAAAGAGCACCATTGCTTGCGAAAATAGTTCCTTCAACATGTAACTTAAATAAAGGAGCAGAAACATTGATCCCTACGTTAACATCTCGGCCGAGAACCATACTATTATCAGCCGTTACAACCGCATGTGCACCAATAGCGGATGCATTGAACAGGCCGCTGGTCCCAGAGGCAAAATGCCCGATGTAAGTATTCTTACTGCTGCTAACATTAAACCGTCCTGCGCCTTGTCCAATGTAAGTATTCTCTGTGCCTGTCATATTTGAAATTCCGGCTGACTGACCTACAAAAGTGTTGCCGCTTCCCAAGGTATTTGATCTACCTGCATGTGCTCCAATAAATGTATTGAATCCTCCGCCAAGATTAGAAAAGCCAGATTGATAGCCACCGAACACATTCTCCGTTCCGGTATTTTTTGTTCCTGCATCAGGGCCAACGGATAATGAATTAAATCCTTTGTTATGCAAATAAGGTACGCCATCAATGCGATAAGCCTTCATTTCCAATTCTTCCGGATCGTTGTGAAAAAAAGTAGTTAACAAATTAATATCATTGGTCACTTCTAATTGATACGAGGCAGAATTAGCACTCTCCGTATCGATGCGATAACCTCCGATAAGCATTTTTGCTCTGGGTTCAGATGGATACATTGACGCATTCCGTTCACTGAGAAAGCCACCGGGCTTTGTTTCAGTATAGTTAATTAACCATCCTGTGCTTCTTTGATAATTCGGAATGAGAGGAAGTTGGGCGTCAACGAAATGACTAATGAAAAATAAAACGCAAAGAATAATTTTTCTCATCGCTCTTGGGGTTATGCATTTTTAAGATTGAATGGGGAAGTGATTACAAGATTTCCCTGCTAAAACTTGCTTTCAGGTTGTGAAATTCTGCAACTATTCTCATATAGAAAATACCACGACTTAACCTTTTAGCAAACGGCAGATTGGGTTAGATTTTGACACCATTTATTTAGTACGTTGGTTAATTACTAAAAGTATTATCAAAAAAAAAGCTAAAGAATGAGAGCTACTTAAAACAGTGCTAGTACTAGCTTAGCCCGGGTAACAATCAGAGAATCTGTAAAACAACCTGCTTCCGCCACTATAAATGATCAACGTAAGTCTTTAGAAGTAAGTTATTGTGAGTATAAAAGAGGATAAACTCTCCTTCTTCAATGCCATTAAACATACACGTGAACTGAGGTATTTAATTCGGCACGATCTCAAAATTATACCCCATGGTAAAATTCAAACTTGCTTTATTAGGGAAATAGTAATGAATGGTAGTAACGTTGTTCCCGTCAGCGCTGAATACATAGTCCGACAATTGATTGTACAATGAACTAAAGCCACTGACAATACTCTTTTCGATACGTCGTTCTGAATTCGGAATAACATTCAACAACGGGTCAGGGCAAACGATATCGCCGGGATAATAAGTATATACATTATCAAAGGTTGGATAGTGTACAATTGTTTGGGGATTTCCATTGGCATCAGTCGTATAAGTTAAGGTAGTCTGGCCGGTCCCGCCTGCCGGGTCAGAATAGGTATCTTTAACGACAACGTTATTTTGCCATGTATAGGTGTGAGTATATTGCGGTGTCTTTACATCATTGATCCTTTTTGAATACGTCCAACTCTGGCATACTCCATTTGAATAAGTGTAATCAGAGTACGTATGAGGTGGCCCGAACATATTGGACTCTTTAATGGTCACGAGGTTCCCGCTTGCATCGTATAGATAATTATTTATTCCGTATTGAACAGCAATATCCGGGTTGTTAACGTCTGCATCAAATAACTTTGCATGAATCAATACATTATTATCATCATAAACGTATTCCATTACTTTATGAAAGTTTCTAATGACTTCCTTCACTCTCATTGCTTTGCCCCCCTCAACGCGGACGACAAATATGATGGGATGATTGTAGGTTGCCAGTACACCGTTTACAGTCACCAATACTAAACCTGATGCATTGTTGGAGGACGGAACTGTAACAACGAGTGATTTACCATCTGCAGCAACTGATTTTACAATCGCAGGAATATCATTGAACGTAACGACATTGTCACTTACGGCCAGAGTACTGAAATTTGTTCCGGTTATGGTTAAGTCCGTTCCTATTGTTGCTCTTTCCTGTGAAATAGTACTGATGGTAGGTGGCGATAAAACGGGCCTCGTGATTACTGTAAAATCAGTACTGGATGTACCTACCACTTTATTAATATCAACAGTGATTTTTCCAGTTGTTGCGCCAGATGGCACTACTACTGTAAGGGATGTATGGCTTGCCTTTGTGACAACAGCATTCACATCGTTAAACTTTACAATATTTTCTTCTTTTACCTCACTGAAATTTGTCCCCTTAATAAAAACCTCCATACCCACCGCGCCGCTTGAAGGGGCAAACTCTGTTATTGCGATAATGGGAGGAGTGGTGACCGTAAAGTCATCAGTGGAAGTTGCCGTTTTACCATTTACTGTAACTGTTATTTTCCCAGAGGCGGCGTTAGCAGGAACTGTAACGGTTAGTTGTGTATCCGTTGCGTCCATAACAACAGCTGCCGTTTCATTAAATGAAATGATATTTTTATCCGCATCAGATGAAAAAAAATGTCCTTTAATAATTACGCTGCTACCAACGAAGCCTGAGTCTGGGGTAATTTCACTAATAACTGGTCCTTGAATATCAGCATCATCTGTTTTGCACGCTTGAAATATAAATGCAAATGAGGCCAGGGCAATCACCAATATCTTTCTCATAAGTAACTTTTACCTTACAAAGGTAGAGGTCATCCGCGGTGAAAATTATTTAAACTAGTTTTTGGCACTATTATTAATGTCACCAGCATTCTGTATTAGTAATCAGTATTTAAAGGGAATGAAATTGAGTGCTATTTACCAATTCAGGAATACCTCAAAGCCTCCGGTGTCAACTGGAACGTTCTCCAGCTTCAGCAGTTTATGCAAAACTGGTTAGCGATGTGGCGCACACTGTTAAAACGGAAAGGAAATTGTATACTACCGCAGGTAATGGAAAGCGTGCATTCACTGACACACGTGATGTCGGAGAAAGTAGCAGCCACGTATTCCAGAATCCGGGCAATACCATTCT
>JAHEZH010000138.1 GCA_023251155.1 Flammeovirgaceae bacterium | reverse complement strand
TCAAAAAGCTTATTGCTCAGCTTGGCTCGTTCAACCTTTACCTTATCGAACTCATGCCACAAAGGATTTAATTGGCCTGGCTTAGGACGTCAGAAATATGCCTCGGTACTGGTACCGGATTAGACTTCTTCTCTTCAATGATTTTAGCTTTATGCTTCAGGTTAATAATCATAGCCCAAAGCTGTTAATTGGCGGTCGCCAATTTTAAGACGTGTTTTTTTTAGGCAAAAGAAGGGATTATAAAACCTTTGTTAAGTAGATTAAATCGCATATGAAATATTTATAATCCACTTTGTTCAATTAAAAAAATGATATTTGTTCCTGACAGGTTTAATGCATATCGGGTCATTTCATCGTCAACCCTTTGTGGTACCAGCCCTTGACCATGTCCTCCCAATTTATTTCGAATTGTTGGAAATGCCACTTTCCAATAAATTTTGCAATGAAGTAAATTTGGTTCTGGGTAAAGGTGGGAACTAGTTTGTTTTGAAAGCAGACTTGAATAAGTTTTTTCGCTGTGTCATTTTGGTCGAATGGCCATTTTTTTTCGGTGCAAATTACTTTCAACACGCTCTCAAATGCTTTTAGACAATCATTCAGACATTCTTTATTTCGGCCATGTCGGTAATGTTCATGCGCTTTTAGATATTCATCATTGGCACCTATAAATTTCTTCTTTGATAAGAGCGCTAAAGTCGGCTTGACAATTTCTGCATGAGTATAGGTTGAGTCAACTTTAATTATCTCGTGCCCTTCAAATTGGAATCCGACAGCATGTTCCTTAAATCTCCCGTTCAATTCTGCAATTGCCTCGTCAGGTTTCATCTTTAATTCATTCTTAAACGAGTAATTTGTGAAATCTTCCCTGATGGTTTTGTTAATTAATTGAAATGACATTTGAATAACGTCGAGTACCTTATCTACTTCTGGCTCTTTGAGTAAAAAATTTACTACAACTTCTCGATTGGTTTCTAAATTTGGTATGAGAGTAAATAAGCCATATTCTCTACTAAGTGTAGCATTTATGAATTCAAATATCCTTTCAGGCTCATCTCTTGCCGGGCCATAAAATGTTTTTGCATATCCAATTGAATCATTAAGTATATGAGCAATTTGAACGCGTAGACCCTCTGGAATAAGATTGTATTGGTATACGTCAGTGGTTTCACCTCGTAACCTCTTTTGTTTTTTTGAGAATAAGTCACGTATTGCCATCTATTTATTGGGGATCATTTTTTCTAATAGATCATCGATATATTTATCCATCCGTTCTTCCGCATTCATTTTGATTCTTGCAATGGCTCTTTTTGATTTGTACCAAACCCATGGACTAATCTTCCAAGCAATAGTACGGATATCCTTTTCTAAACTAGACTGCGTAAGGTGAAAAAAATTGGGCTTAATAATTGCCATTGCTTGGTTTGTTTCTTTTTCAATGTCGGCATTAGGATATTGTTGCTTGATCCCATCATAAAAACCCTGAAAGGAGTCAAAGAATTCTAGTATATTACTTTTGCCGCTCAGATAATATGCTGTCAATGGATCAATTGTGGCTAGATCCTTTATTGATTTTTGATAATTCTCTTGTATAACCTTTAAATCTTTTTGTAAGTCAGGCTTCAATGAATTGTTCACTACACCAGAATAAAGTGTTTTAATGAATTCCCTCGTTGTCTCAGTCTGTTCTTCTTCGGGTATTTTTGAATAAATCTTATCAGTTAACTTAATTACAAGTTTATCAAAGTCGCTTCTAGTAAAAATGAAGTAGGTTTCAAGTAGGTTAAATAATAGAACTTTTAAGGTTTTCCTGTCTTCTTGTCGCCCCCTAAACCACTGGCCAAATTGATTTAAAGTCCAACCAAAAACAATTCCAGTAGCTGAGAATGCAAAGCCCCAGGCTAGTTTATCAAAGTCGTTCATTAGAAAAAAGTTCTATTATTTTTTCTTACTGCCATGGTTAAGTTGGGTTAATTAAATATCCATCATAAAATGGAATAAAAAAAGCCTGGGATTGGCCCAGGCTCTTTTTCTTTTCAAATTTGTAATTTTCGATTTAAACTCCTCCCACCAAAGTTAGAGCACCTTTATAGTACAAAGCATCATGCCTTGCCGGAGCACTGAATGTAAACGTGGTACCTGCCAAGTCAGCACATGCAGCACCACCAGATGTACTTGCGCCGGTCAGGTAAGCAGGAAGCTCAACACTAAGCTCAACGGTATCGGGATTAAGTGAACATATACCTACTAACCTGTTGTTTCCATTTGTATCTGGCACGATCAATCCTACGGCACGGTTCAGCATGTAAGCCTTCCACTCTGCACAAGTTTGCTCTTTACCAGGGTAGAAGATTTCAACAATATTCTCGTTGCTCAACCCATTAATCTCACCGACAGTATTTCCGTCCAGTTTTCCTTTGGTCGGCGTGCAATACACCTGCGCCATTTTCTTTGCTGCTTTGAATACAATGTCATCGATAACATCCAGTTTACTCAATGCGGACAACTCCGGCAACGCAGTCAGGTCGAGATCCTCGATTTCAAAAACATAAGCCTTAGTGAACGTGCCGCCCATGTTAGGCTTTCCATTTGGTTTTGATAAATCAGTTAATGGCATTTGTATTCTTTCGTTTAGTTAACTCAATAGCTCCATTCTTTAAAGTCGCCAGTTTCCTGATTACCGCAAATGCATCTTCATCACCTTTGTTTTAATGCAGCAGCTAGTACTTCGCAATCATACTTCTTTCGATCTAAGAAAAACTTTTGTAGAATGAACTTACCTCAGTATTCATGCACACACAGCACACCGATACTTTCAAATTCTGTGGGGTTGTTCGCATTACCAATGTTTTTGCATGTACATTTAAAGCCATGTCATTATAGTACTTTGCATTGAGTAGGTAGTCCAGTGCTCTGCTCAATATTGAAGGGTTTATCAACTGTGATTAAAGTTGAAAATCTCTCCATCATTCCCTATTCCTGATTTATCTGATACGATATAAGCAGTCCCATTATAATTAACTTCCGAGAATTCAAATCCAAAATTCGATTCCTAATCCATCTGTAATCAGAATTCGAACAATTGAACACCCAGTATATTTCAGTGGAGCCATGAATTGCAGACAGGTATCTCCCTTCAATTCCTTATCGTAAAGATTCTGCCTTGCAGCATTGAGGACCGGATTCGTAACTCCGCTTTCATCAGATGTATAGTTTATAAGTTCATGATTTATTGAACACGGAACGCCCTTTGCATAATTACAGGCTACATACCAGTTACATTACACACTGCCGTTACATTTAATCATGATTGAAATCGATTACACGCGTTATGGAATGCACCCGGAAGCACTCCTGCTCATGGTTTTTCTGGCATGCTTTGTGTAGTTTCGCAAACGTTATAAATTATTAATTAACCCACATTTTATGAAAAAACTGGTTTTACTATCCATGGTTATGCTTGCTTCGGCCGTAGCATTTGCACAATCAGAATTTAAGCCCTTCCGTGTTGGATTAGGCACAGGCTATGCCGTTCCGCAAGGCGATGGTGCAAAAGGTGGAATAGTGCTTTACCTGGAGCCATCCTACAGGGTGTCTGATGCAATTGCTTTAGGTTTACGATTGGAAACAGCGATTATGCTCAGAGGTACTACGTATGTGATATCAAATACTACTTCTGCCGGAAGTGGTAGCGTTTCCGCAAGCGGATCGTATACTGTAAATGGTCAGTATTATTTTTCCAATAAAGGATTCAGACCTTTTGTGGGTGCAGGACTTGGTCTTTATAGCTTGGCATCTGCCAGCTTTACCTACGCAAGCAATGGGAATACCAGTACATCCAACACATCGGATGCGGTTTCCGGTGGTACTAAGTTTGGGTTTTATCCACGTATCGGTTTTGATGCAAGCCATTTCACTATGAATATCGAGTACAATATCATTGGAAAAAGCACGAATTCGTTTACGGCTACTTCAAATGGAGTGGCTACAACGGGCACAAGCGAAACCAAAAATAATTACCTCGCAGTTAAAGTTGGGGTCTTCATTGGCGGAGGCAGAAGAAAATAAGTCAGGCTAAAAAATAATGACGGAAAAAGGAAAGGGACTACCGAAAGGCAGTCTCTTTTTTTATGCGATCACGAACCGGTACCCTACCCCTTTTATGGTGATGATCGCTACCGAAGGATCTTCCTTTAAAAAATCGCGCAGCTTAGTAATGTACACATCCAGATTGCGCGAGTTGAAGAACGAATCATCTCCCCAAACACGCATCAGCATGTCTTTTCGGCTGGCGGTATTGTTTTTACGCTCACATAATATCTGCAACAGCAATGCTTCCCGGTGCGATAGCTTACGCACCTGCTCACCTCTCTTCAACTCGTAGCGGTTAGGGGCAAATTCAAACTGGCCAATGGCAATGGTATCCGTAGTGGCTTCTGCAATTTTTTTTGTAAGGTGCAGCAGGTTGTTAATGCGGATAATCAACTCTTCCATACTGAAAGGCTTGCGCAGATAATCATTGCCCCCTACATCAAAGCCTCTGACCAGGTCTTCGGTTTGTGTTTTGGCAGTTACAAAAATGATGGGGATGGTACTGTTCACTTGCCGGATGCTTTGTGCGATGGAATAGCCGTCTTTATTGGGAAGCATAATATCGAGCACACAGATCTGCGGATGGATCTGATGAAACACTTCCATCACTTTCTCCCCATCCGTCACCATGTGTACATCCAGCTCACGGCTCTCCAGACTCTCCTTTACAATACGTCCCAGAAAGGGTTCGTCTTCTACATATAAAACGATCGTCTTGCTCATATTCCTTTACTTTTCGGCAACCGGATGATGAATGTGCTGCCTTCACCCGGTTTGCTTTCTACTTCTATTTTTCCCTCATGGCTGCGCACTACATTGTCAACGTAGTTTAGCCCCAGCCCATATCCTTTTATAGTATGCACGTCGCCGGTAGGTATGCGGAAGAATTTTTCAAATACCTTGTCTTTGTATTCCGAAGGGATGCCCATGCCGTTGTCTTTGACAATGAGGGTGAGTTTATCATAGTCATCGCGCAGGGTGATGTCGATGATGGCTGCCCCCTGGCTGTACTTCAGGGCGTTGTCCAGCAGATTGTAAATCACATTGGTGAGGTGTATACTCCCTCCATTCATTTTGAAATCGGTACCTGTTTTGGTAAACGACACCGATGCTTTATTTTTTTCAAATACCAGTTTCATCGAGTTCAGCACCTGCTCGATGGTTTTATCCATCACCACCAGCTCGGGCGCAAAACGGATACCGTGTTCTTCAAACAGGGAAGTCTTCAGCACTTTATCGGTGAGTAACGTAAGCCGGTTCAGTTCATGCTGGGCGATATCGAGATACTCCGCAGTGAGCTTAGGATTATCCATGCCATTGAAATTCTTCAACGCTTCAAGAGCAACACTTACTGTGGAGATCGGGGTTTTCAATTCGTGCGTCATGTTGCTGATAAAATCATTTTTGATTTCCATCAGTCGTTGCTGTGAGCGGATGTTTCGGTAGAGTACGATAAACGCAGCAATGGTAATGGCCGTGAGAAAAAGGGAAAAGAACAATTGAGGTGCAATGGCTTTAACTAATAAAGATTGAAAGGAAATAAGTACAATCGAATAATGATGAAAAGGATTGTAACGCACCCAGTCGGTGTAAAGACTGTCTGAGAAAAAGTGAGGTCGGGGAGGCGGAATGTGTTCATCAGCATCTCTGAAAAAACTCCTGCGGTGATTACGCAGTTGAAGGGGAGGAGGTACAGAGGAATATTCCTTAACCGTAAATGCGGTGGAGATATTTGCTTTGTCGATGGCCTTTTGAAAATGAAGGCGAAGGGAATCCAGCGAGAGCGAATCAGGCCCCATGCGGATGATGAATTTGTCTCCCGCTGCAAACTCCGCGTCCATGATACGCTTTGCAATAAGCGGCTTTAATACATTTTTCACAGAGTCGTTGCTGGGGCGCGTCGTGCCCGTTACATAGATTTGTACTTGTGAGCTGGCCGTACTAACCCGTATTTCTTTTATGTTCTTCGGATCTTTTAGTTGTAAGGGAAGTGAATCACGAAACGTGCGTCTGAAATTAACACTGTCAGAAGGAACCCGTTCAATTTTACGCGACATGGATGAATCACGCAGGGCAAGCACCGTACTGCGCAGCAAGAGGTTCGCTTCTCTGTTCAGATCCATGTAAGCCCGCTCATACGAATTCACAATCCACAATCCCTGCAGCACAAGCAATAACACGATACTGCTTATCATGAGAAAAAGGGCCAGTGATTTCTTGGTTCGTTTCATGTGGCAGTTCTACTTCGGCAAAGCCATGCTTAAGGTATTGATTTTACTGGGACAAAAATAAGGTGCTTTCGTATCGGTTGTTAAGGGCTTTAACCTTAATTAACCTTACTTTCATATTGATTAACCCATCCGTGTACCGCCTGCCCGTACATTTGCTTCAGGAAACACAAACAATGACCATAAACCCTAATACCATGAAACGAGTATTAACTGCCATCGGCCTGTTGGTATCTATTGCTGCTGTCCGCACTGTTTTCGCACAGTCTGCCGAAGGTGTGATTACTTACGAGCAAAAAATGAACATGCACCGCAGGCTTCCGCCCGAGCGTGAAAACATGAAGTCGATGATACCGGAGTTTCGTACCAGCAATGAACAATTGTTTTTCAAACCAACCGAATCGATTTACAAGCCGGTGATTGAGGATGAAGAAGAGCCAATGGGCGGTGGCGGTGGTTCGCGCATACGCTTTATGCGTCCAAGTGTAGAGCAGTACTTAAATCAGGAAACCGGAAAGATTATATCGAAGCAGGAGTTCAATGGAAAGGAATACCTGATTGAAGACTCCGTAAGAATATCACCCTGGAAGTTTGGCACAGAAACAAAAACCATCATGGGTTATGAATGCCGGCAAGCGTACTACACTACTACCGAAGAGGTGAGAACCATGCGCATGACCAGCGGTGGCGCTCCTGAACCTGAAGTGAGAAAAGTAACACAGGAAATCACGGCATGGTACACCGATAAGTTGCGCCCTTATCTGGGGCCGGAGCGCTTCAATACATTGCCTGGAGCAGTGCTGGCTATTGATGTGAATAACGGTGAGCGCGTGATTGTAGCCACTAAAATTGAAACGCGCGCGCTGAAGAAGAATGAATTCAAGATTCCCAGCTCAGGTACTAAAGTAACGCAGGCGGAATTTCGCAAACTGATGGAAGAGCAGATGCAGAAGATGCGCGCCAATGGCGGTGCCGGAATGATGATCCGTAACTAAGTTCATTGACGGTTGACATAAAGCAGTTGCCAACGTGTTAATCACATTCGGTATCAATTGAAATTTTGTCACCGGTCAATCAAACAAACTAGTTCTGTTACTAAAACGAGAAGATATTTCCCTGATACAGGAGAAAACAGATTCACTATGAATAATAAAATTTTACTTATTGCTTCCTTTGCTGTCATCAGTCAATTGGCATTCGCGCAGAAGTTCAGCATCAAAGGCCAGGTAGTGGATACTCTGTCCGGTGCATTGCCTATGGCTACTGTGATGTTAATGAACCCCAACGATTCTTCGCTCGTGAATTTCGGAGTTACTTCCAGCACCGGAAATTTTGAACTGAAGAACATAAGTAAAGGCGCTTATCAGTTGAAGATCACTTTTATTGGACTGGCACCTTACGCTAAAAATCTCTCTCCTTCTGATTTTACCACACCGGTGATGGACATGGGACAGCTTAAGATGAAGCCGGTATCCAGTCAATTGGATGAATTGGTGATCCATGGCGATAAAGCACCGATCACGTTTAAGCGTGATACCATTGAGTACAATGCGAGTTCATTCAAGACAAAGCCTAATGCCAATGTGGAGGATATGCTGAAGAAGATGCCCGGTATTGAGGTACAGAGCGATGGAAGTATAAAAGCACAGGGTGAAACCGTACAACGCGTAACGGTGGATGGACGTGAGTTTTTTGGACGCGATCCCAAACTGGCCACACGCAATCTCCCTGCCGATGCTATTGATAAAGTGCAGGTCTTTGATAAGAAGTCGGACCAGGCTGCCTTTACGGGAATAGATGACGGGCAGCGCGAGAAAACAATCAATCTGGCATTGAAAGAATCAAAACGCAATGGAGCCTTCGGTAATTTCATGGCCGGCGTGGGTACCAAAGATCGATGGACAGGCAAAGCCAGTGTCAATAAGTTTGGCAAAGGTCAACAGCTTTCTTTTTTAGGAATGGGTAACAACATCAATGAACAGGGCTTCTCATTGGATGACTATATGAATTTCTCCGGAGGTTCGCAGCAAATGATGGGCGGTGGCGGAGGCGGTGGAGTTCGCATACAAATTGGTGGCGATAACTCCAGCGGAGTGCCCATGAATTTTGGTGGAAGACAAAATGGGATCAATACCAACTATGCCGGGGGTATCAATTTCAATAAAGACCTGAGCAAGAAAACAAAACTGACCAGCAGTTATTTCTTCAATCGGCTTAATCAAAATGTGATACAGGATCTGAACCGGATCAACTACCTCCCCAACGATAGCACATACAACTTCAATCAGCACAGCGATCAGTACAGCACCAGCGATAACCATCGCGTGAATCTGGCATTGGACCACCAGATCGATTCCACCAATTCGATCCGTGTTACTACGGCAGCTACGTACACTACGCAAGATCTTCGCTACCAAACCACGGGAAGAACAATGCTGACGGATAATACGCTGGCCAACGAGAGCAGCAGCACCACCACATCTTCAAGTGAAAATTTTAACCTGAACTCGGCCGTACTGTATCGTCATCGTTTTGCCAAGAAGGGAAGAACATTTTCCACCAACCTAACATTGGGGCTTACTTCTTCGGATGGCGAGGGTACTCTGGGTTCATCCAATACCTATTACACAGGTTCGGAAAAGAATAAAATCATTGACCAGATCAATACCACCAACAACGGAACACAAACCTATGGCGCTACAGTAACTTACACCGAGCCATTGGGCAACCGAAAGTATTTAGAGTTTAACTATGCCTTTCGTACCAATCACAACCAGGTCGATAAAGAAGTATATAATATCCGTAATGGTCAACAGGTGTTTAACGATACGCTTAGCAACAAGTACAACAGTGTTTATCTGTACAATCGTCCGGGTGTCAACTTCAAACTCAACCGTACCAAGTACAGTGTCACTGTTGGGGCGGGCTATCAGATGACCGACCTTGACGGGAATTTACTTTTAAAAGACACCACG
Organism: Flammeovirgaceae bacterium; assembly: GCA_023251155.1. Classification (GTDB taxonomy): domain Bacteria; phylum Bacteroidota; class Bacteroidia; order Cytophagales; family Cyclobacteriaceae; genus ELB16-189. The sequence goes on along the minus strand of JAHEZH010000138.1, from coordinate 7,057 downwards.
ATCAATCGTTCTTTCAGCAACTTGTTGCCTGCTGTGCATTTTAATTATGATTTCACCAGTGTGAAACACTTCCGCTTTGATTATGAAACGTCCATGTCCGAGCCGGGTATTACGCAACTACAACCTGTGGTTGACAACAGTGATCCGCTCAATCTTTCCGAAGGTAATCCTAATCTGAAACCGGGTTATGCGCATCGTATTAGTACGAACTACACCCAGTTTGATCCGGGGCGTTTCATTGGCTTCTTTGCTTTCGTCAACGCTACCTATACAAATAATCCCATTACTAATTCTCAAACCGTCGACCCGGCCACATTCATTCGCACTACCCGACCCGTAAATGTGGCGAATAGCTTTAATACAAGTGGTAACTTCAGCCTGGGTTTTCCTGTCAAAAAATGGAACGGACGATTTAACATCGGCCCAACTACTTCCTATACCCGATCGATCAACCTGATCAACGAAGAGGAAAATATTTCGAAGTCGATAACTTCAGGGGGTAATGTACGCTACGATTATACATTGAAAGAAATTCTTATCGTTGGCCTGAGCGCCAACATCAGTCAGCAAAAAACGTCGTATAGTTTGAATACGCAGGATCAACGCTTCATCAACGAAACGTATTCGGCTGATGCAAATGTGAGTTTCCTCAAAAACTATTCGTTTAATGCTTCCTTCGATTATTATAAATACACCAGTAAGACCACTGACTTTCAACAGGCCATTCCCATGTTAAATCTGTCACTGTCGCGATTTGTGTTCAAAGCGAAAAGCGGAGAAATCAAGCTGGCCGTTGTTAATGCATTGGATAAAAGTATGAGCGTATCACAGACGGCCAACTCCAACTACCTGCAACAGACTACGACCAACAACCTGGGCCGGTATGTCATGGCCAGCTTCACCTATTCGTTGAATAAGCAACTGAACCCGATGGGTGGCGGTGGCCGCAGAGGAGGAGGCGCACGAATAATGATCAGGAATTAGTAACGCATTCATAAAAAGAATCTCTAAAGATCCGGGCTTCGGTTTCTGCTGGGTTAGGCAGATTCAGGAGTTCGGATTCTTTATATTTGAGGCTATGCGAATTGTACTTTTTTTCATAGCGCTTGTAGTGAGTAGTTTTTTACAGGCACAGATTTTCATTCCCAAGTTTGACGTGCAGGGCCATCGTGGGGGACGTGGTCTTATGCCCGAGAATACTATTCCTGCTTTTATTCTGGCGCTCGACTCTGGAGTTACCACCCTGGAGATGGATGTGGTCATCACTGCGGATAAACAGGTACTGGTTTCGCACGAGCCGTATATGTCAGCCGCCATCTCGCTCAACCCTGAAGATGAACCCATCAGACCCAGAGAGGAGAGTAAGTTCAACATCTATAAAATGACCTATGAGCAGGTAAAGTTGTGGGATGTAGGCTCCAAAATGAATGAGAAATTTCCCCAGCAAAAGAAGATCAATGTCAGTAAGCCGTTATTACGTGATGTCATCGTGGCCGTAGAAAATCATATCCGTAATTACTCCCGCTATGAAGTAGATTATAATATAGAAATCAAGAGTGAAGACGATAGTGATGATAAGTTTCATCCGAAACCGGAAGAATTTTCAGAACTGGTATTTGCATTAATTGATCAATACCTGCCGCTGGACCGCGTGGTGATTCAATCGTTCGACTTAAGAGTACTGAAGTACTGGCATAGCAAACATCCGGAAGTGAGGCTTTCATTATTGGTAGATAATCTGAATACCATCGATGAAAACCTCAAAAAGCTGGGCTTCCGCCCATCTGTTTATAGTCCTGAATTTAAGCTGCTTTCCAAAACAGAGATCAGCTACCTGCATGCGATGAAGATACGCTGCATTCCCTGGACGGTAAACGATATTAAAGACATGGAAGAATTGAAAGCATGGAAAGTCGATGGCTTCATTACGGATTATCCTGATCGGGCTCGTAAGCTTGGACTTACATTAAGACCTCAGCCGGTAAAGAAGTAACTCAATCAAGACATTCATTGCTCATTCATGAGCTCACGCTGCATTGGCGCCTTGCCTCCTTTTGTTATTTTTGCACCTTATAAAAAATACTGCATGAAATACGATGTTTATGGGGTCGGCAACGCCATTGTCGATATAGTTACTGAAGTGGACCTGGACTTCTTCACTACTAATAATGTTGAAAAAGGAGTGATGACGCTGGTAGATGACAAGCGTCAGGCCGAGCTTATGAAAGCCATCGACATGAAGAAGAGCAAACTCAGCGGTGGTGGTTCAGCGGGAAATATCGTTACGGCCATTAATCAGTTGGGTGGTAAAAGCTTTTACTCCTGCCTGGTAGCCAAAGATGATATGGGTAAAATCTTCCTGGATGATCTGAAGAAGCATGGAATAGAAACCAACATCAAATACGAAAACACAAAGGAAGGTCTTTCCGGCCGTTGCCTGGTGATGACCTCGCCCGATGCACAACGTACCATGAACACGTTTTTGGGTGTAAGTTCATTCCTGTCGCCAGAGCATTTGGATGAAGAAGCCATCAAACAATCCACTTATCTCTATCTGGAAGGATACCTGGTAGCCAGCCCAAAAGGATTGGAAGCCATGAAGGAAGCAAAGAAGATAGCAGATAAAAACAAAGTGAGTGTAGCGTTGACGTTCAGCGATCCAAGCATGGTGAAGTATTTCTCCAAGCAGATGGAAGAAATCGTTGGGGCCGGGGTAGATCTTCTTTTCACTAACGATGAGGAGGCGATGATCTTTACCGGAACCAATTCCGTAGCAGAAGCAAGAGAGGAACTGAAGAAAGTAGCCAAGCGCTTTGTCATTACCCTTGGCGCGAATGGTGCAATAATTTATGATGGAGATACCTTCATTCAGATTGAACCTTACAAAGTAGCAGCGGTAGATACGAATGGTGCCGGCGATATGTTTGCCGGAGCATTTATGTACGGGATTACACATCACCACAGCTTTGCCGAAGCAGGAAAACTGGCGTCCCTGGCGTCTTCAAAAGTTGTAGCACAGTGGGGGCCACGCCTGGAAACGGCTCAGCTTACGAAAGTATTAAATGAATTAGTGAGATAGGGAATACCGATTTTGAGAAAGGAAAAGGGCTTTTTCACTCTTAAAATCAATATTTTAGTAAAATGAGTGACATGGATCTTGTAATTTTCACAAATCCTCATCACTTTTGCACCCCTCTAAAGATTTTAGGGTAAACAGATACAGAAATGAAACGCACATATCAACCTTCGCGCAAAAAGAGAACAAACAAGCATGGCTTTCGTGAACGCATGGCTTCTGCCAATGGTCGCAGGGTATTGGCTTCGCGCAGAAAAAAAGGAAGAAAGAAACTTACTGTTTCTGACGAAAAAACCTTCAAGCGTAAATAATCTTTTCCCTTAACTTCATAAAGGTGCCTTTATAGTTGAGGGCGCACGTAAATGAAGTTATGAGAACGCATACCTTCCGTAAGGAAGAACGATTAAATAAAGAAAAATGGATTCAGGAACTCTTCACCAAGGGTTCCTCTTTTCATTTATACCCCTTCAAAGTCCTTTACCTGCCCAATCCGGAGAGCAGTGCCCGGCTCCACCAGGTGTTAATTTCCGTTTCCAGTCGCAAATTCAAAAGAGCCGTAGATCGCAATAAGATCAAAAGGCGCATTCGCGAAGCCTACCGGCTCCACAAGCAAAACATTTCCGCTGCTCAGCCATGGCTCATTGCGTATATTTATATTGCCAAAGAAATTTTGCCTTCAGCGGTGATTCATGAAAAATTACCATTGACGCTGGAGACACTGAATACGAAGGGACAAGAAAAGAAAGTATGAGGAAGAGTGTTAAAATCGGATTAGCCGTCAGCGCAATTGCCATAGCAGTTGCCTTTACTAAACCGGCAGAAAAATATTTCGACATCGCCAAGAGCCTGGACATCTTCTCTACGCTCTTCAAAGAAGTAAATGCATTCTATGTAGATGAAGTAGATCCTAAAAAACTGGTGGATACCGGTATTGCAGGAATGCTTCAGTCTCTTGATCCCTATACGGATTACATTCCCGAAGAAGATCTGGAATCATTCAGCATCCAAACCACGGGGCAATATGCAGGCATCGGGGCTTTGATTGGTATTGTGAACAATAAAGCGGTCATTACCAATCCGTACTACGGTTTCCCGGCGCAGCAGGCCGGCCTTCACGTAGGCGATGAGTTCATTTCTTTGAATGGAAAAAATGTGCAAGGCAAGAGCACTTCTGAAATCAGCGCTATGCTGAAAGGAAAAGCAAAAACCGAATTGGATGTAGTCGTAAAGAGATATGGACAGAAAGAAGACCTGAAATTCAAAATTCAGCGCGAAAAAATAAAGATCACGAACGTAGTGTACCAGGGATTGGTTGATGGTTCAATTGGGTATATCAAATTAGACGACTTTACTCCCGGTGCTGGAAAGGAAGTGGAGCAGGCAGTAGTGAGCCTAAAGGCAAAAGGCGCAAAAAAAATAATGCTTGATCTCCGCGATAATCCCGGAGGTCTGCTTCATGAGGCGGTAAATATCGTAAATGTCTTTATCCCCAAGGGATTGGAAGTGGTTTCCACCAAAGGCAAAGTGCAGGAATGGAACAAAACCTACAACACATTAAATGAACCGATCGATACCGAAATACCCTTAGTGGTATTAACAAGCCAGGGCAGTGCTTCAGCATCGGAGATTGTGGCAGGCGCTTTACAGGATTATGATCGCGCCGTATTGATCGGGCAAAAAACATTTGGTAAGGGATTAGTGCAAACCACACGTCAGCTTTCGTACAATGCACAGCTTAAAGTCACCACCGCTAAATATTATATCCCCAGCGGACGATGTATACAAGCTTTGGATTATGCACACAGAAAAAGTGATGGTACCGTAGTCCGCTTTGCGGATTCACTTAAAACCGAATTCAAAACCAAACATGGTCGTAAAGTGTATGATGGCGGTGGCCTTGATCCTGACTACCCGGTAAAGAATGAATTAGTCAGCCCTGCCGTAATTGAACTCATCAATTCAGGCCTGGTGTTTGAGTATGCAAGTAAATACTGCGGGGAACATTTGCCGGTACCGGCTACCATGCAAAATTTTAAACTCAGCGATGGCGAATACCAAAAATTTGCAGTATGGCTGAAGGAACAAAAATTTAATTATGAATCGGATCTGGATAAGCAAGTAAATAAACTGATAACGACCACAAAAAGTGAGCACTATTATGATGAACTGCAAGGTGCACTGAAAGAATTGAAAGAGAAAGTGGCCTCCAATCATAACAGCGATCTTACCCGCTTCAAAAGAGAATTTAGTTCAGCACTGGAGCAGCAGATTGCTTTCCACTACCGCCTCGATGCAGGTGAGGCAGAAATAAGCCTCGATCGCGATGCTGAAATTTTGGAAGCAAAGAAAGTACTGGCTGATGTTGCCGGATATAAGAAAACACTTTCGGCAAAGTAATGGCGCTTATCCTCAGTATTGAAACCTCTACCTCTGTTTGTTCCGCTGCATTGCATCAGGACGGGGTGCTGATCACTTTGCTTGAATTCCATCTTCCACAATCCACTGCTTCCAAGCTTTCGCTGCTTATTGAGCAGGTATTTAAGTTGTCCGATCGGCCACCTCTACAACTTAGTGCGGTTGCTGTTTCGGCTGGCCCCGGATCATACACGGGGCTGCGTATAGGTGTGGCTACAGCCAAAGGATTGTGTTATGCATTGAATATTCCGCTCATTGCGGTCAATACACTAGAGTTAATGGTGAGTCAGGTCGTTTCAGCTTCTCCAACAAAAGAAGAGAACGGTGATGTTACATGGCTGGTGCCTATGCTTGATGCGCGCAGGATGGAGGTATATACTTTACGAGCGAATAGCCAGGGACAAACAATAGAGCCTACGGAAGCAAAAATCATCGACGAGCACAGCTACGAGTCATGGCTTGAAAAAGATAAGATTGTTTTTTTTGGAAATGGAGCGGATAAATGCGAAACAGTGATTACGCATGGTAATGCTTCTTTCATAAAAGGCATAATTCCATCGGCTTCCAAGTTAGGTGAACTGGCGTATCAGAAATTCATAAAAGGCGAGCTGGAAGATTTGGCAACCTATGAGCCTTATTACCTCAAAGATTTTATGGTGAAAAAACCAAAATCATTGGTTTAGTGTTCTTTTAATTGATAGATAGATCGTTAGATACACAAACAGATAATGACCTCCCGTATTTTATAGATTATGGAAAACGAAATCGTCAATAGAGTTAATCAAAGTCAATTGGTCACTTTCGATCTGGAGGAATTGTACACACCAGGTGAACGTGTGTTGCTGGACATCAAAGATCAGCTCTTTCAGGGAATGATTTTAAAAGAGAAAGATTTTCGTGATTTTATTAAAGCAACAGATTGGTCAGTATATAAAAATAAGTTTGTTGCTATTACCTGTTCGGTCGATGCCATCATTCCCACCTGGGCATTCATGTTATTGACCATCGCATTACAATCGCATGCATCCAAAATTGTATTTGGAAATATCGATGATCTTGAGAATCAAATTTTTCATGATACGCTCAGCACAATAGATTATGAAACATATCGTGATGCAAAGATTGTAATTAAAGGATGCAGTAAAGTCCATGTTCCCGTTGCCGTCTATGTAGAAGCAACAAATAAATTAAAACCGTTTGCTGCGAGTATCATGTTTGGAGAGCCGTGCAGTACAGTTCCTCTTTACAAGAAACCAAAACAGCTTTAGGTTTTTTTTGAAATGTTATCAGGGAATTTATCCACAATGATGCCCTTTGTTTAGGGATAAAATGGGCTGATAAGGATGCAATACATCACGTCAATAAAATCTTTAAAATTTTATTAAAAAATTATTCAATTTTATTTAGCTAATAATCAGCATGATCCATCAAAGTGATCACATCTTTTGAAAAAAGATTGGGGTATGTATTTGCAACTGAAGAAATAGCTTGTACATTTGCACTCCCAAAACGAACAAGGGGTTGCGGAAAACAGAAGGTTGGAAGCGAAAGGGTTTGAGGAGATGA